>JBBTFS010000025.1:27019-32600 GCA_038060705.1 Gemmatimonadota bacterium
GTGATTGTTAAGGTCGGTCGCGCCGTCGCGGAGTCAAGGCGAACCTGCCGCAGTGCCCAGGACGAGGGTCGAACTCGTACGGTCTTGCGACCGCGGGATTTTGAGTCCCGTGCGTCTGCCAGTTCCGCCACCCGGGCTGAGAGCGAAAACTACACTCAGCGTCGCGCAGGACAACGCGATGGCGTTGCGATTACTGACAGGTCAGGGCCTTGTACACCGTCTGCTCAGGTCCCGAACGGGCGTCAACCAAAAGCGAATCGCGCCGGCATCCGGGCGCCGAAAACGTCAACCGGCGCGAACCCACCGGGACCTTGATACGGGCCCGTCCCAAGCCGCGTTCCTGGTCGTCCACGAGAATCCTCGCGGTTGGCGGCTGCGCCGCGACGCGAATGAAAACACGGAGTCGGGCGCGGCTGATTCGGGTGCCGGAGGCGGCCCGTCACGCGGCGGCATTCCCTCCGGCGGGCCGCCCATGCCCGGCCGCATCTGCTCCAGCCGGCGCCGGACTTGCTCCTGGAGCCCCAGGTACCGCGCGCGCTGATGCGCGGTCATGATCGAGCCCAGTTCCTTCTGCTCCGCCTCAGCGATTGCGACGCGGCGCTTCTGGATGTCGAGCAGCTGCTGCACCAGCTGGTTGACCTTGGCGGAGTCCGCGGGGTTTTCGTCGAGCAGCGCGGCTTGAAGCCGGATGCGCGTGTTGCGCTCATCCGCCTGAGTCTGGCGCCGCTGCTCTTCGTACTTCCGGGTCAACGGCCCCAGCTTCTGCATCTGGTCGTCGTTGAGCCCCACGCGCTCTCGGACGGCGCGCGCGAATTCGCGGCGAACGTCGTCCTCAAGCTGAGCGCGCTGGTCTTGCATCCGACCTTGGCCACGGCCGGCCATCGGCCGACCGGGCCGCTGAGCCGTGGCGTCGACTGCCGTGAGGAGAAGCAACGTGGCGAGGAGAGTGCCGGCGAATCTCATTGGCCGCCTCCGCTGCTGCCGCCAACGGCCGGCACCACGACATCCGGCTCGGAGGAGGTCACTGCCTGAATCCTGCCCAATTCCGTCATGAGCGCGCGAAGGTCCTGATCCGGGATGTCAGCCAACGCGCCTACGGACAGCGCGGGCGACGCGGCCGCGGCGAGCACCGTATCCGGTTGACCCAACGAGGCACTGCCCTGTCGCATGATGGTTGCCGTACCGGCGACGAGAATCACGGCCGCGGCGACACGCAACGGCCAGGACCGCGCCGCTGACGCCCACGCCGATCGGCGATGATACGGCGCGATACCAGCCGAGATGCGCGCGGCATCCACTCGGGGCGCCGGTGCGCTGGCGCGCACCGTGCGCAGCAGCTCGAGTTCGGCCCGACAGTCGGCGCACGCATCGGCGTGCGACTGCACCTGCGCGCGTGCGTCAGCCTCCAACCGGTCGTTCAACAGCTCCGGCAGCATCTCACGCATCGTCACGTTCGGACAGTCATTCATCGAGCCACTCCTTTACCGCGCGCATCGCATTGTGGTAGTGCACCCTGGCAGCACCCTCAGTGGTTCCCACCGCCTCGGCGATCTCCTTGTACGACAACCCTTCCGTCACCCTCAGCACGAACACCTCCCGCTGGGTGGGTGTCAAGCGCCCCACCGCCCTCCTCACCTTCGCCGCCGTCTCGTCGGCCACCACCCCGTCCAAAGCGTCGAACGTCGTCGAGGCGGTGTCCTCCGTGAGCTCCGCCGCCTGTGGCCGCCGGCGTTCAGCGCGAAGGCGGTCGATCAGCAAGCGCCGCTCGATGGTAAACAGCCACGTCCGAAAACCACTCTCGCCCCGAAAACCATCCAGCGACGCGAATGCCCTCACGAACGTGTCCTGCACCAGTTCCTCGATCTCATCGCGAGCGCCGCAACTGGCCGCGAAGCGCGCGAGGGCGGATGCGTGGCGCTGCACCAATTCGGTCGCAGCGCGCTGATCTCCGGCCTTCCAGGCGGCAATGAGCTCGAAGTCCCTCGGGTCGCCACCGCTCCGGTCCGGATCAGTCATTCACCCGCAAAGGTAGACGTTGGCGCCGCCGGTTCGTTAACCCGCTAAGCGCTTGCCGTCCGGCGGGTTGCGGAATATTAACGGTCATGCCTGAAGTACCACGAGGGTATGAGCGGATCGCCCACAGGGGTGCGTCCAGGGAGCGCCTGGAGAACACCATGCCGGCCTTCGAGTTGGCGCTGGAGCGAGGCGCCGATGCCATCGAGCTCGACGTGCATCGGACGCGGGACGGCGTGGTGGTGGTGCATCACGATGAGCATGCCGACGGCAAGGCACTGGCCGACATCGACTGGGACGCCGTTTCCGCCATTCGGCTCGCCGGCGATGCCCGGATCCCGCGCCTGGAGGACGTGCTTCGCGCGGTGGGTGATCGAGCAGCCGTCTACATCGAACTCAAGGGGCGTGGAGTGGAGACGGCCGCACTCGATGTCGCCAAACGCCACGGCAAACGCTACGCCGTCCACTCGTTCGATCACGCCGCCGTGGAGCGCGCCAGGCTGGCCGCTCCGGACGTCGCACGGGGCGCCCTGCTTGACCGAGGTACCCACGATCCCGTCGGGCAGCTCGTGGAGGCTCATCGCCGGGTGAAGCCGAGGGACGTGTGGCCGCACCACAGTCTCGTCGACGCCACGTTCATGAAGGCGGCGTCGGACCTGTCCGTCCGTGTGATCGTCTGGACCGTCAACTCCGGGCCCCACGCCAAACGACTCCTTGGCCTCGGCGTGGCCGGCGTTTGCACGGACGACGTGCGCATCCTCCCGAACCTATAGCAGCATTGCGCTGCCGAAGCTGGCGACGTCTGGCACGCGCTTGCCGTCCTGTTAGCGTTCATGCCGTTCCCACACCCAGTCCCGATTCGAGGCCTCCAACCGAATGCAGACCGTGAAAGCGCTCCCTGTCCTGCTCCTCGCGTCGCTGAGCTGTGCGCGACCGGCTCAGTCTGGCTCAGCGCCTGCTCCCCAAGGCGCAGCCGCGTCGGCGGCGAAGACTACGGCCGGCCTCGGCGCCACATCCACGCCGAATGCGGACCCGTTTCCCAGCACGTACAAGGCATCCCCGTCGCGCACCACGCTCATCCGGAATGTCACCGTGATGACCGCGGCCGGACCATCCATTCAGAACGGTGCGGTCCTCTTGCGCGATGGCAAGATCGCCGACGTAGGTACGAACCTGGTGGCGCCGCCGGACGCGTTGGTGATCGACGGCGCCGGGAAGTTCGTGACCCCGGGCATCATCGACACGCATTCACACCTTGGCGTTTACCCGGCTCCGGGGACGCGGGGCAACGACGACGGCAACGAAGCCACCAACCCCGTGACGGCGCACGTGTGGGCTGAGCACTCGGTGTGGCCGCAGGACCCGCAGTTCCCGCGCAACCTGGCAGGCGGCGTCACGACGCTGCAGGTGCTTCCCGGATCCGCCAACCTCATCGGCGGACGCGGCGTGGTGTTGAAGGTCGTTCCGTCCCGCACCGTGCAGGGCATGAAATTCCCGGGCGCGCGATATGGCCTCAAGATGGCATGCGGCGAAAACCCCAAGCGCGTGTACGCCAGCCGCGGGCCGTCCACCCGGATGGGCAATGTGGCGGGCTACCGTTCGGCGTGGATCGCCGCGGAGCAGTACCGTCGGCGCTGGGACAAGTGGAACGCGGATCATCAGGGCGATGCGCCGGCGCGCGATCTTGGCAACGAGACGCTGGCGGAGGTGCTGCGCGGCAACATCTACGTCCACAACCACTGCTATCGCGCGGACGAGATGGCGCAGATGATCGACATCGCCCGCGAGTTCGGCTATTCGATCCGATCGTTCCATCACGGTGTCGAGTCGTACAAGCTCGCGGACGTTCTCGCCCGTGACAGCATCGCGTCGTCCGTTTGGGCGGATTGGGGCGCCTTCAAGATGGAAGCTCTCGACGGCGTCAAGGCCAACGCCGCCATCATCGACAAGGCCGGCGCCCGCGTCGTCATTCACTCGGACGATCCGTCCGGTTCGCAGCGACTCAATCAAGAGGCGGCCAAGGCGATGTACGCCGCGCGTGATATCGGGTCGACGGTCACGCCGGATCAGGCCATCAAGTGGATCACGGCCAATCCCGCGTGGGCGCTGGGCCTTCAGGACAAGATCGGCACCGTTGAAGTCGGCAAGAATGCCGACGTGGTGCTGTGGTCCGGCAATCCCTTCAGCGTGTACTCGCGCACCGAGAAGGTGTGGGTGGACGGTGCGCTGACGTTCGACCGTCTGGATGCGGCGCAACGCTGGCGCACGGATTTCGAGCTTGGTTTCGTGCCGGAGCTCCGCCTTCCGGGAGGCAACCAATAATGCGCCGCCTCATGAGGCTTTCCATTCCCTCACTGTTGTGTGCGGCCGCGCTCTCGGCGCAAACCGTCGCGATCACTGGTGGCAGGATCTACACGCTGGTTGGTGCTCCGATCGAGAACGGTACCGTCCTCATTCGAGACGGTCGCATCGTTCAAGTCGGCACCAACGTGTCGATTCCCGGCGACGCCCGGCGTATCGACGCAACTGGCAAGTGGGTCACTCCTGGTCTGATCAATTCCGGGACGCAGATAGGCCTCGTTGAAGTAAGTCAGGAGACCGGGACACGCGACGTTTCGGCGCGCGGAAAGGATGGCATCGCCGCGGCGTTCAACGTCTGGGAAGGCATGAACCCGGCATCGGTGTTGATAGCGCCGGCGCGCGACGAGGGCATCACCACCGTCGTGCTTGCGCCAACCGGCGGACTGATCTCCGGACAGGCGGCGATCATGGATCTCGTTGAGGGCGGCGTGGCAGACATGCTGGCCAGGGCGCCGGTGGCGATGGTTGCGCAAACCGACAAAGGCTCGGCGGGCCTCAACGCTCGCGCGGAGGTCATCGGCAAGCTGCGCGAGATTCTCGAGGACGCGCGGACGTACGCCGGGCGCCGTGCGGAGTACGAGAAGGCAGGTACCCGCGACTTTGCGGCCGGGCGCGCGGATCTCGAGGCGCTCGTTCCAGTCGTGGAGCGTCGCCTGCCGCTCGTGCTCCTCGCCGACAAGGCGTCAGACATCGATGCGGCGATCAAGCTGGGCACCGACGCCAACGTCCGCATCATCATCGCCGGTGGCGCCGAGGCGTGGCAGATCGCGTCAAAGCTCGCGGCGGCGCGCGTGCCTGTGCTCACGGGCGCGATGAACAACATTCCGGGTGGCTTCGCCAACCTGGCGTCCCGTCAGGAGAACGCGGCGCTGCTGCGGCGCGCGGGGGTGGATGTCATCCTCATCACCGACTCGGGCGTGAGTGACGGCGGCGGGTTCAACGTCCGCAACGTGAAGCAGGAAGCTGGCAACGCTGTGGCGTACGGGATGAGTTGGGACGACGCGCTGCAGGCCGTGACGTTGGTGCCGGCGCGCGTGTTCGGCGTTTCAGACCGCTACGGCTCGCTGGAAGCCGGCAAGGTGGCGAACGTCGTTGTGTGGTCCGGCGATCCGTTCGAGTTCAGCACCTATGCGGAGCACGTGCTGGTACGCGGGGTCGAAAGTACCACGCCCTCGCGGCAGGAGATGCTGATGCAGCGATATCGAAC
>JBBTFS010000025.1:32700-39839 GCA_038060705.1 Gemmatimonadota bacterium
GGGTCGCCCGGGACTCCCTTCCGGCGACCTGCTGCTTCGCGCATCAGGGTCTCGATCCGCTCGATTTCAGATTCGGCATTGGCGACCACAGACGAGAGCCGCGCGTACTCGTCGGCCGGCACATCGCCTCCGGCCTTTCGGGCGCGGTACACGGCGTAGCCCACCTTCGTAGCGGCCTTGTCCATCGCCTGACGGCTGCGCATGAGATCGAGGCGCAGCTTGCCCTCGTCGATGGCTTCCTGCGCGGCCTTGCCAGCGCGACTCAGTTCGTCCTTGAGCTTGTTCCAAAGTGCCATGGTATTCCTCCAGTCACTGAATCCTACGTGTTGGAGCGCCCGCGAGTTCCGGCGTGGCCGGAAAAGAAAACGGCGCCCTGCGATTGCGGGGCGCCGAGGACTGAATGGGACGGACGGCTACGCTGCCGACGTCGCCTTCTGGGGCGCGTAGACGCTGACCTTGTACCGCTTGGCGCTCTTGTGCTCGAACTTCACAACGCCGTCGATCAGCGCGAACAGCGTGTAGTCCGTGCCCATGCCGACATTACTGCCTGGATGCACCTTGGTGCCGTCCTGGCGAATGATGATGTTGCCGGCCGTCACGCGCTCGCCGCCGTACTTCTTGACGCCCTGGAATTTCGGGTTCGAGTCGCGACCATTGCGCGACGAACCAACGCCTTTCTTGTGTGCCATACCGGTCTCTTGGCCTAGCCGAGATTGATGTCGTTGATCTTCACTTCGGTGTAGCCCTGCCGATGTCCCTGCTTCTTCGCGTAGTTCTTCCGGCGCTTCATCTTGAAGACAATGATCTTGTCGCCGCGGCCATGCTTGATGATCTCGCCGCTGACCTTCGCCTTGCCCAGGCGCGGAGCGCCGAGCTGCACCTGTTTGCCAACGGTGCCCAGGAGGACGTCAGTGAACTCGATCTTTCCGCCGGCCTCGCCCTCGAGCGTGGGAAAGCGGTATTTTTTGCCCGGCTCGACGCGGAATTGGCGACCGCCGGTGCGGATGATTGCGTAGGACATTTCTGGCTTTGCTGACATTGAGCCTCAAAACTTAGGCAATAGCTAAGTCGTTGTCAATTCAGGCTACTATGCCACGGCGTACTGCTGCGTCACATCGCGCCCGGCCGACTTGAGTACCAGCTTGAACTCGTCCGGCTTGAGCAACGGATCGTCCCGCAGCTCAAGATGAAACCCCGCCATCTTCTCGAGCTTCTTGCTGTAGTCGCGCTCCTGCTCGAGCAAATACATCGCGACGTCGGGATGCAGCTTCACCAGCAGGTGATCGCGCTTCCCCTCAACCGACATGCGGCGAATCGAGCGCTCCACGCGCCGAACGACGGTGTCGGGCGTGAACACCCGGCCCGTCCCATGACACACCGCGCAAGCGGTGGTCATGCTCTGCAAGTGGCTTTGCCGCACGCGCTGGCGCGTCATCTCGATCAGGCCCAGGTCGCTCACGGCAAAGGCCTTGGTGCGTGCGCGGTCACGGCCCAGGTGCGTCCGCAGTTCGTGCAACACCTTGTCGCGGTTGGACCGCGTTTCCATGTCGATGAAGTCCGCGACCACGATGCCGCCCACGTCGCGCAGCCGCAGTTGACGCGCCACTTCACGGGCTGCCTCGACGTTCGTCTTGAGAATCGTCTTTTCAGGATCCTTCTTGCCGGTATAGCGGCCGGAGTTCACGTCGATGGACACCAGCGCTTCCGTCGGCTCGATGATCAGGTAGCCGCCTGAGGGCAGGTCGCAGCGCCGCTTGAACAAGTCGCGGATCTCGCCTTCGATGTTCGCCTTGTCGAAGAGCGGCACCTGCTCCTCGCACAACTTCACGCGGTCGATGAGGTCCGGCGCCACGCCCTTCAAGTACTCGACGATCTCGTTGAAGACTTGCTTCGAGTCCACGGTCACCTGCTCCACCTTCTCGCTGAACAGGTCGCGGATCAGGCTGCGCGTGAGATTCGTCTCGCGATGTACGTTGGCCGGCGCGCGCACGAACGCCGTCTTCTTCTTGATGCGCTTCCAGTTGTTCATGAGCGTTTCCAGCTCGCGGCCAAACGTTTCCTTGGTCGCGTCCTCGCTCACGGTGCGCACGATGACGCCACCAGAATCGGGCGGGAGGATCTCCTCCACCATCTTGCGCAGGCGCGTGCGCTCGGACCGCTCGCCGATCTTGCGGCTCACGCCCACGCGCGAGGCGAACGGCATGTAGACCAGGAAACGCCCCGCGAGGGAGACGTCCGCGGTCACTCGCGGACCCTTGGTCGAGATCGGCTCCTTGGAGACCTGAACGATCAGGTCCTGGCCACGCTTGACGGCGTCCTGAATCGGAACGTCCTTGGCGCGCTTGCGGCGCGGGCGATGGTCGGACTCATCGTCTTCGCCTTCCTCGGCTTCGTCCGCGTCGTCGTCCGGTGCCGACTTGTCGTCGTCGGGAAGGACGGTGTCCGCCGCGTGGAGAAAGGCGCTCTTTTCGGTGCCGATGTCCACGAATGCCGCCTGAATCCCCGGCAGCACCGCATCCACCCGTCCCAGGTATATGTCGCCCACCATGCGGCGGGCGTCCGGCCGGTCAACCAGCAGTTCTACGAGCTGATCGTCCTCGATAATGGCGACCCGCGTTTCGCGCGGGGTCGCATTGACCAGTATTTCTCTCTTCATCGATGGTCGCCCCCGACCAGTCGCTCGGCGACTCCGCACGAGGTAGGGCGCGATGTGGATTGTGGGGGAACCGATGCGAGCGCGCCCTGCGGGTGCGCTCCGGCTCAAGGCTGGTGGCGTCCGGAATCCACGCGTGATCGTCCACACCCAATCCGGCTGGCGCGCGGGAGACATTCCTGCTCATGCGCGGTCCAGCTTTGGTCGGTCCGGTGTGCGATCGGCCCGCGAAAGTGGGGCCGTGCGTCGTGAAACGAACGAGCGCGCCAAATGCCCTCGAAAGGCCGAGGAGCTTTTTGCGCAGATTACCCGGGCGCGGCCGCGAGTCGCGCAGCGCAGCCTGGGCGGATGAATTCGGCTTTGGCACTGCAAGTATTACTAAAACGCAGGCCAGCTTTCCGCCAGCCTGACAACGACTTACGCGGCATCGCCGGCTTGGCGGTCGGGAACGCTACTTGTCCGGCGTAATGGCCTTGTAGAGCGCCGTGGCGTTGAATCCCACCGGATCAAGCTCGTAATACCGGTTGTCGGAAAAGCGGCCGGTTGTCGGGAAATACGGCGGCGGGTTGATGATGGCGCAGCGGTCGTAGCTGTACCGCTTGATGTATCCCCTGCCCGAGAGCAGCCCCACTGGCCCGCGGGCCAATTGAATCAGTCCGCCGGTGAGGTACAGGCAGCCGCGCCCGTTGTTAGTCGCTTCACATTTCGTTGCGCTCGATGGCCCGCCCGAGTAGTTCTCCGCCGTAAACGACGTGTTGAGCGCCATGACGACGCCGTGCAGATACAGGTCCTTGGTGTCATCCATGACCTTGTACGTGGTCCCGATGCCCGGGTTGACGTCCTGCGGTGTGTTGATCGAGTTGTCCGCGACGACCACGTCAGCGGCTGCCAGAATGCCGAAGATGTCCTGGCAGACGCCCTTGCCCGGGTCGTTGGCGTAGCGCAAGTCATCGAGGATCACGCCGGTGGCCGTGGAGTACACGGTCACCTTGCCGCTCAGTACGCCGCTGACCCCCACGGTGCCGGCCACATGAATGACGCCCTTGGCGTTGGTGTTCAGCGTGCGGTGCAAGGGGAAGAGGTACTGGGCGTCCCACGGGCGTTTGGACAGCACGTTGGCGTTGGGCGTCGCGGAGTATTGCGTCCAGGCGCCGAATGCGTCGGTGGCGGTGAACGTCGTGTCGTCGCCGCCCTTCTCGATCGCCGAGGCGGCGAAGCCCAGCGCGGTCGTCCGTTCGACCGCGACGAGTTGGGGCGAGCCGCCAAGGAAGCAGCGCGCTCCGGTGTGCCCCATGATGGTGGCCAGGCTGGCGCCCTGCTCGGTTGTCGCCGCCGCGCTGGTCATTCCGGCCGCGACCATGAGGTTCTGGAACCACGTGGTGTTGTGTATCGAGGCTGGGAAGAACTTGAGTGGGCCGCTGGCCACCACCGGGTGCCAGTCGCCGCACTGGTTCACGCTTGACGTCGTCGCGCCCGGGTAGTCCGCCCGCGTCCATGCGGCGGTGGTCCCTGTATACACCTTGAAAAAGCCTTCGTCCACGCCGCTCGAGTCACCGTTGCCATTGAGGTCCACGGCAACGAACTCGATGCGCATGCGGGCCCCACTCGCGCCTCCCGTGGTCGGAGCGGTGAAATTCCATCCTGCCGCGGCCGCCAGTGGAAGCAGCTTGGACGCCAGCTGCGACGTGCTTGGCAGCGTTATGGCCTTCTGATTCTCCTTGTAGCCCTTGCGGAACGTGCCATAGGACTTGCCGCTGATGGTCTTGGCCGTGGCGAGCTCATCGTTGAACGTGGCGCCGGACGAGGCAATGCTGATGTTGTCGTTGGACCAGACCGGACCCCACAGTTGGTCGCCACCGCCAAAGTAGATGGTGGTGCCGCCTGGGTTCTCATCGTTGGACCAATACGCGTACTTCGCGAAGCTCTCCTGGCTCAACTCCAGCCGGCGTACGAAGCCGTTGCCCTGCAGGTCGCGGGCCTCGGCGACAATACTGGCGAAGCGCCCAAACTGACCGCTCGACGAACCCGACAGGCCGGCGTAGACAGTGACCGTCACGCCAGCGATCGTCTGCCCATCCGCCGAAGCCAGGCTGGCGTTCTGCATGAGGACCTTGTAGCCGGTATCGGGGAGCGCCGCAGGATCGAAGTTGACCCGGCTCTTGCCAATCGCCAGCGCGGCTTCGGCGGAGTAGCTCAGGTCGTTCTCCCGCGCATACGACTTGGCTATGAGCGAGGCGTTGCCACCCGTCACGATGGCGGTGAGCGCCATGACGGCGACAGCCACCACGAAGATCATGACAATGAACAGCGCGGCGCCGCGGCGGCGCCGGGGGCGCGATGTGAAATGAGCACGGCGGCGGCGAATCAATCGATTTGGTACGGTCATGGAATGGTCACGGATGAGGCGAAAGTCACGGACGAACTGTTTGGCGTGCAGTCCTGCGACGCCGCACCATAGATCCACTGTTCCCCGCTCTTCACGTCGGTATCGGTGAACGCGTAGCTGACAGAACCGGCAGGCACACTGGCGAACACGTCATCCGCGGTCGTTGGCGAGCCGTTCGGACGCCGGTACAGTGCGTAGCGCTCGACATCCTTCTCGCCAGCAGTTTCGTCGCTCGATTTCGGCCAACTGATGACCACCTGGGGGGTGCCCGTCGTATCAAGGCCCGCCACGGCGGTTGGCGTGACGCCGGTGGGTGGGTCGCCGCACGTGGACCGGCGGATCAGGCCGGCGTTCATCAGGCGAATCGTGTTGTCGAGCCGACGGAAGACGTCGCCGTTGCGGTCGTGGTACACGACCGTCAATCGCACACGAATGGTCCGGATGCTGTCCACCAGCGCGAACTTGCCGGTGTCGCTCGGCTGGCCGTGAGTCGTGGCGGTGTGGAACAGGGGCAACGCCGACGGTGCGATCGCCGTCAACACGCCCGCCGTATCGCCTTTGAAATACTGGAAGATCGTGTCGGTGGGGTTCTTCACGATTCCCTTGGCGGCGAGGTGGATAGCTCCATGGTTCACACGCCGCCACAGCACGTACTCATTGGTCGCGGTGCTGGACGAGTCTTTGGACAGCCAGAGGGCGATCGTTTCCGCGCCGCTGGGAACGCCAGCTGCCCGCATGTACGTGGAGTCGGGATAGAACTTGCTCGAGCGCGGCAACGTGGTCTTGTACGCGGAGCGGAAGACCGTCGACATCAGGTCTGACGCTTCATTGTCGATGTAGACGGCGGACGCGTCGCCGATCACGTTCGAGACGAGGTCGGCGTTGAACGTGATGGCCAGGGTGTCCGCTTGCACCAGGATCGGTTGCATGTCCACGACACCGACGCCCGCGAGGCGCAGTTCACGATCCAGCGCGGACAACGTGAACTGCGCCGTCTGCTGGGCCTCGAGCCGGCCCGACTGCGCAGCAATGACGGCCCCCTGCCGCCGGAACAGGTTCGTGGCGATCCCGAGGACCGTAAGCATGATGGTCATCGAGAGCAGCACTTCGATCAGCGTGAAGCCAGTCCGCATTCGTCGGTTCATTAGATCCTTCCTAGAAAGGCGCTATCACCGTGGATTTGCGCACGGGCTTGGAGAGCGAAGGGTTCGAGACCTCGACGGTGATGATCTTGTAGTCGATGGAATCGGTTGGCTGGCCACCGATGCGCGTGACCATGGTGGTGCGCTTGAAGTCCTGGAATCCGGAGACGCTGACCTCCGTGGCCACGTACAGGCTCTCGATGGCCGAGTAGCGCGGGGCGCCCTTCACCGTCCCGATCCGGTCGGACACCAATTGTGTCGCCGTGGCGAGCAATCGCGCGGTTCCCGTGGTCCGCGCCAGACCGGCAGAGAACCTCCCCAGCGAGAGGAGCACTCCGGCCAACAGAATGAGGGCCACCAACACTTCAATCAGAGTCATGCCGACCCTCGGACGGCTGGCGACGGTCATCATTGGACCGGTGCCCATGAGGATCCGGCATACCGCCGGAACGACGTCCTGCCGGTCGCTTGCACGACGGTCACGACCCGAAAGTCCGAGGCTTTCGCACGCGGCGTCGCCATGTACAGCTCCAGCGCCGAACTCACCGAGCCGTCGCGGCGGAAGATCACGCTCGGGTAGCCGGAAACGGCCTTGATGGAATTGGCCCGCAGGGGGCCGTAGGCGGTCATGCCGGCGTCCGACAAGTAGGTCGGCGGCGTGAGGTAGCGGTCGCCTTCCGGGAGCGCCTGAATTCGGACGCGCTCCGTCATTTGTATGGAGCCGTCGTCGTTCTTGTCGTACCCCAGGATCAGCCGGCCCTTTGCCGTGTCGATGTTGACGATGAGGTCGTGCTGACGCACTATGGCGTCGCGCTGTGCCTGCATGAGCAGCGACCGGATGGTCACGGCGGCAGCGTCTGCGCGATACCGGTTCGCGTCAATTCGGGGCAGCCCAACCGCCAGGACAACGGCAATCAACGACAGCACCACCAGTGTCTCGATCAGCGTGAAGCCGTGG
>JBBTFS010000025.1:39939-56901 GCA_038060705.1 Gemmatimonadota bacterium
GGGCCTACTCTCCTCCTCGTCGATATGGGCGTCATCGCAACTCTCCTCCCGCCGATCCAGCTGCAGCGTGTCCGGTTCGCCATCCGCGACCGGCACGAAGTCGTCGCATGCGACGACTGGGCCGCCTTGGCACGCACCTGTGAGCGGCAACCGGTCCGCTTGGCCATTGTGGATCTGTTCGCGGACGCCACCGCCAGCTTTGACAAGCTCCGGCGCCTCAAGCAGCGCCTGCCCAAGCTCGCCGTGGTGGCCTACGTCAGTGTGTCGGCGGAGCGGTCCCGCGAGCTGTTCGATGCGGGGCGCCAGGGAGTCGACGGCCTGATCGTCATGGACCGCGATGACGCCCCGATCGAACTCCTGCGGAGCATCGCGTTGGCGGAGTCACGCTCGGTTGCGGACGTGGTCCGGCGGCTGCTGCGCGGCGCGGACAGCGTCGTGTACGACGCCGTCATGCTGGCCATCACGCGGGCGCATGAGCGGCTGTCTCCGGCTGGACTGGCGCGTCTCCTCAGCGTCCCTCGGCGAACTCTGTCGATGCGCCTCAACACGGCGGGTTATCCATCACCGCGACGGCTGCTGACTTGGGGGCGCCTCATCGTCGCCGCGCAGATGATGGAGGATCAGGGCCGCAGCGCCGAGCGGATCGCGGCGAGCCTCGAATTCCCGTCCGGCAGCGCCTTCCGCAACGTGTGCCAACGCTACCTGCACGCTACCCCGCGCCAGATGCGCGAGCGTGGCGGCGCTCAGTACGTCATTCGCGCGTTTTTCCGTCAGTCTCAAACCCCGGCGCAGCAGGCGCGCCATGGGCGTTCTGGGCGCCGGCTGGCCCTCGCCGTGTAATCACCCTTTCAACGCAAGTCGACTCCTTCCCCACTACTCGAATGAGATTCCATCGTCTCTCCGCCTTTGCCCTCGCGGCCGGTCCGGTCCTGCTCGGCGTGGCCTGCGCGGACAACTCGCCATCAGCTCCCACGGTCGTTGCCATCACAACCAACGCGCAACTCCATGGCGGCTCCACGCACCTACCCGGACCGAAGTCCGGCGCCACTGAGGGAACCGACCAGGCAGCGTTCGTCTGGTGCGAACAGCAGGGGCCGGCGAGCGCCAGCGCCGACATCGGACCCTCGGGCGGCGTGATCGCGGTCGGTCGGGCGCGATTGACGCTGCCGCCGGGCGCCCTGACAACGACCGTTCATATCACCGCGACGGCGTCCGGAGCCGACGACGCCGTTGTCACCTTCCAGCCATCGGGCCTGCAGTTCAAGAAGCCGGCAGCCTTGCAGTTTGATGTCACTGGTTGCGCGGTCTCCGGTGACGCGCCGGATATTGTGTACCTGAATGACGAAGGTGTAATCGTCGAGCGCATCGAAGCCGTTTACAGTAACTACTGGCGGATGGTCGCTGCACCAGTCGATCACTTTTCCGCGTATGCGCTGGCCTGGTAGGGGTTTCTTCGTCCAACCCTGATGGTCGTAGATGAGGCGTTTCGGGTAGCACAGAGCGCCGAGGAGGCCGGCGACCTGGTAGGCGCCGCGGCCGCCTTCGAGTCATACCTCGACGATGCGGATCCCCTCATCGCGGCCACGGCGCGTTTCCACCTGGGCCGCGTGGTGTGGAAGCGGGGCCAACTCGATGCAGCGCTACGACTGTGCGAAGAGGCTCGTGAGACGGCGGTCAAGCTGCAGCACCGCGACCTGCGCGCCAAAGTCGAGAACGCGATTGGTGTATTGCATGTTGCGCGCGGCGAGTATGAACAGGCGCGCGCGGCGTACGCTGTGGCCCTGGACCTGACGGAGGACATCGTCACCCGCGCCAAGATCGCGCTCAACCTCGGCGTGATCGCGAACATCCAGGGCCGGTACGATGTGGCCCGCCAGCAGTATGCGCGCAGCGAGACGCTGTTTAGCGAAGCCGCCGATGAGCGCGGCGTCGCATTGGCGCTCCACAACATTGGCATGCTGCACGCGGACCGGGGCGAGTGGGACGAAGCCGATGAAGCGTACTACCGGGCGCTGGGGCTGTTTGAATCCCAGGGCAACAAGCAGATGATCGCCAACGTGCTCGTGAACCGTTCTGAGGTGTGCTACGGCCGTGACCGTGCACATGACGCCATTGCCAACTGCGATCTGGCGTTGGCCATGTACGCCGAGGTCGGTGACGAACTTGGGCGCGGAGATGCCCTGCGCTGGAAGGGCCATGGGTTTCGCCGGCTGACCAGGTATGCGGAAGCGGAAACGGTCCTCGCGGACGCCATGCGCATTGCCGAGCGAGCACGCGCGCGTCTGTTGCAGGCTGAGGTGTTGCGAGAGGTGGGCCTGGTGCGCCGTGCCATGGGACGCGATGCGGAGGCGACGAAAACGTTGCAACGCGCTCAGTCGATCTTTCGGGACTTGGGCGCCGAGCGGGAGACTGCCGAGCTCACCAACCTTCTCGGGCCGCAGGTGAAGCAGTCCTGAGGCAGTGCGCGTCGCCCGAGCTGGCGGCGCGTTATGACAGCGACGACAGCAAGTGGCGGGCGATGACGATGCGCTGGATCTCCGACGTTCCCTCGCCAATCTCGCAGATCTTGGCGTCCCGCATCATGCGCTCCACCGGATAGTCCTTGGTGTAGCCATAGCCGCCGTGGATCTGCACGGCCTTGATCGTGGCGCGCATGGCCAGTTCAGAGCAGAAGAGCTTTGCCATGGCCGCTTCCTTGGAATACGGCTTGCCGTTCTGTGCCAGCCAAGCGGCGTGGAACATGAGGTGCTTCCCCGCCTCGATTTCCATCGCCGTGTCCGACAACTGGAACTGAACGCCCTGGAAGTTCGCGATCGCTTGGCCAAACTGCTTCCGGGTGTGGGCGTACTTCAGGGCCTCCTCGTACGCGCCTTCAGCGATGCCCAGCGACAGCGCGGCGATGCCGACTCGGCCGGCGTCGAGCGTCTTCATGAAGTTCTTGAAGCCCTGGCCTTCTTTGCCGACCAGGTTCTCGGCCGGCACCTCGACGTCCTCCATGATCAGCTCGGCCGTGTCCGACGCGCGCCATCCGAGCTTGTCCTCTTTCTTGCCGGCGCGGAATCCTTTCATGGCCGGGAGTGATGCGTCGTGGCCCACGCCGACAGCCTTGGTCGCTGCGAGGTCGCTCGTGTGCTTGGTGAGGATGAACGAACTGATGCCGTTGGTGCCGATCTTGGGTGTGGTGACCGCGGTGACGATGAAAACCTCGCCGACGCTGCCGTGCGTGATGAAGCGCTTGGTGCCGTTGACGATGTAACGGTCACCGCGCTTCACCGCGGTAGTCCTGGTGCCGGCGGCGTCGCTGCCCGCGTCCGGCTCGGTGAGGCCAAAGCCACCCATGACACGACCGGAGGCCCGCATCGGGACAAAGCGCTGCTTCTGAGCCTCGGTACCGAATCGGACGATGGGCGACGTGCCGAGTGTGGTGTGCGCCGATACCGTGAGTCCGTGCGAGGCATCCACTTTGGCGAGCTCGAGGATCACGATCATGTAGCTCAGCAGGTCCAGTCCAGCGCCGCCGAGCTCTTCCGGCCATGGAACGCCGAGGAGGCCCAAGCCGCCCATCTTCTTGATGCTCTCCCAAGGAAACTCCGCCGAAGCGTCGTACCGGGAAGCGATGGGGGCCACTTCGGTGCGCGCGAACTCACGGACCATGTCGCGCACCTCGAGATGTTGCTTGCTGAAGTAGAGACTATCGTCCATGCGGCTGGCGCTATTGTCAGGTCGAGGTGAGTAGCCGCCGGCATGTGTCGCAGCCGGCGCAGCGCGCGTTTGGGTCGCGCTCACCGAAATAACTTAGCACGAAGGCTCGGCGACACGCGGTCGTCATCGCGTATCCCTCCATCATGTCGAGCTTGTGCAACTCGCTCTCGCGCCGGCGCGCGATGCGGCGCCAGTCGAGCTCGCCGGCGTCGAGAGGCTTGTCGGGTTGCGCAATCCAGAGTCCTGGATCGGCCTCGGACATGTCCACGAACTGACGCTGTCGCAGCCGCGTGAGCAACCGCTGCGCGGCGCGAGCGGAAAGCGACGGGGCGAGTGTGCGCAGGTCCACGAGTCGTCCTTCGGCGAGCTTGTCCTGCCCCATGCGCCAGAGTGCTCGCAGTACGCCGATCTCCGGGGCGTCGGGGCCGAGTTCGCGCCGGATTCGCGCCGGTGTGGCCAGCAGCCGCAGCCAGACTTCCCCGTTGCACGCGGGGCGTCGCAGTAGTCCCTCGCGCTCGAGGAACGCGAGCACCACCTTGGCCAGCCTCGCGTCCACTTTTTGGCAGGCACGCGCGAGCGCCGTGGGCTCCTCGGTCACACGCGGGCCGCTACGCGTGCGCTGCAAGCGTGCCGCTACCTGCTCCACGGCAGACCTCGGCGGAAACGTGCCCCGGATGAACCACTCGTGCGTCTGCCGGTCGGCGGCGTGATGCAGGAGGACGCACTTGGCGGGCGCGCCATCGCGCCCCGCCCTGCCCGCCTCCTGGTAATACGACTCCAGCGTTCCGGGCATGGCGTGGTGAACAACGAGCCGGACGTCCGGTTTGTCGATCCCCATGCCGAAGGCGTTGGTGGCCGCGATGGTATCCACCTCGCCGTTCATGAACGCGTCCTGCGTCGCGCGCCGCGATTCGTCCGCCAGGCCGCCGTGATAGGCGAGTGCTCTGATGCCCGCGCGAGTGACGCGCTTGGCCACACGTTCCACGGCGGATCGCGTGGGCGCGTACACGATCGCGGGCCGTGCGTGCGAACGCAGGACGCGCACGAGGGACAGATCTTTGTGGTCGGCGTTCTCACACGCGAGTACGGAATAATCGAGGTTGGTGCGGTCGAATCCGCCGACGATGACGTTCGGTGAGCGCAAGCGCAGTTGCGTCGCGATGTCGCGTCGCACGGACGCGGTGGCCGTGGCCGTGAGCGCGATGACCTGCGGCGGGCCCAGGGCCGCGGCGACGCCGGAGATGCGCCGGAAGGCGGGCCGGAACTCATGACCCCATTCGGAAATGCAGTGCGCCTCGTCCACAGCCAGGAGCGCGACGCCCGCCGACTGAAGCCGTCGCAACAGATCGCCTGACTCGAAGCGCTCGGGCGCGAGGTACAACAGCTTGATGGCGCCCGCGGCGATGCGTTCGAGGCGAGCGGCCGTGTCGTGGTCCTCCAGTGTGCTGTTGAGGTAGGTGGCCGCGACGCCACGCCCGACCAGACGGTCTACCTGATCCTTCATCAGTGAGATCAGCGGCGAGATCACCACCGTGAGGCCCGCGCGAAGCAGCGCCGGCACCTGATAGCAGAGCGATTTGCCCCCGCCGGTTGGCAGGACGCCCAGCGTGTCGTCGCCAGCGAGCACCGACGCGACGACGTCCACTTGGCCAGGCCGGAAGTCGCCGTAGCCGAACGTATCGTTAAGGACCGTCCGCGCCTGATCCAGTGATGCCACGTGCATGGCACCAACCTGCGCGCGCGAGGGCCTACAGCATCATGAAAGTGTCCCGCGGCAAATCAATTCGACGCCGGCGGGTCTTTGCGCCTGAAGCGGCGAAGGAACCGGAGCGCCAGCGCCGCGGCGAGTAGCGCGATCCCCGCGATCCGGATGTCCGCGTTGTCCATCTTGATGCCGTAGCCCCAAACGACAATCGCGAATGCGATGACCAGCAGGCGGATCGTCGTGAGGCGATCCATTGGCTTACCTCGCCGCCGGCAGTCCAAGCGCCATGGCCTCGGCGTCGGGAACGTCGACCATCATTCGGAGCAGTGCGGTCGAAAAGACCTTGCCCTGCGCGTCCGTTTTGAGCGACAGCGTGCCGCCACCGTCCAAGGCGCCGTGCAGCAGGAAGTTGAGCGCCTTGAGATTCGGCAGCTCGTAACGCTCCACGTCACCTGTGATGATGGCCGCGAAGTGTTCCTTCACCCGGGCGCGCGTGAGCGCCTTCGCGATCACCGGATACCACTCTGGCTTGAGCGCGATGACCCCGACGTTGGCCGTGTCGCCCTTGTCGCCCGAGCGCGCGTGCGCGATGTCCACGAGACGGACGCGCATCAGGCGATCTCCACGCTTGGTGTGACGACCCGCTTGTCGACGAGCGCCGGCCAGTAGGCGACGATTTCCTCAACCTTGGGTCGGCCGCCGGCAAAGCCTGTCACGCTCGGCGGACCGTTCAACACGAGCGGCGCGATCTCGCGGGTGAAGCGCTCCACCATCCTGCGATCCTCGCCGCGCACGCCGATGCGGAATTGCACTTCAGGCCCGTCCGTCGGGATCGGCGGTGCCAGCGGTCCGTGCGTGGCGTCGGCGCCCACGAATTCGGTGAGGATCTTGTCGAATGTGAGGCCAAGTCGGTCGAGGCGTTCGCGCAGGATGCGATCGGCCATGCGGGCCTTTTCCAACGCGTCGGGCCAGGAATACACCAATGTGCCCACGGCCTTGAAGCCCGCCTTGTACGCGATGGACACCTTGAGCTTGTCCGTGGCCGGGCGGCCTTTGATGCCAAAAACGCGCACGCGGTCCGGACCGTCGGCGGCGAGCTGGATGGTCGTGAAGTCGGCCACCACGTCGGGCGTGATATATGAATGCGGGTCGCCCATCTCGTAGACCAGCTGCTCGGTGACGCTGTGCACCGAGACGCGACCGCCGGTGCCGGCGTGCTTGGTGATGACGAATGTGCCGTCGGCCTGCCCTTCCGCGATCGGATAGCCCACGTCGCCGAGGTTGGGGATCGAGCGCCAGTCATACAGGCAGTTGCCGCCCGAGGCCTGCGCGCCGCACTCGATGATGTGTCCGGCAATGATGCCGGCGGCGAGCTTGTCCCAGTCGTCGTCTGCCCAACCGAACGTGTAGCGCAGGGGCGCCATGGTGAGCGCGGTGTCCGTCGAGCGGCCAGTGATGACGATGCCGGCGCCCTGCTTGAGCGCCTCCACGATCGGCACCGAGCCAAGGTACGCGTTGGCGGCGATGACGCGATCGCGCACGGTGGAGAGTGGCTGGCCGGTGTCCATGTTCACCAGCGGATGCCCGGCGCCAATGAGTTCGTCGAGGCGCGGCAGCAGGTCGTCTCCGGTGACGACGCCGATCTTCACCTGCTTCCCTTTGGGATGCTTGTCCAGCACGACGCGAATAGCGGCGGCGCATGCCTTTGGATTAACCCCGCCAGCATTGGCGATGACGCGCACGCCACGCTCGGCGACGGCCGCCAGCACACTCTCGATGGCCCCGACGAAGTCACGCGCGTAACCCATCCGCGGATCGCGTTCCTTCTGCTTCTGCAGAATGGACATGGTGACTTCCGCGAGATAGTCGAGCATCAGGAAGTCCACCTGTCCGCGCTCCACCTGCTGCCGCGGCGCATCCAGCGAATCGCCCCAGAATCCCTGCCCCGCGGCGACGCGAACCAACCTCGGCGGCGCGCTCACGCGGAATCAGGAACGACGAACGGACCCAGGTGTGGACCGGGATTCTGGAGCGAAGCACGCAGCGCCATCGCGAGCACGTCGCGTGTCTCCTCCGGATACACGATGGCATCGATGTAGCCGCGGGCGCCGGCATAGTCAGCACCCAGCTGGTGCTCGTAGTCCGCGCGCATTTCGTCCATGTGGCTTGCCGTTTCGGGGGCGAGTTCCGTCTTGTTCACCTTGGCTTCCTCGATCTCGGAGCCATGCACCGCTTGCACGGCCGCCTCGCCCTCCATCACACCCATGCGCCCCGTGGGCCACGAGAAGATGAAGTCGGGATCAAAGCCCTGGCCCGCCATCGCGTAGTAGCCGGCACCGGACGCGTGATTCACCGTGAGGACGATCTTGGGCACGCGGGCGCACGCCATCGCTTCCACGAATCGCGCCCCGGCGCGAATGATGCCCTCGTGCTCCGCTTCCGGTCCGACCATGAAGCCCGAGACATCCTGCAAGAACAAGAGCGGGATTCCCTGCCGGCTGCACCGCTCGATGAAGAACGCCACCTTCTCCGCGCTCTCCGCGTAGATGATTCCACCGAAACGCGGTTTTTCGCCGGCGCGACCTTTGATGAGGCCACGCTGGTTGGCGATCATCCCCACCTGAAGGCCTTTGATGCGGGCGTCGCCGCAGATCATCTCGCCGGCCAGGTGTTGCTGGAACTCGTCGATCTTCCCGTCGTCCACGACCGCCTTGAGCACGGCATGCATGTCGTACGACATCCGGTGGTCGTGCGGGAGGAGATCGTACAACGACTCGGAACTTGGAACTGGGGACTTGGAACTGGATCGCGCGGTCAAGTTCCCAGTTCCAAGTCCCAAGTTCCCTTTTGGCAACACTTCAACCAAATCCCGCAGCTTCTGGAGGCACGCGGCGTCGTCATCAACGGCATAGTGTGCGACGGCGCTGATCTCGGTGTGCGTCACCGCGCCGCCGAGCGTTTCGCCGTCGATCACCTGGCCCGTGGCGCCCTTCACGAGGTTGGGACCGCCGAGTCCCATGAACGACGTTCCCTTCACCATCACGATCGTGTCTGACAGCGCTGGCAAGTACGCGCCACCGGCGATACATGGCCCCATCACAGCGGCCAGCTGCGGCACGCGCAAGTAGTGTCGCATGATGGAGTTGTAGTAGAAGATCCGCGCCGCGCCGTACTGCCCAGGGAACACGCCGCCCTGGTACGGCAGGTTCACGCCGGCCGAGTCCACGAGGTAGATGATCGGAATCCGGCAGCGCATGGCAATCTCCTGCGCGCGCAGGATCTTCTTGATCGTCTCGGGCCACCAAGAGCCGGCTTTCACCGTGGCGTCGTTGGCAACGATCACCACTTCGCGGCCGTGCACCATGCCCAAGCCGGTGACGACGCCGGCGCCCGGCGCCTGACCGTCGTACTGGTCATGCGCGACGAGCAGGCCCACCTCGAGAAAACGCGCGTGCAGGTCGCAGAGTCCCAGCACTCGTTCGCGCGCGGTCATTTTCTTTTGCTTGTGCTGGCGGGCGATACGGTCCTTGCCGCCGCCCTCGCGGAGGCGCGCTTCAAGCGCGCGCAGTTCGTCGGCGAGGTGCTTCAGCCGAGAGGGGGGCGGCGCTCCTCCCTCCTCTCTCCTCTCTCCTCTCTCGCCCTTCAAGCTTCCTGGCGCTGCCGCTCTGCGAACCACTGCTTGATGTAGTCCACAAGATCGGCGGTCGACGTGCCCGGTCCAAAGAGCTTGCCGACTCCGGTCTTGTTGAGGGCGTCCATGTCTTCCTTCGGGATGATGCCGCCGCCGGTGAGCAGGATGTCGTCGCGGCCCGCCTCGCGCAGCAGGTCGCGCACGCGCGGGAACAGCGTCATGTGCGCGCCGCTCAAGATCGAGAGCCCTACGACATCCACGTCCTCCTGCACTGCCGCGTTCGCAATCATTTCCGGTGTCTGATGCAGGCCCGTATAGATGACCTCCATGCCTGCGTCGCGCAGTGATGCCGCGACCACCTTGGCGCCGCGGTCGTGGCCGTCGAGGCCCGGCTTGGCAACCAGCACGCGGATGGGACGCGTCATCTAGAAAAAGACCGGTTCGCGGTATGCACCGAAGACCTCTTCCAGCGCGGCGCGGATCTCATACAGCGTGCAGTAGCTGCGGGCCGCTTCGAGAATGTGCGGCATCGTGTTCTCGTTCGACCGCGCGGCCTTCTTCAGTGATTCGATCGCCTTGGCCGCACGACCGGCGTCGCGCTCGGCACGCACCTTCTTGAGTCGCGCGCGGGCTTCCTTCTCCACTTCGGGTCCGATCTTGAGGATCGGGATGGTCAGCTCACCCTCGTCCGTCACGAATTCGTTGACGCCCACGATGACGCGGCGATGCTGCTCGATCTCCCATTGCTGACGCGCTGCGGACTCGGAGATCTTGCGCTGCAGCCAGCCGGTTTCGAGGCCCTTCACCACGCCGCCCACCGCTTCGATCTGGGTGAACAGGTCTTCAGCGTCACGTTCCAACTTGTCGGTGAGCGATTCCACGTAGTAGGAGCCGCCGAGCGGGTCCACCACGTTCGGCACGCCGCTCTCGTACGCCAGGATCTGTTGCGTCCGGAGGGCCACCTGCACTGCCGCTTCCGTGGGGAGTGCCAGCGTCTCGTCCATCGAGTTGGTGTGCAGCGACTGCGTGCCACCGAGCACCGCGGCGAGCGCCTGATACGCCACGCGAACCACGTTGTTGGTGGGCTGCTGCGCGGTGAGCGTCACGCCGGCGGTTTGCGAATGGAAACGCATCATCCACGACCGCGGGTTCTTGGCGTGGTAGCGCTCCTTCATATGTCTCGCCCAGATGCGGCGCGCGGCGCGCAGCTTGGCGATCTCTTCAAAGAAGTCGTTGTGGATGTCCCAGAAGAACGACAACCGCGGCGCGAAGTCGTCTACGTTGAGCCCGCGCGCCATGCCGCGTTCCACGTACGTGAAGCCGTCTGCGAGCGTGAACGCCAGTTCCTGGGCGGCGGTCGAGCCTGCTTCGCGGATGTGGTAGCCCGAGATCGAGACGGTGTTCCACTGCGGCGCATGTTCGGCGCCCCACTCAAAGCAGTCGACGATCAGGCGCAGCGCGGGCTCGATCGGAAAGCACCACGCATGCTGCGCCATGTACTCCTTGAGGATGTCGTTCTGAATCGTCCCGCGCAGCTTGTCGGACGACACATCCTGTTTTTCGGCGGCAGCGATGTAAAAAGCCCAGAGAATGATCGCTGGGCCGTTGATAGTCATCGAGGTGGAGACCTGATCGAGCGGAATGCCGTCGAACAGGACTTCCATATCAGCGAGGCTCGAAATGGCGACGCCGGTCTTCCCCACTTCGCCTTCGGACCGCGGATGGTCCGAGTCGTAGCCCATCAGCGTCGGGAAATCGAACGCCGTGGACAGTCCGGTCTGGCCGTGTTCCAGCAGAAACTTGAAACGCTCGTTGGTGTCGCTGGCGCTGCCGAAGCCGGCGAACTGGCGCATCGTCCACAGCTTGCCGCGATAGCCCGTGGGATGGATGCCGCGCGTGAACGGATAGATGCCCGGCACACCCAGCTCTTCGGCGCTATCCCGTGAAACGTCGAGGGCCGTGTAGAGCGGCGCCACTTCCGCCGCCGAATTCACGAAATTGCCCGGCCGCACCTCGCTCTTGCCAAAGCGCTTGCGCCATTCGGCCACCTCGGCGCGCAGACGCTCGAGCTCCGCCTGTTCGGCGGCGCGTTCCGTGAGATCGCGAGTGGAGGTCATGATGTCCGGGTCACAAGGTCACCGCTCCGTGCCAGCAAGGCGTCCGCGACTTCGAAAGGATTGCGGGCGCCGGACTCCAGCGACGGCAGTTGTTCGTCCAGCCACGCCACGAGGGGCGCGTCGTTCCACAGCCGGCGTCGCATCCTCGACTCTACGACTTCCACCACGCGCCGGCGTAACCGCGCGCGGCGTCGAACGTGAAGGTCGCCGCTTTGGTCAAGATAATGAAAGTGGCGGTCCACCGCCGCGACGATGTCCTCCACGCCTTCGCCTTTCACTGCGACCGATCGCAACACCGGCGGCGTCCACTTGTCCAGCTGTCGGCTTTCGGCTGTCGGCTGTCGGGCTGCCGCACGCGCAGCCAACGCCGGATTCATTGCGTGCTTCTCTTCTTTGGTCATTTTGCGGCCGAGCTGCACCCCGTGGTGAGCCGGCACGTTCTTGAGCGTCTCGCCACTGCGCAGGCCCAGCATCAGTTCGAGCTCGTTGCGCAGACGGTCGGCGCCGGGCCGATCCGCCTTGTTGACCACGAACGTATCCGCGATCTCCATCAGTCCAGCCTTGAGTGTCTGGATCGAGTCGCCGGATTCCGGGACGAGAACAACCACGGTGCTGTCCGCGTTGCGTGAGACATCCAGCTCGCTCTGTCCCACGCCGACGGTCTCGATGAGGATCCGGTCCGTACCGAACGCGTCGAGGACATCCGCCACCTCACCGGTTGATTCGGCCAAGCCGCCCAACGAGCCGCGCGTGGCCATCGAGCGAATGAACACGCCCGGATCGAGCGCGACCTCTTCCATTCGGATGCGATCGCCCAGGAGCGCGCCGCCCGTGAATGGCGACGTGGGGTCCACCGCGATCACGCCAACGGAGAGCCCTGCCGAGCGGTACGCGGCGGCGATGCGCGCGGTGAGCGTGCTCTTGCCGGCGCCCGGAGGCCCGGTGATGCCGATGCGCCGGCCGCGTCCGATGCGCGCGTGCAGGGTGGCCAGCAGCGCGTCGAACCCGGGGCGATGGTTTTCCACGATGGACACCATGCGCGCCAGGGCGGGCTTCTTGCCCGCCGCAAAGTCCTGGAGGAGGCGCTTGTGTTCGGCGCTCACGTACGGGTTGGACGGTGCGAGGGTTCGTCGTGCTCGTCGCGGATGTCGCCCACCAACTCCTCGAGCAGGTTCTCGAGCGTGGCGATGCCCAGCGTCTGGCGGGTCGCGTCTTGCACGACCGCAAGGTGCACGCGTTGGCGCAGCATGCGAAAGAGCAGCTCGCTGCACTTGGTGTCGGCGGCCGCGGCTGTGACTGGCCGCAGCGCCGGCCGCTGCTCCGGTCCCTCGTTGATCACGTCGAACACGTGGTACATGCCCACGATGCGGTCGACGGTGCCCTGGTAGACCGGGACGCGGCTGAACTTCGATTCGGCGATCTGAGCCGCGGTGTGCCTGGCGTCCAGCGTGTCCGGGATCGCGAACAGTTCGGCGCGCGGCGTCATAACCTCACGCACGGGCTTCTCGCCAAAATGCATGACGCCAGAGATGATGGCGATTTCGTCGCGCTTACCAACGCCCTCCAGTTCGCCTTCCCGCAACAACGTCGCCATCGCGGCATCGTCCTGCGCCGGCGTGCGCTCGGTGGGCCGCGGTTTTCCCCAGAACAGCAGTGGGGCCGTGAGGACCTGCGCGGCGCGCAGCACGGGCATCGTGATCGGGATGATCACGGAAGGCCAGCGCCGCGCGATGGCGCGCGGAATGAGTTGCCCCACGACCACGATCACCGCGGCGTATCCGGCGAGTGCCAGCACCGCGATGTCCTGGTCATCGGCGCCGCGCCAGCCGAGCAGCAGGCCGGCGGTGCCCAGCGTGAGCGCGACACCGACGTTCGCCGCGGCCAGGAGCTGGTGTGGCCGCTCGAGATACATGGAGACGACGAACGCGCCGTGAAGGCGTCGTTCGGCCCAGTGCCTGAGCCAGATGCGGCTGGCCGAACGCACGGCCATCGCGCCGCCGGTGAGCAGGGCGACCAGCAGGACGCAGATGCCGAGTGCGATTCGCGGCATCATTGGTCTTCCACCCTTCCGGAGTACCGCTCGAAGTAGACCCGCTCCACACGGCGCCGGCGCACGCGTTCTACGACGATCCGGAAGCCGTCGATCCGCGTGTACTCACCCGCGCGCGGCACGCGTCCAAAGGCCTTGTATACGAGGCCGCCAACGGTCGTGAGGCCCTCGCGTTGGAAGTCGGTGCCGACGAGTTCGGACAGGTCATTGAGCGAGAGGCCGCCGGAAACCCAGAACCGCTCGCCCTGCTCCTGAACGACCGCGGGTTCTTCGACATCGAACTCGTCGCGAATCTCGCCGACGATTTCCTCGAGCACGTCCTCGATGGTCACGATGCCCTGGGTGCCCCCGTACTCGTCCATCACGAGCGCGATGTGCGTGCGCTGCGCCTTGAAATCGCGCAGCTGCTGGTCGATGGTCTTGGTTGCCGGGATGAACGTGGCCGGGCGCACGAGCGTGCTCCAATCCTCGGGCGGGTCGCCATCGGCGATGACGGCGGGCAAGAGGTCCTTGGCGTAGAGAATGCCCAGCACATTGTCGAGCGTCTCCTCGAACACCGGGAAGCGCGCATGCTCCGAACTTCGAACGCGATCGAGCATCTCGGACCACGGCGTGCTCTTGTCGAGGCCAACCACGTCCACGCGCGGCACCATGATCTCCTGCACTTCGGTGGTGCCCAGCGAGAAAACACCGTGCAGCAACTCCGCCTCGGCCTCGGAAACATCTGCCTCCGCGGCGACCACTTCGCGGAATTGCGTGGCGCCTTCGGTTGGCGGAACGCTGGTATCGTCCGCAGGCGGCATGGCACGGCCAAGCAACGACTCGATCACGCCGCCAAGCGCCGTGACCGGCCTGAGCATCAGGTCCACGACGACGGCACTTGGCGCCAAGCCCGCGACCACCGCGTTGCCGCGCGCATAGCCCGCCCCGCGGGCGGCGCCCTCGACGAGTGACACATGCACGAGAACCAACAGGCCTGCCAGTCCCACGGCCATCACGGGTCCCGGCGCCAGGGCTCTGACTCCCAGCGCGATGGCTGTTCCGGTGACGAGATGCGCCAACAACCTCGAGATCGAGAGCGCGCGATGTGTGCGCTCGGGGTCGCCCAGCGTCTGCCGCGTCGCGGCCTGGCCCGCGCCCATCAGCGCTCCGTCCACGGCGGCCAGCAGCGCCGCCAGCAGGAAGGACGCAAGTGCGACGACGGCCCACGCAGCGATCATTGGGCCAGCAGCCGGACGAGGCGTTCCTGACGCCGCCACATCGGAGATCGCGTGCGGCCGACCTCCGGGTGGTCGTGGCCGGCAACGTGCAGCGTTCCGTGCACCACGAGGCGCGTCAGCTCCTCGCGAACGCTCACGCCATTGTCGTGTGCGGACTGTCGGGCCACGTCGGCGGCGATGTAGATGTCGCCAACCAGCGTCGCCGCCCGCCCCGGCTGCCGGTAGCCGAACGCGATGACGTCCGTATCGGATTTGCGCTTCAGGTGGCGCGCGTTCAATGCGCGGATCCCGCGCCGGTTCACGAATGTCACCGAGACGAGCGCGTTGGCCACGCGCTCACCGCGCAAAACCCGCTGCGTGATGTGGCGAACGCGCTGACGACTGAGCGAAATGCGAACGCCTTCGAACGAGACGCCCACGAGAACGCTCAGGTCTTGGCCTCGTCCGCGTCGTAGGCGCGAATGATGTCGCGCACCAACCGGTGTCGCACGACGTCCATCTCCGTGAAGTAGTGAAACGCGACGCCGTCAATGCCGGGCAGGAGGCGCTCGACCTGCGTCAGGCCGGACTCGTGCTTGGGCAGGTCCACCTGCGTCTTGTCGCCGGTAATGACCATGCGCGAGTTCACGCCGAGCCGCGTCAGGAGCATCTTCATCTGCATCGCGGTGGCGTTCTGCGCTTCGTCCACGATGACGAACGCGTCGCCCAGGGTGCGGCCACGCATGAACGCCAGCGGCGCCACTTCGATGGTGCGCGTCTCGAGCGCGCGCTGGATACGCTCGAACGGCATCATGTCGTCCAGCGCGTCGTACAGCGGGCGCAGGTACGGGTCCACCTTGGCCTGCATGTCGCCCGGCAGGAAGCCGAGGTTTTCGCCGGCTTCGACGGCCGGTCGCGCCAGCACGATGCGACGCACGCGTTTGCGGTTGAGCGCATCGACGGCCGCGGCCACCGCGAGGTACGTCTTGCCGGTGCCCGCCGGGCCGATACCCACCACGATGTCATTCTCGGCGATCTTGGCGAGGTACTCCGCCTGCCCCGCGGTCTTTGCCTGGATGATCTTGCGCATCCCGGGCAGCGCGACGCGGCCGGCCCCGCCACCTGCGTCGGCGTCCCCTTGCGTCGCGTCGTTGCCCAATCGCAGCACGTCGTCGGCCGAGAGCGAGTCACCCTGGCGGGAGATCTCCACCATGCGGCGTCCCACCGTGGCGGCGCGTTCGGCGAAATCCGGCGAGCCGGTGATGACCATCGCGTCGCCGCGGAGCGAGATCTTCACGCCGTACAGACGCGAGAGCTCCAGCAGGTTGGCGTCGTTGACGCCGGCGAGTGTCAGCATATCGGCGCCCTCCGTCGACACGCGAACGGTGACGACGTCCTCGACCTGACCGGCTGCTCGCGTGCCGCCGCCGATGTGTGCGTTGCTCACGATGCGTCCCTTGGTGTGACGTGGATTCCCAGCTCCTCGAGGTCCACGGCCGGCACCGCGACTGGTGCGCCCTCGAAGAGCGCGCGGGCCGCCGTGGTCTTCGGAAAGGCGATGACGTCCCGCAGCGACGGCGCGTTCGCGAGTACCATGGCGATGCGGTCGAACCCGAATGCAATGCCGCCATGCGGCGGCGCGCCGGCATTGAGTCCTTCCAGCAAGAAGCCGAACCGCGCCTGCGCATCGGCGGCGCTGATGCCGAGAGCGGCGAAGATCCGGGACTGGAGCCCCGGGTCGGCGATACGAATGCTGCCGCCACCCAACTCCAGGCCGTCCATGACCACGTCGTATGCCTGCGCGCGGACCCGCTCTGGCGTGGCGGACATCAGGTCAATGTCGTCCGGATGCGGCGCGGTGAACGGGTGATGCACGGACGACAGTGCACCGGTCGCCGGATCCTTGGCGAACAGCGGAAAGTCCACGACCCAGAGAAAGTCATGGCGGCCTTCTGGAATGAGATGCAGACGCGCCGCCAACGACTGTCGTACGCGATCCAGCGCGGGACCTGTGACTTGATCCGGACCCGCGACATACAGGCCGAGCGCTCCCTCACCGATGCCGAGCGCGTCGCCCGCGCCTTCGCCCAGGAACTTCGCGGCCGGACCTTCGAGTGGACCACCGGAACGCTTCAAACGGATCAAGCCGGCTGCGCCGGCTGATTTGGCTTCCGCCTCGAGCTCGTCCACCTGCTTGCGCGACAGCGCGGCGCCGTTGGGCACGGTGATTCCGCGCACGCGCCCTCCGGCCGCGATCGCCTGCTTGGCGATTCCGAACTCCGAGGCGCCAAAGAACTTCGAGGCATCGGCGATTTCGAGCCCGTAGCGCGTGTCGGGCCGGTCGCAGCCGTAGTGCTCCACGGCGTCGGCGTACGCGAGGCGCGGGAACGGAGTCTTTATGGAATGGCCCCCCTCCTGCCATAGCGCGGCCACCAGCGCCTCGGCCATCGCCATGATGTCGCTCACTCCAATGAACGACGCCTCGATGTCGATCTGAGTGAACTCAGGTTGGCGGTCGGCGCGCAGGTCTTCGTCGCGAAAGCAGCGCGCCACCTGGA
>JBBTFS010000026.1:0-70919 GCA_038060705.1 Gemmatimonadota bacterium
CGAGCTTGCCGACGGAGATCTTCACTGCTTCCCGATCGATCCGATAATCTTGCACCAGTCGCTCGCGGAGCGCCTCGCATACGTCCACGCGTTCGGCTTGGATCAGCAAAATCGGCCGCAGGTACTCGCCGGTGGCCTGCGCCTCGGCCGCGGCGACGCCGCGGACGTCAGATGGAACTGCGCAGGTTCCGCATCTGCCACGCGAAGGCAGCGCCCAGCAGGACATGGAAGACGGCGATGCCGATGCTGGACGTCGGGATCAAGCCGCGGACGAGCGCCCGCGCGACGATCGCGAACGAGACGACCTGAACGACGAAGTTGCCGTAGAGAATTGCCCACAGGGCTGGCCGGTCGCTCACGTCGCGCGCCAGCCAGTTGATGCATGCGAGCCCCAGCAGGATTGCACCCAGGGCCTGTGCAATCGTGGCGGTCTGCGCGTCCATGGCGAAGCCCATTGGTGCCTCGAACAACTTCGCACTGACGATCAGTATGAGGCCGATAAGGCCCGCAGGAATCGCCGAGAGCGCCAGCACCGATCGCGCTGGACCGGGCGCGGGTTTCTTCAGGGGCACGGATTCATGCATATGGTCAGGGTTCTCCAGCGTGGGCTCATGCGGTGAAATTGTACCCGTTCGCCATACAGTGATGATGGCGATTGCCGAGGCTCGCGCAAGAATCGCGCAGAAAGCACACCGCCGACGCGAATGCGTCGGCGGGCACACCCGGCGAAACCGGGGCACACCGGGCGCGAAGCGCCCGGGCGTTCAGTTGGTCAGGCTGCCCAGAACCCGCAGAGCGCCCGACCATCTGGACTCTCGCGCAGCTTCTCGAACGCCCGTTCCCGTATCTGACGGATGCGCTCGCGCGTCACGCCCATCAACGCGCCGATCTTCTCGAGCGTCATTGCCTCGCTGCCTTCGTCGAGGCCGTAGTACAGGTTGAGGATCTTCCGCTCACGCGGCGAGAGGTAGCGCTTGAACACGCGATCGATGAATTCGCGCATCAGCTTGTAGTCAGTGCGCTCCTCGATCTCCAGACCGTCCACGCCGGCGAACCGCTCGCCCAACGTTGACGCTTCACGGTCGGAGCGGTCGATCGGGGCATCCAGTGAGACTTCGCTCGCGGACATCTGCTTGGCGGCGCGCACCTGTTCGGCGGGCTCTTCCAGCAGGCGGCTGACTTCGTTTTCCGTGGGATCGCGCTTCAGCACTTGCGCCAGGATCGTTTCGGCGCGGGCGAGGCGAATGAGCTGGGAATTCTGGTTCAACGGGATGCGGACTGAGCGGGTCTGTTCGGCCAAGGCCTTGAGCACTGCCTGGCGGACCCACCACACGGCGTATGAGATGAACTTCACGCCTTGGTCGGGATCGAACTTCCGGACCGCTTTCAGCAGTCCCTCGTTCCCGATTGCCACCAGCTCAGAGAGATCGAGTCCGTGGCCCTGATACTTCTTCACGTAGGAGATGACGAAGCGAAGGTTTGCTGTGACCAGCCGCTCGGCGGCCTTCTCGTCACCCTTCTGAGCCCTTCGTGCCAACCGACGTTCTTCTTGCGGATCGTCGATGAGGGGCAGCTTCTGAATGTCCTGGAGGTACTGATCGAACGCTGATGAGGGTGAAGATCTGAAGTAACCCCTCGTGGACCGGGTGCCGGTCGCTTGCTCCATACACGCCCTCTGACCCGTGGGTCGACTGGTAGGCGAGCCGTCTCTGACTCGCGAGGATCGTACGGGAAAAGCAGGTGGGTAACCACTGTCCGGTCAGCGCCGACCGGGACGCGCAGGATAATGTCGGTTATTCCTGCGGTCAACGACTAACTGCCAGGGTACAGGGTATAGGGTACAGGGTACATGGTACTAAACCCTTATTCTACATTGTCTTACGGCGACGCGAGCCATCCACACCAGTCTTTAAGAATGTCATCTTTGTGATACAATCAAACGACGGTCCTGTCTGGCTCGGATGACTATTTCGGCGCTGCGGCCTTCGCGGTGGCGGCGTCGGGCTGTCGCGGAACGAGCACTGCTGTCCCCTTTCTGCGCCCGAACTGGCGGGCCTCGCGGCACGTCGGCATCCAGATGTCGATGATGTTTCCCTTGATCAACCGCCCGGTGTCATCGATGAGAAAACGGCCGAGGTATTTGCCGTCGACGTAGAGCTCCACGTAGCGCGAGAGTGGGAACAGGCGCGGATCCGCGGCCACGATGCCGGCTCTCACATACCGGCCGCGTCGCGTCGTGGTTCGAGTCAGGCAGTAGGCCGTCATCTGCACCGGGACCGGATCGCCGTAGCGTGGCGGCGCGTAGTTCATGAACCACTTGGACGACGCGCCCTGTACGATGGCGCCGGGCAGCAGCAGGGGACTGCGGACCACCACGGGATCGAGCGCGATCGGCTCCGTCGGCCGGTCGTCGCACGAGCAAAGGGCGAGCAGGAGCCCGACCGCGAATGCGCGCTTCATGTCCCCTGGGACAGCACTTCTCGCACAATGGTGTCCTCGACGGGAATGCTCCAGCCAAGCTCGCGGCCGGCCATCTCGCCGATCCGCTTTGGCAACGCGTACTCGACTCTGCCGCCGCGCGCCTTCTTGTCGGCACGTGTGAACGCGAGAAGTCTGCTCGCCGGAATTCTGGGCGGAGACGTCGGGAGGCCAGCTTCCTTGCAGGCCTCGCGTACGGCCGCCACCGTCCCCGCCGCGGCCAGGTGCAGCGTCTCAGCGATTCGTGCCTCGGCGACCATTCCCATGGCCACGGCGTCGCCGTGCAGCACGCCGAACTTCTTTGCCGCCTCGATGGCGTGCCCGATGGTGTGGCCGAAGTTGAGCACCTTGCGCAGGCCGGATTCCCGCTCGTCGCGCGCCACGATCGATGCCTTGATCTCGATGCTGCGCTGGATCAAGGTCGTGAGCTCGGCAAGTGAGCCGCGAGTGTTCAGGTGGGCAGCGAAGGCACGCGCCTGATTGAAGTAGGCTGCGTCCGCCACGACGCCGTGCTTGAGGATCTCCGCGAATCCGGCGCGCATGTGACCGGGTGGCAGCGTGCGCAGGATTTCAGGATCGATCACGACCGCCGCTGGTCGATGAAATGCGCCGACGAGGTTCTTGCCGGCCCGCGTGTCGACGCCGGTCTTGCCGCCGACGCTGGCATCCACCATCGCCAACAGCGTCGTGGGCACTTGCACGACAGGGATTCCGCGCATGTAGGTCGCCGCGACAAACCCGGCGATGTCGCCGACCACGCCGCCGCCGAGTGCGACGATGGTGGTGTCGCGCCCGAAGCCTGCCTTGAGCAAGCGGTCGGTCAGCGTCGCCCATGTCTTGCGGTTCTTGTGCTGCTCGCCGGCGGGAATCGCGAATACGGGCGCTCCCGCCAGGAGTCTTGCGACGCGCTTTGCGTAGTGCCGGCCGACGTTACGGTCCGTGATGATTGCGACGCGATTCGAAGCACCCGCGGCGCGCACAACGTCGTTCAGCCCAGCCAGTGCTCCAAGTCGAACGACCACGTCGTACCGCAGTCCTACCACGTCACCTCGCCCGCGCCAGAGCGCTTGTTGGCCACACGCGCCAGCGTGAACAGGAGGTCCGACAGGCGATTCAGGTACACGATGACGATCTGCGGAATGGCCTCGCTCGGGTCCAGGCCGATGACGTGGCGTTCGGCGCGCCGGCACACCGTGCGCGCGATGTGCAGCGCCGCCGCCTTGGCGCTGCCGCCGGGCACGATGAACGAATTGAGCGGGGCCAGCTCGCGATCGCCTTCGTCGATGGCATGCTCCAGGTCCGCGATACGCTGGTCATCGATGTTCGCCTTCTCGAGCTGCTTCTTCATTTTGGCGTGATCCGGTGTCGCGAGCAGCGCGCCGAGCGCGAAGAGATCCCGCTGGATCGGGACCAGCACCTCGTCAATCCGTGGCATGACCTCGATGGCGCGCGCGAAGCCGATGACGGCATTGAGTTCGTCGACGTCGCCATAGGCGGCCACGCGCGGATGCGATTTGGAGACTCTGGCGCCACCAAAGAGCCCGGTTTCCCCATCGTCGCCGGTCCTCGTGTAGATCTTCATCATCGTGACCCGTGATTCGTGACTCGTGACTCGAAGGGGCTGACCTGAATCGGGCTCGCGACCCAGCGACGGGTCACGATCCAAACAACTTCTTGAGTATTGACGTTGACCCCCGCGGCTTTGCAATCGCGCCGCGCAGATTCCCGAACGATGTCTCTTCGCGCGTGCGCGCGGCATAGGTGGTCGGGAACAGCTGCACCAGATGCGATTGAAGCCGGTCTGGCGATGCGGCCTCGTTTTGCAGCGACACCCACGCGTCGAGTGAGGATGCGAACTGCGCGGCAGTGGCGCGTTTGCTGGGGCTGCGCTGCAGCGCCCCATGCAGCACCTCCTCGAGCCCCTTGTCGAGGTCTGTGATGCGGGCGCGCAGGTTCGGCAGCGGCTGCACCGCGACTTCGTCCACGAGCAGGCCGGTCTCCTCTTCGCGGAACAGGGGGGACAGCGCCAGCAGTTCGTACAGCACCACGCCCAACGAGAACACGTCGCTCTTGCCGTCGACGGACGAGCCGAGCACCTGCTCCGGGCTCATGTAGTGCTTCTTGCCGATGCGCATCTTCTGTTCGCTGGCCGGGTCGAACGACGTCTTGGCCTTGGCGATGCCGAAGTCAGCGAGCTTGATGTGCCCGTCCCACGTGATCATCACGTTGCCGGGTGATACATCGCGGTGGACGATGTCGAGCCGCTGTCCAGCGGGACTCACGAAATTGTGGGCGAAGTCCAACGCGCGGGACACACGGCTGCAGATGTACGCGGCCAGCGTCGCCGGGATTGGGGAGCCCATGTCGTAGTGCCGATCGATCACACTGCGCAGCGTGGGGCCCTGGATGTACTCCATGGCGATGAAGTACTCGCCGCCTACTTCGCCCAGTTGGTAGATCTGGACGACGTTGCCGTGCATCAAGTTCGCCGAGAGCTTGGCTTCATCGATGAACAAGCGCAGGAACTCCTCGCGCTTGGCGTAGTGCGGGTGAATCACCTTGAGCGCGATGCGCTTGGTGAAGCCCTCGGGTCCCAGCTGCTCAGCTTCGTACACGGTGGCCATGCCGCCTTCGGCCACCTTGTTCACGAGGCGGAAGGCGCCCTTGTACTCGACGGTCTTGGCACTCTCCATCGGCGAACCGGGGTGCAGGGTGCGGGGCTGGGTGCGGGGGCGGGACGCGGTCTTTGACCGCTTCAATATGATACGACTGTTGTATCAATGCGCGCGGGCGGCGACGTTTCGTCATGGTCCGTGAACCACGCGACATCACGATCATTGGCGCCGGCCCGACAGGGCTGTTCGCCCAATTCTACGCTGGTATGCGCCAGGTATCGGCGCAGATCATCGACGCTTTGCCGGAAGCAGGTGGTCAGCTCACGGCGCTGTATCCCGAGAAGTTCATCTTCGACGTTGCCGGGTTGCCGCAGATTCTGGCCAAGGACCTGGTCAAGGCGCTCCTCGAGCAGAACAAGCGGTTCGACAGCGCGGTGCACCTGGGACAGCGCGTCACCGGTCTTGAGCGCGATGGCGACAACTTCGTCCTCGTCACCGAGACCGATCGCTTCCCGACGCGCGCCATCATCATCGCCGCCGGCATCGGTGCCTTCTCACCCCGACGGCTGCCACAGGTGGCGGCTGAGCCGTGGTACGGCCGCGGTATCTACGATGTGGTGACCGACCCCGAGCAATTTCGCGGCCATCGCGTGATCATCATCGGCGGCGGCGATACCGCGTTTGATTGGGGGGTGCAACTCCTTCCCCGCGCCAAGAGCGTTACCATCGTGCACCGCACCGACCGCTTCCGTGCGCATGACGCGACGGTGAACGAATACAAGGCCGCGGTGGATGCCGCCCGAGCCTCACTCCTCGTGTTCCACGAACTGAACGACCTCGTGTGCAAGAACGGACCGGACCGCTTCTCGCACGTGATCCTGCGCGATGTGAAGGCCAAGACCACGCACGAAGTGGAAGCCGATACGGTGTTGCCGATGCTCGGTTTTGTCAGCGACATGGGCGTGATCGCCGACTGGGGCCTCACGTTCGTAAAGGACGAGATCGTCGTGAACAGCCAGATGGAGACCGGCCAGCCCGGCATCTACGCCGCGGGCGACGTCACGACCTATCCGGGCAAGCTCAAGCTCATCGCACTGGGGTTCAGCGAAGCCGCCATCGCCGTGAACCAGGCGGTGCACCGGCTGCATCCCGACAAGAAGGTCGCGCCGGGCCATTCGTCGAACATGGCAATCTTCGGCCAGAAGGACGACTGACAACTCGTGATCCGTCACGGGTCACGTTTCTTCGCGCAGCAAGTACAGTCGATTGTCCTCGACCTTATACAGCATCGGGGCAACGATGACGCCCGGGTAGCGCATCCGCAGCCGTTTGGCCTCGCCGCGCGTGAAGTCGATCTCGTTGCCGATCTCGAACATCGGCGCGAAATGGAAGAAGTGCTCCTCGGCGGTCTGTTCATCCCAGCCGGCGTTCACCAAGCCTTCGATGAACAGGTGTGACCGCGCCATCAGGTTCACCATGCCGCAGTTGTTGTGCCCGATGATCGCGATGGCCCGGATACCGCCCACGGCAATCGCGTAGGACACCTTGAACTCGGCGGGGCGCAGATTGGCGCCGCCGGCGCGCAGGATGAACGAGAAGTTGTCCGGGATGCGCAGATGCTTGCGGTTGTCCATGCACATGCCAATGAGCATCCGTGGCGCCGGGACGGGCACCAGTTCGCGGCCGAGGTTGTGATACTGAAGGAGTTCCTCGAGCGGCGTTCCGCGCAAATGCAATGGAATGTCCTTCTCGCTCAGGACCGGCTGGACGATGTCGATCACTTTGAGTCCAGCTTTGGTCTATTCATAGGAGATCCGCGGATCCGCTTTGGCGTATGCGATATCCGCAAGCAGGTTCACCAACACAAACACGAAGCTCAGGAACAGCACGGTTCCTTGAATGGCAGGCAGGTCGCGACGAGCTATTGCGTTTACAACGTATCGCCCGATGCCCGGCCACGAGAACACGGTTTCCGTCAGGATGCTGCCCGTGAGATACGAGCCGAAGTCGAGTCCCAGCACCGTGATCACCGGAATCATGGCGTTGCGTAGCGCGTGCCGTCCCACCACCGCCCACTCGGCGGCACCCTTGGCCCTCGCTGATCGCACGTAGTCCGAGCCCAGCGCCTCCAGCATCGCGGATCGCGTCACACGGGCAAGAAACGCGATTGACCGCATTCCGAGTGCGAGTGCCGGCAAGAGCAAATACTGCCATCCGCCGTAGCCGGATGGCGGCAGCCACCGCAGTTGCACCGCGAAGAGCAGAATCAAGAGCAGTGCTACCCAGTACACCGGATACGACACGCCAAGGTACGCGGCACCCAGCGCAAGGCGATCCGTCCAGCCGCCAGGCCAGCGCGCGCTCAACACGCCAAGGCCGATGCCCAACACAGTCGCGAACAACATCGCCGCGGCGGCAAGCTCGAGCGTCTTGGGAAACCGTTCGCGGATGTCGTCCGATATGCGCCGGTCGGTGATGTACGACCGCCCCAGGTCGCCGCGCAGCACGCCGGCCGCGTAATGGCCAAAGCGCACAGGCAGCGGATCGTCCAGCCGCAGCTCGCGGCGCAGGCGCGCGATGGTCTCCGCGTCGGCTCGCTCGCCGACCATTGCGGTCACGGGGTCGCCGGGCGCGACATGGAGAAGGAGAAAGACGACGACGAGCACTCCCGCCAACGTCGGAACGGCGAGCAGAAGTCTTCGAGCAAGAAACGACGTCAATTCTACCTGACGTCCGACGTCCGGCGTGCGATGCTGGCGGTCAGCCACCGTTGGCCGTTGAAGATCGCCGGAGGCGTGAAGCCGCTGAGCCACGGTTGCACGGCGTACAACTCGTCGTAGAAATACAGGAACACCATCGGCGCCTCATTGAGCGCGATGGCGTCCGCTCGCCGGTACAGTGTGTTTCGCTTGCCTTCTTCGGGCTCTGCGCGCGCCAACGACACGAGCCGGTCGAATTCAGCATTGGCGAAGAAGGAGACATTCCCGCCCACGCCCTTGTTGGCGCTGTGCAACAGCGGGTACAGGAAGTTCTCGGCGTCGGGATAGTCGGCGTACCAATCCTTGAGAATCATGTCGGCCACGCCGTTGCGCGCCGCCTCGCGCGCCGCGGATGATTCGCGTTGCACGATCTTCGCGCGGATGTTCGCGGCGGCGAGGTAGCCCTGCACGGCCTCGGCGATGCGCCCGTACACGGGATTCGAGCCTACCCACAGCTCGACGTCGATCCCGCCGGCGTGACCCGCGTCGGCCAGCAGTTGCTTGGCCCTGGCGACGTCGAACGCGTACGGAGCGCGCGTCGTGTCCGCGCCGCCGAGGGTTGGCGGAATCACGCCGGCCGCGAGACGCCCGCGCCCGCTGATCAGCCGCTGCACGATTTCGCGCCGGTCGATTGCCAGATTCATTGCGCGCCGAACGCGGGCGTCCGCCAGCGGCCCGCGCGTCGTGTTGATGCCGATGTACACGAGTTGTAGCGCGGGCACGGACATCATTACCGCCTTGCCACGGGTTCCTTCCCAGCGGCGCGTGTCGTTCGCGGGGACGAGCAGCACGTCCACATTGCCGCTCTCGAACTCGGCCACTGCCGTGCTCGGCTCGGCGATGATCCGCGCGCGCAGTGAGTCGGCCGGCGGCGCGCCGCCCCAATACTCGTCGTTGCGCGCGAACAGCAGGTAGTCGTCGTGCTTCCACTCCACGAAGCGCCAAGGCCCAGTTCCCACCGGGTGGGCCGGGTCCATGTTCGGCGGAACGACGGACGCCACCGGCATCGCGAGCAGTTTCGGGAAGACGCCGAGCGGATGCTCCAGCGCGATGATGAGGGTGCTGTCGTCCGGCGCGCGCAGGCCGCGGATGGACTTTGCCTTGCCGGCAGCGAAATCGCGAGCGCCAAGAATGGGCAGCAGGGGCTCGCCGCGTCCGCCCTTGGTGGCCGGGTCCAGGACGCGTTCCCAACTCGCGATGACTTGTCCCGCCGTGAGCGGGGTGCCGTCGTGGAACTTCACGCCTTGGCGGAGGTGGAACTGGTAGATGGGAGTCTCGGTGGGCAGCAGCTCCCAGCGTTCGGCCAGCGCGGGCTCCACCCGGGCGTCCGGCGCAAAGCGCGTGAGCCCGTCAAAGACGTAGGCGACGGCCCTCCCCGTGGGAACATCGGTGGAGCGCGCGGGGTCCAGTGAACGGGGATCGTAGTTGTCGCGCGAGTCGACGATCGTGCGACGGGATGGCGTGGACTGCTCGCCACAACCGCCCATGATCGTGGCGAACACCAGGAGACACGACGCCGCATTACGCATAACAGGGACTCCCGCTTGCGGTTGACACAAAAAAGGGCTGCCGTGAGCTTACCCGGGGCTTACCTGACGCGTCAATTGTATGTGCGGGTTCGACTTACGCGGCCTTCCGGGCCCCAGCCACTATCGCCACGAATGCTACGGCGCAAGAAAGCCACGTCGCGGCGTCGCGGTGTGGTTCGTGTTGCGATGCTGCTGGCGTTTCTTGCCGCCGCACCGGAGGGCGCGCGTGCCCAGGACCTGAGCTGCGGCCCCAACGACGTTGAGGTTCGTGCCCTGAAGTTCGAGGGCAACCGTGCCCTGTCGGACGACGAGCTGGCCCTGCGCGTGGCGACGACGCCGTCGTCCGCGTTTCGCCGCAACCTGCACGTGCCACTCGGCGCAAGGCGGTGCCTCAACCGCGCCTACCTGCCCCTCGACCTGGCGAAGCTCGAACTCTTCTACATCGAGCGTGGGTACTACTCCGCGAAGGCCGATACCGTAATCACGCCACTGGGCAGTGGTGTGGTGAGCGTGACGTTTCGCATCAGCGAGGGCCCCGTCACCGTCCTCGGGTCACACCAGGTGACCGGCCTCAGCGGCGTGGCCGACAGCGCCAGAATCATGCGGAGTCTTTTGCTGCGGCCTGGGCAGCCGTTCAACATCGCCCTCTTCTTCACGGACCTGGACTCCATCACGCACCAACTTCGCAACGCGGGCTACTACCGCGCCACGACGCTGAGGAACTACGGCCGGGAAGGACTCACGGCCTCGGTGGACGTGACGGTCGTGCCCGGAACGCGCGCGCGATTCGGGACGCCGCAGATCCACGTGACGCCGCTCGAGAATCGCGGGCAGCAAGTGCCGGACGCCGTGGTGCGTCGCGTCATCGGTGTCGCGAACGGCGACCTGTTCAGCGACCGCGCTATCACGGAAGCGCAGCGCGGCCTGTACCAGTTGGGTGTGTACCGGCACGTGGAGGTCGAGCCGTTTGCCGACAGCCTGCAACCGCCCGGCGACTCCATCATCGTCCTCGATGTGCGTCTCTCCGAGGACTACATGAAGCGCCTCGACTCGGAATACGGCTGGGCGACACTCGACTGCGGCCGCATCCGGGCGCAGTACACGGACCTGAACTTCCTGCATTCCGCGCGCCGCTTCGAGCTGACCGGGCAGGCGTCCAAGATCGGGTACGGGGCGCCCTTGGCCAGCGCGATCACGCGCGACATGTGCACGTTCAACGGCCGGAGTCCGCTTGCCAGCGACAGCGCGTTCAGTTCCCAGCTGCACTACTTCAGCGGCGTCTCGTTCCGCCAGCCAAGGTTGTTGGGCACGCTGTGGGTGCCGACGCTCTCGCTGTACAGTGAGCGCCGCGGCGAGTACAAGGCGTACCTGCGCTCCACCCGCGTCGGTGCCGACGCGAGCGCGACCCGCGACATCGCAACGCGTACGCAGCTGCGCATCGGGTACTCGCAGGAGTACGGAGCGACGACGGCGCCGGATGCCGTGTTGTGCGCGCTCTTCAGCCGCTGCGACGACGCGTCGCGCAGCGAAATCTCCAAGGTCGCTACGCTGGGCGTGGCAAACGCGAGCATCACTCGGCTGAGAGCCGACAACCTCGTGAGTCCCACGCGGGGGTCAGTGATGCGTGCGGAGTTGCGGACGTCGGCGTCGCCGTACTTGGGCACGTCCAAGTCGCTCTTCTTTCACAAGGGCTCGGTCGAAACGGCGTTCTACACGCCGTTCGGATGGGGCAACGTGCTGTCGTTCCGCGTGCGTGCCGGCGCCGTGGAAAGCCCGGGCTCGTTCATTCCGCCGCAGGAGCGTCTCTACGCGGGCGGCCCCACAAGCATCCGCGGCTTTCAGCAGAACGAGTTGGGCGACGTGGTGTACATCGCCCGAGTGGGCGACGTGCAGAAGGGTGACACGTCCACGACGCCGATCCGGTACCTGGTTGCGGACACCGTTCCGTATGACCGCGTCGTGCCATTGGGTGGCAACCGGTTGTTCGTCGTCAACCTGGAGTATCGTGTTCGCGACGCGTTCATCCTGCCCAACCTGCTCCAGTACACGGTCTTCGTCGACGCCGGCGACGTATGGAACCAGCCCGCCCGCCCGGGCCTGAAATGGACGCCGGGCATTGGTCTGCGCCTGCTCACCCCGATCGGCCCTGTGCAGTTGAACGCGGGGTACAACCAGTACGCCAGGCCGGCCGGCCCGATGTACTTCGAGGATCCGGCGCGCGCGGCCAGCACCACGCCGGAGATTTCTCCTCTGTACTGCGTTTCGCCGGGCAACACCATCGACCTCGAGCGCCGCGGTGGCGTGATCCAGCCGCCGCTGGCGCCGGCACTGTGTCCGTCCACGTACGCACCCGTGCAGCGCACGCGCTGGTACCAGCGTTTCGCGTTCACGTTCTCCATCGGGTCGGACTTCTGACGCCGTGAGACGCCGCACGCTCGTCATCCTCGTCAGCATCGCCACGCTGCTCGGCATCGTGGTGTTCGCGGCGGTGTCCCTGGGCATCGGCGTCAACACACGCGCGGGCCGGGAGCAGATCAGGCAACTGATCCAGCAGCAGGTGGGTAGTGGCATCAACGGCCACGTGTACGTCGGCAATGTTTCCGGGGGCCTGCTCACCGGCGTGACGATCGACTCATTCGCGATTCGCGGCGCGGACGACAGCCTTTTCGTGAGCACCGGCAAAGTAACGCTCGAGTACAACCCGCGCGACCTGCTCGACCGGCGCCTGCTCATCCGGAACATCACGGTGGAGCACCCGCTGATGCGGCTGGAGAAGTTTCCCAGCGGCGACTGGAACCACTGGCGAATCTTCCGGCGTCCAGCGTCGAACCGCCCCAAGGTGCCGGGCCGCGGTTTCGGTGATTTCGTGGTGCTCGACTCGGTGACCGTGCGGGAAGGCATGTTCCTGATGACCCGCCCGTGGTCGCCGTCCGACACGCTCACGGGTGCGCGGCGCGACAGCGCCATCCGCTATGCCCTGCGTGACACGGTGCGCGAGATTCGCCGCTCGTCCGGCGGCCTGACGAGCACGCTGCGGTGGAGGAAGCTCAATGCCTTCCTGCCGCACATTCGTTTCAGCCATCCGGACAGTCAGGCGTTCGGCCGCGAGTTCGTGTTCGAGCGCGCCAGTGTGGACGAGCAGGAGCCGCCGTTCCAGTTCAGCAACGGGCGCGGCACCGTGCGTCATCTGGGTGACTCGGTGTTCATCGACATCCCTCACTTCGACCTGCCGGCCTCCACCGGCAGCGCGACCGGCAAGGTGTGGTGGGGCAGCAAGCTGCCGGATCGCTGGGACATTCGCATCCGCGGCGACTCCGTGGCGCTGAAGGACGTGGCATGGGTGTACCCCACGTTGCCGCGCGAGGGAGGTGGCCGAACGAACCTGCGCATCCACAACAGCATCGACAACCTGCGGGTGATGGAATACGCCCTCACCGACCTCGACGTCCGCAGTGGCAAATCGCGCCTGACGGGCGGGATGACGTTCGTGATCGGCAATCCGGTGCTCGGCGTCAAGGACGTGGACCTGCGCTTCTCACCTGTCAATTTCGACGCGATTCGCACGCTGGCTGGCGGACCATTCCCGATCGACTGGCAGGGCGACTTGGTCGGAATGGCGCAGGGGCCGGGCGGTCCACTCACCAACTTCGTGCTCGACACCGCCAACATCACGTTCCGCGATGCGCACGTGCGTGGCGCCGTGTCGCGTTTCACCGCACGTGGCGAGATGGATATCCTCCAACCCGACTCCACGAAGTTCCACGGGTTTCACGTGGCGACGAGCCTGCTGGACCTGCGCTCGATTCAGCAGCTGTTCCCGGGATTCCCGCGCATCGGCGGAACGATGACCGGCTCGGCGACCCTGGATTCGTCGTGGCTGGACGTGCGCTTCTCCAATGCCGACGTGAGCCACAGCAACGGCCCCGAACAGCCATCGCGCCTCTCCGGCAGGGGTCGCGTGACCTGGGGTGAGAAGTACACGACGTACGACGCGGACCTCGACGCCAAGGTGATTTCCATGCCCATGGTGACGCGCGCGTACCAGCTGGGGCTCACGGGCTATTTCAGCGGCTCCATCAAGGCGAAGGGCATCAGCCCGAACTTGCGCCTGATCGCGGACCTCAAGGGCGCCGGCGGACGCATCACGTACGATGGCACAGTGGACGCGGACCCCCTGACGTTCGGATTTCGCGGCACTGGCCGCGTGGAGACGCTCCAGTTGGGCGAGCTCATCGCTGGATACACGGCGCCGGCCGCGTGGCTGACTGGTGACTATCGTCTCGACTTCACCACCGACACCAACGACATCGGTGCCACGAAGGGCGCGGCATCCATGTCGCTGGAGCGCTCCGAGTTCGGCGACGTGCGCATCTTTCCCTCGCGCATCGTGGCACGCTTCGATGACCGCCGCATGTTCATCGACACGCTCCGGATCGAGAGCACGGCGGCGACGATCGATGCCTCGGGCGCCATCGGGCTCACGACGGATCGCGCCGACTCCATCGTGTACCTCGTGCAAGTGGATTCGATCGGCGGACTTCGCCGGTATGCGGAGATGTTCCTGACGCGGCCTGAGGGCGCGCCGCCGGACTCGCTGGCGGGTTCCATGACGATCAACGGTTGGATGCACGGCGCGCTGCCGTCGTTCCGCCTGGCCGGCAACGTGCAAGGCACGAACGTCGTGGTGCGCCGCGAGGCGGGCAACGAGATCGGTGGCGCGTTCGACCTGACCAACCCCTTCACGGCCCCGACGGGCACGCTCTCACTGCGCTCCAGGACGTTGCGCCTCGGTGGCGTCGCGCTCGACACGGTGGGATTCGCCCTGCGCGTCAACGAAGGGCGCACGGGCGCGTTCAGCGTGAGCGCGCGCGAGACCAACGGCGCCAACCTCGCGACGCAGGGCGAGTTCTCGCGGTCCGACAGTTCGATGCTCGTGAGCATCCGGTCGCTGTCGCTCGCCACCGACAGCAGCCGTTGGCTGATGGCCGGCAACTCGGGCGTGCTTCTCAGGGGTCGCGACGTGACCATCGACTCGCTCCTGCTGTTCAACGAGCGCGGCGGCCGCGTGGCATTGAGCGCCGTGGTGCCAGACACAGGCCGCGCGCGCTTCCACTTGCGCGCGGACAGCCTGCCGCTTCGGGATATCGGTATGCTCGCTCAGATCAAGGCTCCCTTGTCCGGGTGGGCCAACTTCACGGTCACCGGCGCGGGCTCGGCCTTGGCCCCCGTCATCAACGCGGAGGCGCGTTTCTCCAACATCCTCTACGACAGCCTCCGATTGGATAGCGGTTCGGCTCGCGTGGAGTACGTCGCCAATCGGGCGAGCGTCCGGGTGGACGTGGCGCGCGGAAACGCATCCGTGCTGCAGATGCAGGGCTCGTTGCCGATCGCGTTGCGCTACTTCGGTGCCACGCTTCTGGACGATTCACTGCAAGCGACCATTCGCACCGAGGGCGCCTCGCTCGATCTGGTGCAGGCATTCATTCCGGGCGTTCGCGACGCCACCGGGAAGCTGCTCGCCACGATCGACATCGGCGGCACATGGAAACACCCCGACGTGTCCGGCTCGATCAGCGTCGCCGACGGCGAAGCGACCATCGACCAGCTTGGTATCCGCTTGAGAGGGATCCAGGTGGACCTCGGACTGTTCGGGCACGCGGATAGTCTCGCGGTGCGCCGCCTGGTGGCCTGGAACGGTGCGTCCCCCGCGGATTCCATCTCGCTGAGCGGCTATGTCGCGTACGCGCAGTTCACGAACCCGCTCCTGAACCTGCGGCTCGACGCACGCTCCTTCTTTGCCATGGACCGCCGCGCGTTGGCGCGACTGTACGTCTCCACCGAGCGTGGCGGCCTCACGCTGCGCGGACCCCTGTCCGGTGCCACAGTCTCGGGAGCGGTGGTTGTCGATCGCGGGACGGTGTTCCTGCCCGACCCGGACCTCCAACGCAAACAGAGCGTGGACATCCGCGCCCAGTTCGCGGACACGGCGTCGCGCGACCGCAGTGTGTTGCTCGACTCGAGATCCCGCTTTTTGGAGACGATCGCGCTGAGCGGTGTGAGGGTCACGCTGGGTGACGAAGTCTCCCTGCGATCCGCGGAGGCCGACATCCGGCTCACCGGTTCGCTCAACGTGCAACGATTCGCCGGACGCATCCCGTCGCTCACCATCGGAGGCGTGGATACGGTCCAGTATCAGGTGGTGTTCGACGGCACGCTCCGCGCGGACCGCGGCACCTACACGCTGAACCTGCTCGAGGGCTTCCGCCGCCCCTTCGTCGTGCAGAACGGTGGATCCATCATCTTCTACCCGCGGCCCGACTTGCCGGCCGAGCTGAACGTCACGGCGTTGTACGTGGTGAAGCGGGCCAACAAGGCGGATCTGCGCATTCGCGTTCGCTTGACCGGCCCGCTGACAAGCCCGGTCGTCGCACTCGAGAGCGGCGAGAGCTACTCGATGTCGCAGACCGACATGGTGAGTTACCTGGTGTTCGGCGTGCCGAGCTTCGAACTCGGCGACCGCGAGACCAACACGCTCCAGCTGGCGCTCCAGAACGTCGTCCCGACACTGCAGGCGGCGTTCTCGTCGCAGCTGGGCCGGCTGTTTGGAAATTTGAACCTGCGGATCACGCCCGGAGCGTGGGACTACTCCAACACCTCAGGCACGGGCAACAAGCTGGGTTACTTGTTCGCGACCACTCGCGTGGGCGGAGAATGGCAGGTGTCCAGCAACGTGTACGCCAGCCTGTCCACCGGCCTGTGCCAGCTCAGCGGCTCCAACACGAGTCCCGGTGGAAGTGACCTGGAGAACCTCACCAAGGGCCTGAGCGGCAAGCTGGAATACCGCTTCAATCAGTCCACGGCGCTCAAGGCCGGCCGCGAGCCGGAGGCCAGCGCCCTCAACTGCGGCAAGTCCGTCACGGGGCGCGCGTTCATTCCGACGCCGTCGCAATGGGGCCTCTCCCTGTTCAAGAGTTGGCGCTTCTGACGTCAGCCACCAGTTTCAAGGCATGACGCAGCTTCAGGAGCGAGACGCGATGATGTGCCGGGCGTGCGGCAACGAGGAACGCGCGTCGGAAGGCTACCCGTGCGCCAACTGCGGCACGTTCATCTGTGTCATCTGCACCCTGAAGGGCGTGCTGCGGTGCAAGGAGTGCGAAGCGAAGAAGACTCCCGTGTCCACGCTGCCGGTCGCCTGATCCCCTCATGAGCGCCGACTTTACCGCGGTGGGCCTGGCCGTCGGCCACGCGACCGACGAGAAGGGGATTACCGGACTCACGGTCCTCCGCGGAATTGAGGGACCGATGCGCGGCGCCGCGTGCGTCTTTGGCCGCGCCACTGGCACCCGCGAGCTCGATGCGCTGTCGCCGACGCACGCCGCAGGCCGAGTGGATGCGGTTCTGCTCACCGGCGGCTCCGCCTACGGACTCGACGCTGCCGCCGGCGTCATGCGCTGGATGGAAGAGCGGCGCCGCGGATTCGACGTCGGCGTCGCCGTGGTGCCCATCGTTCCGGCGGCCGTGATCTTCGACCTCACGATCGGCGACGCGGCGGCCCGACCGTCGGCCGCGATGGCGTACACCGCGTGCGACGCCGCCGATACGCGAGACATCGCGGAAGGCTCGGTGGGCGCGGGCACGGGTGCCACGGTGGGCAAGGGCGCAGGCCGCGCCAACGCCATGAAGGGCGGCTTCGGCGGCGCGTCTGCCACGGCGGGTGACGTCACCGTGTGCGCTGCCGTCGTCGTCAACGCGCTGGGCGACGTGCGCACGGCGGACGGACGCATCCTCGCCGGCGCGCGTAGCCCGAAGGGCGTGTTCCTCGATTCGGTGAAGGTGCTCTCGCAAGCATCGGGCGCCCCGGCATTCGCCACGGTTGCGCCCCAGAACACCACGCTCTGCGTCGTGGCCACCAACGCGTCGCTGGACCGCGGCGAGCTGTCTCAGCTGGCGCGCGCGGCGGGGGCGGCCTTGTTCAAGCGCATCACGCCGGTCGGCACGTCGTTGGATGGCGACCTTGTGATTGCGCTCTGCCAGCCCGATGGGCCGCGCGGAGTGCTCATGCCCATCGAACTGCTCGCGACGCAAGCGCTCGAGGATGCCATCGAGCGCGGCGTGCGCGCCGCCACCGGCCGCGGTGGCGTCCCTGGCTTGGCGGACTGACGATGGCGGCACCTGCCAAGCTGTCCGCGCCCGGACGAGCCGCCGTGCGTGCTCCGTTGGCCCCCATGTACGACCTGCCCAATCCGGCGTCGGTGCAAATGTCCCAGCGCCTGGCCGGTTTTGAGGTCGACCTGCTCAAATGCGAGGGCGACTGGTTCCTGGCGCGCGGCACGGACGGCTACGAAGGCTGGATGCACCGCGCGTATCTCGCGCCGGCGCCAACGGCCGGCGCGCGACGCAGTTCCCAGATCATTCGCGTATCCCTGGGCTGCGTCACGCGCAGCGCCACCGGAGATCGCCGCACGCTGCCGCTGGGCGCCCGGCTCTCACCCGATGAGATCGTTCGCGGCGGAGAGGTGGTGGATCAGCCGCAGTTGCCGGTGAAGTTTCCGCGCACGGCGCTCGCCATCACGCGCTCGGCCAAGGAGTACTTCGAGGGCACGCCGTACGTGTGGGGCGGCATAACGCCGTGGGGCGCCGATTGTTCGGGCTTCGTGCAGACCGTCTTTGGCCTCCACGGTGTCGGGCTGCCGCGCGACGCCAAGCTACAGGCCGAAGTCGGCGATGATGTCGCGCGCATCGACAAGACGGTAACCGGCGACCTGGCGTTCTTCAGCGATGACGGCGACGGCGTGATCTCGCATGTTGCGTTGGTGCTTGGCGAGGGGCGCGTCGCGCATGTGGCGTTGGGCCGTGCGGGATTCCACGTCGAGAATCTCGGCGACCGACGCGATCCCTACGCCAAGCAGCTCGCGGAACGATTCGTCCGCGCGCGCCGCGTGCTCTGACCTTAGGAGAACAATCCCGTGGGCGGCCGCATCTGCGGCGCCACCCGGGCCTGCACCAGCACTTCCGCGTTCTGTCGGTCGTCCAGCGACACCGCCATGCGGTACACGCCAGCCGAGTCGATCGGCAGATCGATCTGCGCGATGAGCGGCAGGTCCATTTCCACGACCCCGGTGGGTGGTTGGCCCACGTTGAGGTCGCCGGTGCTGGTCCACAGCTCGTTCCCCTGCGGATTCACCCAGCGCAGCGTGACCGTGTGCCGCCCTACATCACTGACGTCGCCCTTGAGTCGCACGACGAGGTGCGCGCGCGGATGCACCGCGGGGAGCGATCCCACCTGGAGTGCGTCGAACACGCCCATGATGTTGAGTTTGCCCTCCTGCGAGAGGTTCGCGGCGTCGGCGAAGAGGGCGAAGGCGACTTGCATGGAGCAACATAGACCACGCGCGAACACGCGTCTACGTTTCGCGCATGAATTCGCAGGCGACCGTCGCGCGGCCCCGTGTCGTGTGGGCCGAGATCGCGGTCATCGGAATGGCGCTGATCTGGGGCGTGAACTACAGCGTCATCAAATACGGCACCGGTGTCGTGCCGCCGCTTGCCTACAACAGCGTCCGTGTGCTGCTGGGAGCAACATGCCTGCTGGCCATCGCCCTGGTGTGGGGCGGCAAGGCGCCCAGTCGCCGCGACGCGCTCACGATCATCGCGCTGGGCGCGCTCGGCAACGGCGTCTACCAGATTTTCTTTGCGGAAGGAATATCGCGCACGCGAGCGGGTGAGGCGGCGCTCGTGGTCGGCGCGTCGCCGGCGCTCATGGCGATCATTGGAGGGATGCGCGGCGTGGAGCGCGTCACGACGCGCGGCCTCATCGGCATTGCGCTGTCCATCTTCGGAGTCGGGTTGGTCGTGCTCGGCCGGGCAGCCGCTGGCGGCGGCGCGCCCGGCGGGTCACTCATCGGCGACCTTCTGGTGCTGGCCGGCTCCGTGTGCTGGGCCGTGTATACCATCCTGCTGATTCCCTACACCAAGCGGCTGAGCGGATGGTATGTGCTGGCGTACAGCATGATCGGCGGGTCCATCGTACTCGGAATCGTCGGGGCGCGTTCCATCGCGAGCGTGAACTGGCTGCAGCTGTCGGCGACCACATGGGCGGCCGTGTTCTACAGCGGGCTTGGCGCGCTGGTTCTGGCGTACATCCTCTGGTATCGCGGCGTGAAGGTCCTGGGTCCCACCCGCACAGCGCTGTACGGAAACATCCAGCCGCTCATCGCGCTGCTGGTCGCATGGGTCACGCTGCACGAGGTTCCTACGGCGTGGCAGGTCGTCGGTGCACTCACCATCGTCGGCGGCGTGCTGCTCACCCGGGCGCCGGCCACGGAGCAATCGTGAAGCTGGTCCTCTTCGACATCGACGGCACGCTGCTGCTTTCCGACGGCGCCGGACGGCGCGCGATCACGCGGGCGCTGCTGGAGGTCTACGGCGAATCGGGGCCAACGGACTATCACTTCGACGGCAAGACCGACCCCCAGATTGTTCGTGAACTCATGCAGTTGGCCGGGCTGGAGGACGAACGCATCGACGCTGGAATGACGCAGTTGTTCACGCGTTACGTGGACTGTCTGCACGAGGAATTGCGCGCACCCGGTCACCGGCCCTGCACCTTGCCGGGTGTTCCGGCTCTGCTGAACGCGCTCGAGGAGAAAGTGGACGTGACCCTCGGGCTGCTGACTGGCAACCTGCGCGTCGGCGCCCAAGCCAAGCTTGCTGCCGTCGGGCTCGATGCCGACCGCTTCCGCGTCGGCGCGTATGGCTCGGATCACGAGCACCGGCCCAGGCTGCCGGCCGTCGCGCTCGAGCGCGCCCGAGCGGAACTCGGCATCGAGTTTCATGGCAAGCACGTCGTCGTCATCGGAGACACGCCGGCCGACCTCACGTGCGGCAACGGCGTCGGCGCGCGCGCCATCGGCGTCGCCACCGGCCGCTACAGCGTATCCGACCTCGCCGAGCATGATCCGTTGGCGGTCTTTGAGGATTTGACCGAGACGGACTCGGTGGTGCGAGCAATCGTCGGCCGATAACTGCATTTTCCATTCGTGTCGCACACAAGGATCAAGCACTCCGGCCAGGTGGACTACGGCGAGCTGCCGGAATTGGCGCGCGCGATGCGGGCGCTGGGCTCTTCGCGCCGAAGCGGCGGGGAACGGCAGTCGCACTTCTTCCTTGCGCTCCTTGATGCCAGGCGCCGCGCGGAGCAGGCCACCTCGCCGCAGGCTCGACTCGACGCCTTCGACGCAGCTGAACTGAGCCGGGCGTTGGACCGGGTAATCGAACGCATCCTTGGCGATTGGCCGGACAAACGCCCGTCTGTGCGACGGGCACTGCGCGCTGAATTGGGAGAGCGTGTTGTGCCGTACTCGGTGGCACTGGCCGCGTTGGCGGAGCGCGGCCGGGAGGCGTCTGAGGCTCCGGACCCCCACCGGTTGGAGGCTTGGCGCGGGTGGACGGTACAACTCGCAGTCACTTTCGAGGCCGCGGATCGCGCTTGGCTCGCACTGATGTCAGTGTCGGATTCACTGCCACAAACCACGGCACCATAGCGACAGTGACCGCCTACCAGCCTTCAAGCAATTCCGATACATTCACTCGGCAATGACTCCACGCCTTTTCGCGACGCTGATTTCCTCGCTCGCGCTCGTCACCGCTCCGGCGCTGGCCCAGGAGCATCCGGTGCGGCGCGTGGCAAACATTGTCAGCGTGGCCGTGGAGGAATACGGGCGCGGCGTGGATGCCAAAGGCAGGCTGATTTCGAGCGCCGAGTATCAGGAGGCCACAGAGTTCCTCGCCGACGCGATCACCCAAGCGGCACGCCTTCCGGGAGATCGTGCATTGGCCCGGGTGCTGCTGGATTCCCTGGTCGCCGCCGTTCATGCGAAACAGCCGCCGGATGTTGTGAAGGCGATCGAGCAGCGCTTTGCGGCGTCATTGGGAAGCGAGGGCGCGCTGGAGTTACCCACCAAGCGCACCGACTTGAGCGAGGGCGGCGTCCTGTACACCCGGAATTGCGCGCGGTGTCACGGCCCCCAGGGTCAGGGCGACGGTCCCGACGCCAAGCTCTACGAGCCAAGGCCGCCGGCTATCGGCAGCGCCGTCGACATGCGCGACCGCTCGCCGGGCGCCATGTACCGGGTGCTGTCGGTCGGGGTCGCGGGCACGCCCATGGCCGGATTCGCCTCGTCGCTCACGGCAGACGAGCGCTGGAACATCATCTCGTACGTGATGACGCTGCGCTCCACGCCGCAGCGCGTCGCGGAAGGCGAGGGTCTGTATATGCGAAGCTGCGTGTCGTGCCACGGGGCGCTTGGTGCCGGCGACGGAGCTTTGGCGCGCACGCTCTCACGGATGCCGCAGGAAATCGGATCGATCGCCTGGCAGGCGGCTCGGACCGACCTTCAGCTCCTCACGGTCATGCGCGAGGGCATCCCCGGCAGCGCGATGCCTCCCAGCCGTGAGTTGGCGCCGCAGCAGGCAGCCAACGTGGTCGCGTATTTGCGGACGCTTCCGTTCAAGCTCGCACCGCCGGCCGCACAGATCGCGAAAGGCGACCCGGCGGCTGCCGCCCGGGAAGTGCTGTCCCTGCTGGATCAGTCACTCGTGGCGGCGCGCGCGGGCCGCGAGGCCGACGCGGGCGATCGCGCGTTCGATGCCTACATCGCTTTCGAGCCGCTGGAAACGCCGGCGCGGGCGCGAAACCCGGGCCTCGTGGCGGGCATGGAGCGCCGATTCGCGGATTTCCGCGGGGCAGTACGCGCCGGCGATGTGCGTGGCGCCGAGCGGCTCCGTGAATTGATCGACGCAAACATGCCGTCGGTCGTTGCCCTGACGCGGCCCACTGGCAGCGGACTCGAGGCGTTCTGGCAGTCGCTGCTCATCATCCTGCGCGAAGGGTTCGAGGCGATCCTCGTCATCGGTGCGATCGTGGCATTCCTCATCAAGACCGGCCATCGCGATCGATTGCGCTCCATCTGGATCGGCTCCGGCTTGGGCCTTGCTGCCAGCGCCGCCACCGCCGTGGTGCTCAAGACCGTGTTGAGCGCGATGCCGATGAGCCGCGAAGTGATTGAAGGTCTCACGATGTTGGTGGCGGTCGCGGTGCTGTTCTCTGTCAGCTACTGGCTCATCTCCAAGGTCGAAGCGGCCAAATGGCAGCAGTTCATCCGCGAGAAGGTGACACACGCGCTCGAGCACGGCGGCGGCACCGCACTCGCGTTCGTCGCGTTCCTGGCGGTGTACCGCGAGGGAGCCGAGACGGCGCTCTTCTACCAGGCGTTGCTCAACGAAGGCTCGCAGGTAGTGCTGCCGATCTCGGCCGGCATTCTCGTCGGCGGCGCGGTGCTGGCCGTGGTCTTCACGCTGTTCCACCGCTACGGCGTGCGCATTCCGCTGCGGCCGTTCTTCGCCGTCACCAGCGTGCTCCTGTATTACATGGCTTTCGTCTTCATGGGGAAGGGCATTCGGGAGCTACAGGAGGGCGATGTCTTCAGCATCACCGTGATCTCGGGCGCGCCCCATGTAGACATGCTTGGCCTCTATCCCTCGGTGGAAACGCTGCTGGGCCAGCTGGTGCTGCTCCTGCTGTTCATCTTCGCGCTGGCGTGGACCTTCTGGCCCAGCCGGTCAGTCGCGTTGCCGACGATTCCATCGGATCCCACCGCGGCGGTTCTCGTCGAGGTGGAGCTGGCGGACCTGCGCAAGCGCGTCGCTGAGCTTGAAGCCCTCAAGAACGAAACAACCCGTTCGGGCTCGGACGACTGACGAGCAGTCAGGCTGTGCGACGCTGCCGCATCATCGCCAGCCACACCACACCCATGGTCAGCGAACCAATCGCGATCACCTGCGCGATGGTGAGTCCAAAGGCCAGGTGGTCATCCTTGGCCCGGAAGAACTCCACCACGAAACGCTCGACGCCCGCCAGCGCGAGGTACGCGCCAAACAGCCAGCCTTCGCGATGCTGGTGCTTCCGCAGGCGCCAGATGATCGCGAACATGATCATTGCCATGCCCACTTCGTAAAGCTGTGTGGGATGCACCGCGATGAGCGTGTTGGGATCGGTGCCAAGGGGAAACTGGACGCCGAAGTCCGCGGTCATGTTGCCCGCGGTTGACGGCGGTGCGCCCTCGGGAAACTGCACGGCCAACGGACCTGACCACGGACGCCCGTAGTCATCGCCCACGGTCCAGCAGCCGGTGCGTCCCACGGCATAGGCCGCCGCCAGCGCGGGTGCGCAAACCTCCACCGTGCGCAGCAATGCAACACCCTTGATCCGGGCCACCAGCAATACGCCGATGGCGCCACCGATCAGCCCGCCCCAGAACACGAAACCGCCCCGTGAAAAGAGCGCGTCGGTGTTCCCGAGCACGAACACGAAGTAGAGCTTGGCGCCCAGCAGACCGCCGACGATGGCGCCGATGACCATGTCGCCGATGGGCACGGGATCGTGGCCCCGTCGCTCCATCTCGTGCTGTGCCACCATCTGCGCGATGACGAACGCCATCACCACGGCGATTCCGAAGCCGGTGAACTGCAGTTTCCATACCCCGAACTGGAACGGGTGAGCGACAACCGGACCGGCAGCGGCGAGGAGAAGTGCGTTCACGCGATCAATCCGGGGATGGCCAAGGTGGCGTAAGCGTTGAGGTCGAGGCCGTCCCGCCGACCGTACTCGAAATGAAAGAGCGCCGCGCGTGCGATCATCGCGGCGTTGTCGGTGGCGAGTCGGGCGGTAGGAGCATACACATTCGCGCCCAGAGTGGCCATGCGTTCCGTCATCGCGTTCACCAGCGTCTTGTTGCAGGCCACGCCGCCACCCAGCACCACGCGATCGCGGCGGTACTGCTCGGCCGCGCGCGCCGTCTTTTCGACGAGCGTTTCCACCAGCGCGTCCTGAAACGCAAACGCAATGTCCGCGGCGTGGTTCGATTTCCCATTTCCGATTTCCGATTTTTCGATCTCGGTGACGACGGCAGTCTTCAGCCCGGAAAACGACATGTCGTAGTAGTCGGGATCGGAGGGAGTCTGATTCTTCCGCAGCATCGGCCGTGTAAACCGCACCCGGCCGGCCCTGCCGTCTTTCGCCAGCCGCTCGAGATGCGGGCCGCCGGGATACGGCAGGCCGAGTTTCTTGGCCACCTTGTCGAACGCTTCGCCCGCGGCGTCGTCACGGGTGCGGCCCAGGATCCGGTAGCGCCCCCACGCCTCCACATCCATCAGCAACGTGTGTCCGCCGCTGACGAGCAGCGCCGTGAAAGGCGGGACGGCCTGGGCATGCTCCAGCGACGTCGCGAACAGATGGCCTTCCATATGATGCACCCCCACCAGCGGCCGCTGCCGCGCGAAGGCGAGGGCTTTCACGAAACCGACGCCGACGAGCAGGGCGCCGACGAGTCCCGGCCCCATCGTCGCCGCGAACACGTCCACCGATTCCAGATCCGCGCCGGCCTCGGCGAGCGCACGCCGGGTGACGGGCTCAATGGCGGTCAGGTGCGCGCGCGACGCCAGTTCCGGCACTACGCCGCCGTACACCCGGTGCACGTCCTGGGACAGGATCACCAGCGACCGCAGCGACGTGGAATCACCCGTGCCGTCGAGGACCGCCGCCGACGTTTCGTCGCACGACGTCTCGATGGCCAGCACCCGCGTCACGGCCGCGACCCCAACAGTTCGCGAACCAGCGCGACGCTGGATTTCGAGTCCCACTCCGCCGGACCGATCCACTTCTTCCGGATCGTGCCGTCGCGCGCGATGACGAACGTCTCGGGATAGCCGGTGGTCAGATAGTCGCGGTCGATGCGGTGCAGGGAATCGAGCAGAATGTCGAACGTGAGGTTCAGGCCTTTCGCGAACGCATGCACGGAGTCCGCGCCCGCGTAGTCGTCCACGCTCACGGCGACGATGCGCAGGTTCGTGTCGGCCACCTGTTGCCTGAGGCGCTCGAACGTGGGCATTTCCGTGACGCACGGCTTGCACCACGTGGCCCAGATGTTGAGCACGACCACCTTGCCGCGGTAGTCGGCCATGGTGAGTACGCGCTGCGAACCGTCCACCCGCCGGGCCTCGAAAGCCGGGGCGCGCGAACCCACTTCGATGGGGAAGAGCTGGTCGCGCATCACCCAGGCACCCACCGACAGCCCGATCGCCAGCGAACCGACGACGGCGCCGACGAGCATCCACTGGTGCCGAAGCGTCATGTGCGCTGGGCGCAGGCGCCGCGCAACGCGCTGATTTCCGCCCGCGGGTCTTGCGCCGAGAAGATCGCGTTTCCGGCCACGAAGGTGTCAGCGCCGGCGTTGCGGACGGACGCGATGGTGGTGCGTGCAATGCCGCCGTCCACCTCGAGCGCCGCGCGTGACCGGCCCGCGTCGAGCATCGCGCGGGCGCGGGCCACCTTGTCCACGCTCTGCGGAATGAACGCTTGGCCGCCGTAGCCCGGGTTCACCGTCATGATGAGCAGCACATCCAGGTCCGGGATGACTTCGTTGATGGACTCCAACGGTGTCGCCGGATTGAGCGCGACGCCAGCCGCGCATCCCAGTTCGCGGATGCGGGCGAGCTGGCGCTGCAGATGTGGTGCCGCCTCGACGTGGATTGTGAGTGTGTTGGCGCCCGCCGCGGCGAATTCGTCGAAGTACTTCTCGGGCTCCACCACCATGAGGTGGACGTCGAGCGGCAACTTCGTGAGCGCGCGGACCGTTTCTATCACCTTGGCGCCGAACGTGAGGTTCGGCACGAAGCGGCCATCCATCACGTCGATGTGCAGCCAGTCGGCGCCGCCGGCTTCGCACATGGCCACTTCCTCCGCGAGGCGCGCGAAGTTCGCGTTCAGCAGGGACGGCGCAATGCGCACGGGTGAACTCGAAATCGGGGTCACGGCGTGCGTCCTCCGAGAGTCAGATCCACTTTGGTTCCCGCGGTTACCTGGTTACCTGCCACCGGCGTTTGCGATTGCACGACGGCGGCCATGTCCGGCGTTTCGATGATGGCGCCCGAGGCCGACTTGACGTCGCCGAGCTTGAGGCCGACCTGGCGCAGCAGCTGCGTCGCGTCGGACAGCGGCCGGCCGGTGAGGTCCGGCACGACAATTGTCGTTGGCCCGGCGCTCACCACCAGCGATACCGGGCTGGGCGTCGGCGCCTGCGCGCCGGGCCGGGGTCGCGAGTCGATCACGGCGCCGCGCGGCTCGTTGCTCGCGCGCTCGCTGACCTCACCCATCTCGAATCCGACGGACTCGAGCGCTGTCTGCGCCTGCTCGCGACTCAGGCCGATCACGCCCGGAATGGGCGCCACCCTGGGTCCGTTGCTGAGCGTCAGGGAGACGCGAATTCCGGGCGCGGCGTTGAGGTCCGGTTGGGGATCCTGGCTTAGCACGGTGCCGCGCGGCGCGGCGGTGTGATACCGCAGTTCGCCGCGCTGCGCCGTGAAGCCGAATTGCTCGAGGAGTCGCTGCGCGTCGACGTATGGCAGGCCGATGACGTTGGGGACCGCGGAGTCGCGCTGCGCGGCGCTCGCGGGAAACACGAAAAACGCCACGATCATGTAGGCCATCGCAAAGCCGCCGATGGCCATTGCGACGTACGCCACCCACGGCCGCCACGTCCACGCCCGCTTCTTGCTCACGCTCGTCTCCGCAGCCTGGCTGCAAACGCGCCGTCAACGCCGTGGCGCTGCGGCAACACGCGCAGGCGGCCGGCGTCGAGCACCGTGGCGGGCACCGCGCCGTCGGGCGGCGGCTCCAGCGTCCACTCCGGATGTTCGGCGAGAAACCGCTCCACTTGCGCGTCGTTCTCTTCCGTCTCGAGTGAGCAGGTGCTGTAGACGAGGATTCCGCCCGGCGCGACCACGGACGCTGCCGACCGGAGAATCTCGCGCTGGATCGCCGGCATCACGGCGAGGTCGGAGGGCTTGAGCCGCCACCGGGCGTCCGGGTGCCGCCGGAACGTGCCCGTGCCGGTGCACGGCGCGTCGATGAGCATCGCGGTCACTGAACGGAGTGCCGGCTTGCGTGCGTCGGCCACATACGGCAGCAACGTCGGCAGGTCCAGCCGCTGGATGTTCTCGCGCACCCTGCGCAGGCGGTTGAACGACGCGTCGCTGGCGAGGACCATCGTCGCCGTGCGCGTCAGCTCCACCGCCTTGCCACCGGGCGCCGCGCACACGTCGGCGACGACGGCGCCCTCGGGGAACGCCGCATACTTGGTGACCAGCGTGGACGCCGGATCCTGCAGGTGAATCAGTCCCTGCGTGAACGCGCCCAGTGTGGTGAGCGAGCCCACCGGGCTGTTCAGCACGATGCTGTCCGGAACCAGGCTCGTGTCGCCGACCTGGATTCCCGCCGCCTCGAGCATGGCCTCAACCTGCTCCCGCACGGCATGCACGGGACGGGCGACCAGCGGCGGTTCGGTGTTGTTCGCCTGTAACAACAGCCGCGTGTCTGCTTCGCCCCAGCGGGCTACCCATCGCGCCACCAGCCAGCGCGGATGCGACTCCGTCATGGCCAGCGCGTCGATCGGGTCGGTCGGCATGTCAGTCGTCTGAACGTCGCCCTCACGGTCCAGGCGCCGAAGCACCGCATTGGCGAGGCGCGCGGCGCCCACGCCGTGCCGCTGCTTCACAATTTCCACTGTTTGCCCGATGGCCGCATAGGCCGGCACACTGCGCATGTGCAGCAGTTGGCAGGCGCCCAGCCGCAGCAGGTCCAGCACGTCGGCGTCCAGACGGCCCAGCCCGCCCTTGACCCGGTCCTGCAACAATCCGTCGAGCCACGCGCGGCGACGCAACATCCCGTACACGAGTTCGCGCGTGAAACGTCGGTCGCGCGGGTCCAGCGCCGACGAACGCCGATCGAATGCCGCGTCGAGGAACTCACCGCGCCGGAGGTCGCCAAGCACCTCGGCGGCCGCCAAACGGGCGTCCGTGACCGACGCGGATCGCGTCGCGCCGCGAGACTCTTCACGCATGGGTCTAAGATACCCGGATGCGGGTGACCGCCTTACGCGAACCTCTGCCCCGCGCCCACGCCGCGGCCACGCGCCCAGTCGGCGATGGCAAGCCGCTTCTGCCCCGCCGGTTGAGCCTGCTGCACCCGCACCGCACCGGTGCCGCATGCCACCAGCAGCCCGTCGGCGCTGGCGGAAACCACCGCGCCGGCAGCAGCGGGTGCGCCAAAGGGGGGGGGCTCGGGTCGCGCGCCGAACAGCTTCACGTCCTTGCCGTCGAGTGTGGACCAGGCGGCTGGCCGCGGATCGTACGCGCGAATGGCGCGCGCGATCACGCCGGCGTCCTGCGTCCAGTCAATGCGCGTCGTGTCGCGGTCGATCTTGCCGGCGTAGGTCGCCAGCGCCTCGTCCTGCGGCTGTTCGGTGGCATGGCCCATCTCGATAAGCGCGAGCGCTTCGATCAGGGCCGTGGCGCCAAGCTCGGCCAGACGCAGTCCCAGTTCGCCGCCGGTTTCATCCTCGAGAATGTCCGTCGCCAACTGCAGGATGATCGGCCCTGCGTCCAGCCGCTGCACCATCCGCATGATGGTCACGCCAGACTTCGTGTGCCCCTCGCGAATGGCTGCCTGAATCGGGGAGGCGCCGCGCAGTTGCGGCAGAAGCGACGCATGCACGTTGAGCGTTCCCCGTGGCGGCAGCGCCAGCACTTCGGCGGGCAGGATGTGGCCGTACGCCACCACCACTGAAAGGTCCGGCGCAAGTTCGCGAACTTGCGCCACGAACTCGGCGCCTCGCGGGCGCTCGGGTTGCAGGATCGGAAGCCCTTCGGCGACGGCGACTTCTTTCACGGCGGATGCCTGCACGTGCGAGCGGCTGCGTCCCACCGGCTTGTCGGGTTGCGTCACGACGCCCACCACATCGAATCCTTCGCCCAGCAGCGCGCGCAGCGGGGGCGTTGCGAACACCGGCGTGCCCCAGAAGAGCACGCGCATGCTCAGAGTTCCTCGCCGCGGTGTTCGGTGTCGTCGTCGTCGGACAGGCGGCGGATGTAGCTGGGGTACTTGTCCTTCATCTCCGACCATTTGTCCAGCGCCGCGCGCCGTTTCAGCACGCTCAGGTGGTCGATAAAAAGTTTGCCGTGCAGGTGGTCGATCTCGTGCTGCATGCAGCGCGAAAGCAGGTCGCTGCCCGCGACCTCGATTGTGGCTCCGTGCCGATCCAGCGCGCGCACGACGACTTTGGCAGACCGCTCGACATCGTCGTAGATGTCCGGGATCGAAAGGCAGCCTTCCTCGCCCTTCACGCTGCCTTCGCGCTCCACGATTTCCGGGTTCACCAGGGCCAGCGGCCCCACGCCGCTGTCAGCGACGTCAATGACGGTGATCCGCTCGATGCGGCCCACCTGCGGCGCCGCCAATCCAATGCCGCGCGCCTTCCGCATCGTGGCAAACATGTCGTCGATGAGTCCGCGCAACTCGTCGGTGACGACGGCGACTGGTGTGGTGTCCTGCCGGAGGATCGGGTCGCCGAGGACGCGGAGATCCAGGACACTCACGTCGTCGCGGCCGCCGCGGCTGACGTGATCTTGGCGATGCGCCCCCGCTCCAGGATCAGGCGCGTTTCGCCGGACTTGATCGTGACCTCGTCTTCCATGAGCGGAGACGGCTTGCCGTCCACCACAGAGTCCTTCACGTGGATCACGTCGCCGATGATTCCGCCGGAAGTGACGATCCGGTCTCCGCGCTTGATGCTCTTCAAAGCCTTCTCGTGATTTTTCCGCTGCTTCTGTTGCGGACGAATCATCAGAAAGTAGAAGATTGCGAAGATCAGGCCGAACTGGAACAACAGTTGCGGCAGCATCGATCCGCCGCCGGGCGTCGGAGCGGGAGCCTGGAGCAGGGCGCTGAGCGCCGGAAAGATTGTGTTCGTCATTCGTCGGGTTGTGAACGGGAGTGATAGCGTTCCAGCCACTGGCGGCTCCACACGTCGAACGTGCGAGTGCTGATCGCGTTGCGCGCGGTGCGCATCAGGGCCACCAGAAAATGTACATTGTGCAGCGAGAGCAGCCGCATGCCGAGCATCTCGTCGGAGACGAAGAGGTGCCTGATGTACGCGCGGCTGAAGCGCGTGCAGGCCGAACACGTGCAGCCTTCATCCAACGGACCCTGATCGTCGCGATACTCGGCCCGCTTGATGTTGATGCGCCCGTCGCTGGTGAACGCCGCGCCGTTGCGGCCCATGCGTGTGGGTGCCACGCAGTCGAACAGGTCCACGCCCCGTCGAACGCCCTCCACGAGGTCCTCCGGGAAGCCGACGCCCATCAGGTAGCGCGGCCGATCGGCCGGCAGCTCGGCATGGAGACATTCGAGGATGCGGTACATGTCGCGCTTTGCTTCGCCGACGGACAAACCACCGATGCCGAGTCCCGGCCAGTCGTGCATGGACGTGATGGCCTTGGCGGCCTCGATGCGGAGATCCTCGTGAATCCCGCCCTGCACGATAGGGAACAGCGCTTGCGGCAAGGCGAAGGCCGGCTCGATGCGCTGAAAGGCGTCGTGGCATCGCGCCAGCCAGCGGATGCTCCGCTCGGACGCGTCGCGCGCGATGGCGGCGTCGCTCTGGCCGGGAATAACGTGATCGAACTGCATGATCACGTCGGCGCCCAGGTTGCGCTCGATCTGCATCACGCTCTCGGGCGTGAACCGGCGCGTGGATCCGTCCAGGTGGCTGCGGAACTCGACGCCGTCTTCGTCCAGGGTGCGGAGCGCCGCCAGCGAGAAGACCTGAAAGCCGCCGGAGTCTGTGAGGATCGGGCCGTCCCATGCCATGAAGCGGTGCAGGCCGCCAAGCCGCCGCACGAGTTCGTCGCCGGGCCGCAGGTGCAAGTGGTAGGCGTTCGACAGAATCATCCGCGCGCCCGCCGCGCGCAGGTCTTCGGGGTCCAGTGCTTTCACGGTGGCCAGCGTGCCGACCGCCATGAACGCCGGCGTCTCGACGACGCCGTGCGGCGTGCTGAACACCCCGCGCCGCGCTGCGCCCGCCGTTGCCTCAACTTCGAACGAGAATCCCGCTTCAGGCCGCGTCACGAGTCACGATTAACGAGTCACGGCAGTACCACCATGGCGTCGCCGTAGGAGTAAAACCGGTACTTCTGTTGTACTGCTTCGCGATATGCGGCCATCGTCAAGTCGTAGCCGGCAAACGCCGCCACCAGCATGAGCAGGGTGGACCGCGGCAGGTGAAAGTTGGTGATGAGCGCGTCAACGACACGAAACCGATATGGCGGCCGCACGAAGAGGCGGGTTTCTCCGCTACCGGATTGTACGCCGCGATTGTCGCGGGCAGCGCTTTCCAGTGTTCGCGCGGTGGTCGTCCCCACGGCCCACACCCGTCCGGCGCGTCCACGCGTGGCGTCGACGGCCACTTCGGTTTCGCGCGGCACCGAATACCACTCCTCGTGCATGACGTGTTCGGCCGGGTCGTCCACATCCACCGGCTTGAATGTGCCAGCGCCAACGTGCAGGACGACGTCCGCTTGTGCCACGCCGCGACGGGCCATCTCCCCCAGCAGCGCATCGGTGAAATGCAGCCCAGCCGTCGGCGCGGCGATTGATCCCGCTTCCCGCGCATACACGGTTTGATAGCGCTCGATATCGGACGCGCTATCGGGGCGCGTGATGTACGGCGGCAGCGGAACATGGCCGAATCTCTCCAGCGCGTCCGCCACCGGCAGGGCAGTGTCGAGCCGCACGCGCCGCGTGCGCCGCTCGGTGGTCTCGAGGATCTCGATGGTGAAACCAGGCGCGATCGCGACGCGCCGTCCGGGCTTGAGCTTGCCGCCTGGCGACACCATCGCCTCCCACGTCCCGTCGCTCGCCGGCTTGAGCAACAAGACCTCGGCGTCGCCGCCGTTGTCCCGCTTCCCCAGCAGACGCGCCTTGAGCACGCGCGAGGTGTTGCGCACGAGCATGTCGCGCGGGTCGATCAGGTCCACGAGATCAGTGAACTTGCGGTGCTCGATGCGGCCGTCCGCGCGATGAACCAGCATGAGCCGGCTGTCGCTCCGCTCCGCCAACGGCTGTTGCGCGATCAGCTCGGCCGGGAGTTCGAACGCGTAGTCGGAAGTCAGTGCGCCGTTCACGCCCCAAACCTACCGCCTAGAAGAGCGTTTCCTGCGCAGGAATTGGAGTCGGCGGTGTAAATCCAAAATGCCGATATGCCATCGGCGTCGCGACTCGCCCGCGTGACGTGCGCTGCAAAAACCCGTGCTGCACGAGAAACGGCTCGTACACCTCTTCGATCGTGTTGGCGTCCTCGGCGACCGCGGCCGCCACCGTATTCAGGCCCACGGGGCCGCCTTCGAACATCTCGATGATCGTCTTGAGTATCCGCGCGTCCATGTCGTCGAGGCCAAACTCGTCCACGTCCAGCATCTGCAGGCCTTCGTGCGCGACGTCCTTGGAGATGAAGCCGCTGGCGCGTACTTGCGCATAGTCGCGGATGCGGCGCAACAGGCGATTGGCGACGCGCGGCGTTCCGCGTGCGCGCCTGGCGATCTCGCTCGCGCCGCCGGCGTCGATTCCAACCTTGATGACGTCTGCGGAGCGGTGCACGATGAGCTCCAGGTCCTCGGCCGGGTAGTAGTTCAGCCGCTCGACGATGCCGAAGCGCGCGCGCATCGGCGGCGTCAGCAACCCGTATCGCGTCGTGGCGCCGATGAGCGTGAACGGCTCCACCGGCATTGTGATCGTCTGCGCCTTGGGACCCTCGGACAGGCGGATGTCGATCTTGAAGTCCTCCATCGCGGGATAGAGAAACTCCTCCACGATCGGTCGCAGGCGGTGGATTTCGTCGATGAAGAGGATGTCGCCGGACCGCAGGTTCGTCAGTGTGCCGACGAGATCGCCCGGCTTCTCCAGCGCCGGACCCGACGTCGCGCGGATGTTCACGCCAAGCTCGCGCGCGATGAGTTCGGCCAGTGTGGTCTTGCCCAGGCCCGGCGGACCGAAGAACAGGGTGTGATCCAGCGGCTCGCGGCGCGCTTTTGCCGCGTCGATCCACACGCCGAGGCTGTCCTTGACCTTCTTCTGGCCGATGAACTCGGCCAGTCGCTGCGGACGAAGCGACAACTCGACGACGGACTCGTCCGCGAGCGCTTCGGGCGTGGTGATTTCCGGACGCGACATCGCTACACGGTACCGGTGTGCGGGTGGACGGACCAGGAATCCATCGCCGCGAAGTATAGCCGAAGAGATGCCGAAATCCGAGCGCGGCTGGTTGTGGTTTCAATCACCGATTGTGTCCGACACGTGTCGCCAAATTACTAGTCGGCAAGGCGTTGACTTACTTCCTCGCCCAGTCCACAATCCTCCGCACGCCGGGTTCGCGAGCTTTGCATACGCGCGCCTGCGGCCCATCCACCCGAAGCCGGACAACGAATGAATTCAGCCACAACCCGCCGAGCGGTGCTGCTCGGCCTGGCGCTGACTGCGACCGCGTGTGATCTGGTCCAGTTCGCCTCCGATCCCAAGCCGCGATTCGAAGAGACGTGGAACCTTCCGGGACCCGATACCCGCATGTCGGTTGCCAACCTGCTGCCGTCGGGCGGCACGGTGACCATCCTGCCGGACTCGAGCGCGTTCTCGCTGAAAATCGACTCGACGACAATCTCGCGTGTCGTCGGCAGTGACTGTGCGCAGTGCGTCACGCTTAACGGCACGAATGCGCCGAAGCCCGCGTTCACGCTCGTTGCGGGCAACTCGACAGCGCTGCCGGCGGACATCGTGTCCGCGGCGATCGCGTCGGGCACGCTGAGCATCCGGCTCGTCAACAACATGTCGTTCGACCCGCTCTACGTGAACACGGCGCCCGCCGCGACGGTGCAGGGCTACATGGTGATCGTGGTGCGCAGTGGCTCTGCTGTGCTGGCGCGTGACTCGGTGCGCGGCGCCGCCACGGTCAGTGGCACGCAGAACGCGCCGTTCCCGAAGCTGGGCGGCATCCTCAACCGCACGATCCCGCTTTCGACCGGAACGGTGACCACCAACCTGACGGTTGACGTCACGGTGAACTCGCCACTCGGCGACCACCTCGAGTTCATCAACGCCAACGGCGCGTTGGACGCCACGGCCAGTGTGCCGACGATCAACGTCGCTTCGGTGCAGATGAACGTCCCGAGCCGCACGTTCGATTCCGGCGGCGCGGATTCTGTCTCAATGCCGTCCACGGGCGACTTCGTTGTCGGTCTTGGCCTCGACATGACCATCACCAACCCGTTCGCCTCGGTGACGGGCGGCCTCAACCTCGTGTTCGCGTGGGGGCCCGGAGCGACGCAGCAGATCAGTAAACCGATCACGCTGCCCAGCGGTACTGGCGTACGCTCGGTCTCGCTCGACAGCACGGAAGTCCAGAACCTGCTCAACGGTGGCGACAAAGTCAGCATCAAGCTGACCGGCAATGTGTCGTCGGCGACGCCCGTCACGGTGACGCCCAAGCAGGAAGTCAAAGTCTCCAACCGGATGCGTCTGAAGATCCGGACACCTTCGGGCGGGGGGAAATAACCATGCGCGCAAACATGTCAGTCATGCGCCGCGTGGTTGTCGCCGCGGCAATGGTATCGGTCGGTTCCGGCGCGCTCGTTGCGCAGCTTCCCAGCAGCAGCCCGGCCGCGTTCGGCATGGCCGGGAACTACACCGCGATGGCGCGCGGCTACGAAGCGGTGGCGCTCAACGCGGCCAATCTGGCGATGCCGGGTCGCCCCTTCATTTCGTTTGGCGCCGCGATTGTTGGCGGTACGGTCGGGATGGATCCGGTGGGTTTCAAGATGTTGCACGACTACGGCGGACTGGTTGTGGACTCAGCGGTGCGCTCGTCGTGGGTGGACCTGGTTCGCACGTCGGGTCGTCAGCGGGCTCGTGTTGACGGCGGCATCACGCCGCTGGCCCTGTCCATTGGTCCGGTCGGCTTTCAGACCGGCGTGTCCATGTACACCAACATGGACATGAGCCCGGACATGTTCGAGGCAGCCATGTTCGGCAATGCCGGATTGAACAACGGGCAAGCCAAGCCGCTGAACTTCACCGGCACCGGACTGGAGATGGGAGTGTTCGGGACGGGCGCGGTGAGTTTCGCGCTGCCGCTGCCGGTGAGCTTCACTGCCGGACTGCTTGGTCCGGAGAACCTGGCGATCGGCATCACCGGCAAGTACATCACCGGTTCGATGATCATTGCCAGGGACGGCGGCAGTGTGTTCGGCACCAACAGCGTCAACTACTCCTTCCCGGTCGTCATGCCGAGTGATTCGTCCGACGGCATGGTCGGCATCGGCGCCGGGGCGGATCTGTCGGCGGCGTGGTCCGCGAGCCGCTGGAAGGTGGGGGTCCAGATCGAGAACATCTTCAACACGTTCAAGTGGGACACCACCAAGCTCGCGATGCAGTCCACGAGCGGCTTCTTCGACGCCGACACGAACTACAGCACAGATACCACCGTGGCGTACGGTCAGGCCCCCGCGGCGTTGCGCGAACGGATTGCGGCAGAGGGCTTCAAGCCCGCGCTGAACGTTGGCGTGGCGTTCAAAGCGACGGATTTCCTGACGGTGACCGCTGATCTGCACCAGCAGACCGGCGGCGACGATGCGATTTCCATCGGACCCAAGAATCGCATGGGAGTCGGGGCCGAGTTGCGGATACTGCCGTTCATCCCGCTTCGGGCGGGAGTCGCCTCGGTGACCGACGGATGGCAAGCCGGTGCCGGTTTCGGCATTCGGCTGCTGGGTTACGAACTCGGACTGTCAGGTTCCGTGCGCAAGCGCGGCGCTGCGACGGAGTCGGGGTTCATGATCAGCGTGCTCGGCATCGGGCACTAACGACTCAGGCAGTTTTCAGGTGTTGGGGAAGGGCCGCCAGCTGATCGGCGGCCCTTTTCATTGTCTCGAATTTCTTGCAGAACGCGAAGCGCACGAACCTCCGGCCGTCCTTCTTGTCGTTGAAGAAACTCGAGCCAGGCACCGTGGCCACGCCGACCGCCTCGATCATCCACTTGGCGAACTCCACGTCGCCTTTCTCGCTGATCTTCGAGAAATCGGCAAACAGGTAGTACGCACCCTCGGGATTCGCGAACTGGAATCCCGCGTCGCGCAGCACCGGCGCCAGCATGTTGAACCGCGTCTTGTAGTCCTGCGCCAAGTGGTTGAAGTAGTCGGCGTCGAACGCGAAGCCGATGGCCCCCGCGGCCTGGAGCGGCGCGGGGGCGCCCACGGTCAGGAAGTCGTGCACCTTGCGGATCGCCGCCGTCTGCTTGGCCGGCGCCACCGCGTAGCCCAGCCGCCAGCCGGTGCAGCTGAACGTCTTGGAGAGGCTCGAGATCGTGATCGTGCGCTCGCGCATGCCCGGCAGCGTGGCCATGACGTGATGTTCACCGGCGTACCGGATGTGCTCGTACGGTTCGTCGGTGATGGCCCACGCGTCGTACTTCTGGCACAGCTCGGCGATCGTCGTCATCTCGGCGCGGGTGAACACGCGGCCCGTTGGGTTATGCGGTGTGTTCAAGACGATGGCCTTCGTCTTCTTGCTGAACGCTTTCTTCAATCGGTCCGGATCCAGCGTCCAATTGGGATACTCGAGGGGCACGAACACCGGCGCCGCGCCCGCCAGAATGGCGTCCGGTCCGTAGTTCTCGTAGAACGGCTCCAGGATGATGACTTCGTCGCCGGGATCGATGAGCGCCATGAACACCGACGCCATCGCCTCTGTCGCACCGCACGTCACCGTGACCTCGGCGTCCTTGTCCACCTCCATGCCATACCACTTGCGGTATTTCTCGGCGATCGCGATGCGCAGCGCGGCGCTGCCCCACGTCACCGCGTATTGATTGATATTGCCGTTGATCGCCGCGCACGCCGCCTCCTTCATCGGCTCCGGCATCGGAAAATCCGGAAAGCCCTGTGCCAGGTTGATTGCCTCGTGCTGGTTGGCGATTCGCGTCATTTCGCGGATCACGGACTCCGTGAACGTCGCAGTGCGTTTAGCGGCGAGCATTGATCACCTTGGCAAGAGCGTCGCGGATGAGATCCGGCGCGCTCGTGGTTGGACCGGACGCGTCGAGCGCGGATTTTACCGCGCGTTCGGCATCCTGGCTTGAATAGCCGAGCGACACGAGGGCTCGAATCGCCCCATCGGCCGCCGCGGATCCGCCCAGTTCCAGTTTCCTGGTTCCCAGTCCCTGCAGTAAGTCATCCATCTTCTCCGCGAGATCCAGGATCAACTGCTCCGCCTTCTTGCGACCCACGCGCGGCGCGCCCTGGAGCGTGGGAACGTCTTTCTCGCGGATCGCACGCACCAGACGCTCCGCGGACAGCGCGGAGAGCAGCCCGATTGCCAGCGCCGGGCCTACGCCCTTGGCGTCCAGCACGCGCTGGAACACGCGGCGTTCGAACGGCGTGGCGAAGCCGAAGAGCTGCCAGCCGTCGTCCTTCACGACGAGGTGCGTGTGCAGCGTACAGTTCTCGCCAGGTCGCGGGAGGGCCTCATACGCGCTCAGCGGGATGATGAGTTCGTAGGCCACGCCGCCGCCGGTCATCACGTGCGCGCGATCCGGGTTCTTGGACAAGAGCGTGCCCGTTACCTGGGAGATCATCGCCGCGCCTGCCTGAGGCGCTCGGTATGCGCGCCCAGGAGGAAGGCGAGCGCGGCGGCGACGCCGTCGGCAGCGTCGGCCGGCTTGGGTGGACTCTTGAGACGCAGCAGGCGCGTCAGCATGAACTGCACTTGCTCCTTCGTGCCGGCCCCGGAGCCAACCACGGCCTTCTTGATGAGCCGGGGTGCCAGTTCCCGAATCGCCACGCCCCGCTCTTGTGCGGCCAGCAGAATCACGCCGCGCGCGTGCCCCAGTGTAATCGTCGTACGAACGTTGCGGGCGTAGAACACGTCTTCGACGGACATGACGTCCGGAGTATGGCGTTGGAGCAGTTCACAGACGCCTTCATATATGGAATGCAGGCGGGCGGGCAGGGGATCCCGGGCCTGCGTCCGGATGACGCCGCATTCGACCAGCGCCGCGTCGGTTCCGTCGCCGCGCACCACGCCGTATCCGGTGACCTGCGTGCCAGGGTCAATGCCAAGGACGATCATGGACTAGTGACGCCGGTCAGGCCGAGTCACGAGTCACGGGTCACGAGTTGGTCAAAATCGATGTCGAAATTCGCCCATACCTTCTGCACGTCGTCCAGCGTCTCGATCTCGTCAATCAGCCTCAGGAGTTGCTCGGCCGGCCTGCCTTCCACCTTCACCGTGTTCTTCGGCACCATCGTGGTCGGCTCCGCTTCGACGAAGCCGATGCCCTTCGCCTCAAGGCCCGACTTCACTGCGTGGAAGTCGGCTGGCGACGTCGTCACGACGTACTGATCGTCCACCTTGGCGAAATCCTCGGCGCCGGCCTCGAGCGCTGCTTCGAGTGTGGAGTCCTCGCTGTACTTGGCGGCGTCGATCGTCAGTTGGCCCTTCTTGTCGAACATCCAGGCGACCGCGTTGGGCGTGCCCAGGTTGCCGCCGAGGCGAGTCATCACGTGGCGCACGTCAGCCACCGTGCGCGTGGGGTTGTCCGAGAGCGCCGCGATCACAAGTGCCACGCCGCCCGGACCGTACCCCTCGTACGTGACCTCCTGATAGTCCACGCCCTCCAGTTCGCCGGTGCCTTTCTTGATGGCGCGCTCGATGTTGTCCTTCGGCATCGAACTGGCCTTCGCCGCGTCGATGGCGGTGCGCAGGCGCGCATTGCCGCTCGGATCGCCGCCGCCCTGTTTGGCCGCGATCGTGATTTCACGAATGAGCTTCGTGAACAACGCGCCACGTTTTGCGTCCGTGGCCGCCTTGTAGTGCTTGATCTGCTTCCATTTGCTGTGACCAGCCATACATGAATTCCTTCCGTAACCACTGCACCCCGTACGCCGCACCCTTATCGACAGAATATAGGGACGAAAACAAGAACGGCGCCCACAGTGGCGCCGTTCGTTCTTTCACGAGGGGAAGTTCAGTACCCGACGCGCACCGCCAGCGTGGACCGGAATCCAGTCACCGTTGCCGTCTCCAGCTGGCCCAGCGAGAAACCGAATCCGGGCACCACCGCCCACTGGCCGCGGTTGTACACGAAGCGCATGCCCAGATTGCTGACGAAACTGGTGCGTGCGTTCTGCTGTGTGAACACACGGGCCTCGACGCTCGGCTCCACGCCGATGCCCCACGGGCCGCGGAGCCCGAACGCCATCAACGCATTGGTAATGTTCGCCGACGGCGAGGCGCTCTGGTTGATCAGTGTGCCCGACGACCGGAACAGATTCCACACCGCAACCGTGTAGTCCACGCCGCTCTTGAGCGCGCTGTTCACCACGATCTGGCCAATGAACCGGTCGCCCGTGTTGAATGTCGCCGCGTTCGCCTTGTCGTCGCCGAATTTCGAGTACGTGAAGCCGAAGGAGATGCGGCCTTCGCCGAGCGCATGGTCGATGCCGATGCGCGTCCGTACTTCCGGGCCGGGCTGGAACTTCGTGGCTACGCCCGCCGCGTCCTTGAATGGCTCGTATTCGCTCGCGTACCGCATGGACGCGGCGAAGCCCAGGTTCCACGCACCGGCCGGCTTGGCGATCGCGAAGCCGCCGGTCATGCCGAAGCCGCTTCCGAAACCGGAGATCGGGAAGCTCAGGAAGTCGCTCCCGATGCGCGTTGCCGCGTCCAGCTCGCCGGGTTTCACCGTCGAGGAGCCCGTGGGAAGGTTCACGCCTGCGGTGAACACGATCAGGTCCTGACCCATCGAGTAGTTGGCGCGGATCTGCGTGTCCGTCATCCCGCTGAGCTCGCTGGTGCTCGTCGTAAACGCGCCGGTACTGTCGGCCACCTGGCGTTCGTGGCGCGCCATCGCGAACGCGGTCCCCACGTCGATGCGCAGCGACGGCAGGATCGGCACCATCACAAAGAACGGAAACGCCGTTTCCGAGACCTTCTCGTTGATCGGCGTCTTGATGTTGTACGAAGCCGACTGTGGCGCGAAGCGGACCGCGGATTCGCGCCACGACTGCGCCTGAAGCGTCGTCGCCGCGGCGGCGATCGGAAGGGCCATCCAGAGCCGCTTGTTCATGGCCTGGGCAACTTGACCACGATCCGCACGATCGCCGTCTTGGCCGTGGACTCAGCGCCGGTGGCGGCGCCCACCGGGTCCTTGCTGGGAGTGCCGCCAGAGCTGCCACCGCCCGACCCGGACCCACCCGCGGACGCCGTGGCGCCACCGGCTGCCGATGGATTCACCTGATCCGCCATGCTGCCGGCGCCGTTGCCCTCGTTGTTCGGCGATTGCGGCGCTTGTCCCTCCGCCGACTTCTGCGCGATGTTGGCCTCGGCCGTCCCCACGATGTTGCTCTCGATGTTACTCGCCGTCAGCGAAACGCCCGTCGCGGCAGCCGCCACGTCGGCGCCCTTCACCTGCGCCTGGAAGAACGACGGATCAATCCGGAACGCGTCCTGATAGCTGCGCGCCGCATCGTCGTAGCGGCCTTGGTCCTCGAACTGAAGTCCGCGGCTGAACGCGAGAAACGCGGGCAGTGATCGCGTGGGCCGGTCGTCCAGCTCCTTGCGGTGCGCCGATGTCAGCTTGACGCCGAGGCTGTCGAACAGTTGCAGCACGATGGCCTTCTCGATCGCGAACAGTTCCTCGAGCGTGTTCTCGTTCGTCGCGCCGCCGGCGATGAGCGATGTGGTTGTGTTGACGATGGCCGCGTCGACGCGCAGCCGATCCGCACTTTGAAGGATCTGACCGTTCACGATCCGCCCGGCCTGGATCAGCTTGCCGGCGCGGACGTTGGTGGTGGAGTCCGTGGCGCCCGACTTCTGCAGCTCGATTTCGTTGAGCAGCGCCTGAAGCCGGGCGCGCTCGACGACAATGAGCTGGTCCGTGCGGCTCAGGTCCGTCGTGATCAGTTCCGCCAAGCCACGCTCCAGCGGTTGCAGCGAGGTGTCCGGGCCGACGAAGCGCAGTGGCATCACCGCGACGGTCGTGATGTTTCCTTGCTGCGTCGCGAGCTGTTGCTCCTGCGCCACGGCCGCCCTGGCTGCCAGTTGAAGATCCTGACGCGTGATCGCCGCGAGACGCGCCTCAAGCTGCTTGCGCACCTTGGACGTCTTGCCGTAGCGGATGTACGTCTGGTAGGCGGACTTGGCGCCGGCCATGTCCTTCTGCTGTTCGGCGGTCAGGCCCAGGTACAGTGCGGCGGCTCCGTCGCGCGGATCCAGGCGCACGGATGCTTCGAGGTGGGTGCGCGCCTCGGGATACTTGGTGGCCTTGTAGTACGCGATGCCAAGCGAGCGCGCCACCGCCGCGTCGTTCGGCCGCGACTGGCGCGATTTCTCGAGCCGCGACATCCCGTCGGTTCCCAGCTGTCCCGACGACGCGCAGCCGGCCGCCAATGCGACCATGCCCGCCGCCAACAATCGGCCAATGCAACGCATACCGGTCGTGCCTCCTTAGCGGTCCGGGTCCAGCATGTCTTCGAACCGCATCCACTGAGCGTAGAAGTACAGATCAACGTACCCGAGACTACCATTCCGGTTCTTGCGAACCAGCAGCTCGGTGGCGCCCTCGATCTCGCGGCGCCGGTCGTACATGTCTTCCCGAAACAGCGCGAGCACCACGTCGGCGTGATGTTTGACGGCGCCCAGGGCGCCGAAGTCGTCCAGCAGCGGACGATGGTCGTCGCGTGGAACCAGATGCGGGAGCTGTGCCGTCACGAAGATGGCGACGCGTTGCTGCATCGCCAGCAGCTTGAGCCGCCTGATTGCCTCCGCCAGTTCTTCGTCGGTGGCGCGTTGACCCCGCACCAGCGACTGGAGCGAATCAACAACCGCCAGCTCGGGCCGCGCTCCCTCGAGGTATTCGGCGATTCCGGTCAAACCTTCGCCGGGCAGCAACTCGAACTTCGGGAGGACATCGCGCAGCCGCACCGCGGCAGCGCCCACCGAGGCGCGTGCGAAGTCGTTGACGACGCCCGCTCTCAAGTCATCGATCTTGACGCGGCCTTCGATCGCCAGCGCGCGCTCCAGCAGGCGGTCCATCGACATTTCGCCCGACAGGAACACGACCGGCGAGCGCCGTTGCGCGACGCGCATGGCGATGGCCAGCGCGAGCGCCGACTTGCCGCTGCCGACATCGCCGCCGAGCACGACGAGATCACCCCCGCGCAGCCCGCCGCCCAGAATGCGGTCGAGGCTGGGGAAGCCCGTGGCGATCGTGTCCGGGAGCCGCGCGCCGTCAGCGATGGCATCCGCGCGGGCGAGGACCTGAGAAAGCGGTGAGATGTCTGTGCTCCGGGCCATAGGCCAAGATACGCCGCTTTTCCCGCGGTCAGCAAGAACGATCGGCCTTATTCCGCAATGGCTTGCGCCAGTTTGCTCAGCTCCAAACGTGCGGTCGGCTCGAGCTGGTTTGCGGTGACCGCTATCACCGAGTCCAGCGCCGACAGAATGGCCGGCCGTTGGTCGCCGGCAGTGGCGTCCGCGAGGCGGACCAGGGCCGCCCTGGCGGGGCCCGGGAGCGTGGCGGCGCCCAGCCAATGACGCGCGCCGGTCGCTCGTGCACGGCGCTGTTCGCTGATGAGCGGCGCGGCCGCGTCGCAGGCGTCGGCGACGAGCCGGCACACCATGAGGCACGCCAGCGCAGTCTCGCGCGGACCGCCCAGCGCCGCCCGGCCGCTCATCGCGGCGAGCGCGGGGAACGGGAATCCGACTGGTTCCAGTGAGTACGGCGCCCTCGGCGCGCCGGCAGCGTTCGACACGCGGTCAAAATGCCGGGGTTATCTTTGGGCCACAATGGGCCTCTATCGTCGCCTGCTGGGGTTTCTCCGGCCACACGCGTGGCGCATGGCGGCGGCGATCGCGAGTAACATCGTGGGCGCGGTACTGGACGCCTTCGCGTTCACGCTCCTCATCCCGTTCCTCAACGCCCTGTTCGCGCAGCCGGACCTGATCTCGGCGCGCCTCGGCTATCTCGCGGTTGTCCAGCGCTGGCTCATCGGCGCGCTGCTCGATCCAACGCGTCCGATGGATTCGCTGCGCGTTGTGATCATCCTGATTCTGATCGTCGTGCTCGCAAAGAACGTGTTCGTGTGGCTGGGCGGACAACTCGGCGCCGGCCTTCAGGAATTCGTCACGCGTGACCTGCGCGACGCCGTGTTCCGGCATCTCCAGCGCCTCCCGATCGGGTTTTTCCAGAAGAACAAGACGGGCCAGATCATGTCCACGGTCCTGGCCGACACGGAGCAGACGCGCGCGGTGATCACGGAAGTGGTGACGCGCACGCTCCAGAACGCGACCATGCTCGTGGTGAGCGTGGCCGTGCTGTTCACGTTGTCCGCGCGCCTCACGCTGGTGGCGCTGGTCATCGCGCCGGTGCTGACGCTGGCGCTGCAGCCCATCCTGCGCCGCCTGCGGCGCGGCCATCGGGTGCTGCGTACCGACTACGGCGAGATCACCAGCGTCCTTCAGGAAGTCATCAGCGGCGTGCGGCTGGTGAAGTCATTCCGGGGCGAGCCGTACGAGGACGCGCGCTTCATGCGCGCCAGCGCGCGGTTCGCCACCGGCGCCCGGCGCATCAACCGGTTGTCCTTCCTGTCCCAGCCGCTCACGGAACTGATCGGCACCGGCATCGCGGTGCTGGTCCTCTGGATCGGCGCCCAATCCGTGCTGCAGGGGCAGCAGGGTATGACGGGCACCGAACTCATCACGTTCATGATCATGGTGACGCGACTGCTGCCGCCGCTCAAGCAGCTCTCGCAAATGCCGACGGTGGCGCAGCAGTCGATGGCGGCCGCCGAGCGCCTCTTCGCCGTACTCGATCGGACGACGGAAACACAGACGGACCGCGGCACCAAGGCGGTTGCCGTCTTCGCGCAGGCACTCGAGTTCCAGGGCGTCACGTTTGCGTACGAGACCGAGCCGGTGCTGAGCGATGTCTCGTTCGTGGCAAAGCGCGGAGACGTCGTCGCGCTCGTGGGGCCCAGTGGCGCGGGCAAGAGCACGCTCGTGGACCTCATCCCGCGCTTCTACGAGCCGTCGTCGGGTCGCATCCTTCTCGACGGAACGGACACGCGCGAGATCAGGCTCGATGCGCTGCGCGCACTCACGGGCATCGTCAGCCAGGACACCGTGCTCTTCAACGACACGGTCATGAGTAACGTCGCCTACGGCGCCGCTGGCGCGCGTTCGCGCGACGAGGTCATGCGCGCGGCGCGCGACGCCAACGCGCACGACTTCATCATGCAGTTGCCGGAAGGGTATGACACAGTGCTCGGCGAACGGGGCACGCGCCTCTCGGGCGGGCAGCGGCAACGGTTGGCCATCGCGCGCGCCCTCTTGTCGGATCCGCCGCTCCTGATTCTCGACGAAGCCACGTCGGCCCTCGACACCGAGTCCGAACGTCTGGTGCAGGAAGCGATCGGCCGGCTGCTTGAGGGGCGCACCGTATTCGTCATCGCGCACCGGTTGTCCACCATCGCGCACGCCGACCTCATCCTCGTGCTCGACGCGGGCCGCATCGTGGAGCGCGGGACGCATGACCAGCTCCTGGCCAAGCGCGGCCTGTACCACCGGCTGCACGAGATGCAGTTCCGCGCACCGCCGGACGCAGCTCCTGCCACGTGACGGAACGCCGCGTCGTCCTGCGTCATCGGGTCCAGTATGGCGCGATGCGCGCGGCGTTCGCGATCGTCGGCGCCCTGGGCTTTCGCGCCGCCAGCAATTTCGGGGCGCGCCTGGGGCTCCTCGGCTATTCGCCGCTGGGCATACGTCGTCGCGTGGTGGAGCGGCAGATCGAAGCCGCCTTTCCCGAATGGAGCGCCGATCGGGTGCGCGAAGTGGCGCGGGCCGCTTACGAAAGCCTGGGCCGTTCATCCACCGAGGCGGCGATCTTGTCGCGCTGTTCGCGCGACGAGATACTCGCGCTGTTCGATCCTGGCGACAGCTGGGAGGTCTTCGAGCGCGCAAGGCAGCAGGGGCGCGGTGTGATCATCGTCGCCGGTCACCTCGGGAATTGGGAGCTCTCAGGTGCGTACCTCGCGGCACGCGGTGTGGAGGTCGAAGCCGTGACGCGGCAGCAAGAGAACCCGCTCTTCGACGCCTACCTCACGCGGACACGCCTGCGGCTCGGCTTCAAGCCCATCTACGACGGTGACGCCGTGCGTCGGGTGCCGCGCGCGCTGCGCGACAAGATCGCCGTTGCGTTCGTGATGGACCAAGGCGCCGCTGGCCTGGCGTCCACGTGGGTGCCGTTCTTCGGTCGGCAGGCAAAAACGCCGCGCGGCGCGGCGACGTTCGCCCTCCGGCTGGGCGCACCGATCGTGTTCATGGTGGCCCTGCGCAAGCCGGACGGGAGGTTCACCATTCACTTCGAAGAAGTGCCCGTGAAGGCAACCGCCGACAAAAACGCCGACGTGGACCGCATCGTGGCCGATTGCACCATGGTTCTTGAACGCTGGGTACGGCGCGCCCCAGCGCAGTACTTCTGGCATCATCGGCGCTGGAAGCACCAACAGCCTGGCACCCCGGCCGAACTGGGGAATCCGCTGTGACGCGCGCGAGCGTTGCACTGAAGCGCGACCGGCGCGCCTGGTGCGGAGCGGGCGTGATCGTGGCCATGGTAACCGCGGCCGTGCTCGCACCGCTCTTGGCCCGTCACGACCCTGTCGCGATCGATCTCGCGAACCAGCTCCTTCCTCCGTCCTCCTTGCATTGGTTTGGCACTGACGTGCAGGGGCGCGACGTTTGGGCCCGGCTGCTGTACGGCGCGCGCGTATCGCTCGGCGTTGGGGTCGTCTCGCAGGGTATCGCGCTGATACTCGGCCTCGTGCTCGGCATCGTCGCCGGATTCTACGGACGGTGGACCGACGAGATCGTCATGCGGCTGGCGGACGTCACGCTGGCATTCCCGACGTTGCTGCTCCTCGTCGCGCTGGTTGCAGCGCTGCAGCCATCGCTGGTCGTTGTATTCCTCACTATCGGGCTCGTTGGTTGGGCGGGGATGGCGCGGCTCGTGCGCGGGCAAGTGCTGCTGGTTCGTGAACTCGAGTACATCCAGGCGGCGCGCGCGCTCGGCGCGCCAGGCATTCGGATCATCGCGCAACACGTGCTACCCGCGGTGGTGGCGCCGGTACTCATCGCCGCCACGTTGGGCGTCGCGGCGGCGATCATGGCGGAGGCCGCGTTGTCATTCCTTGGATTGGGTGTGCAGCCGCCGACGCCGAGTTGGGGCGCGATGATCGCGGACGGCCGGGACCTGAGCCAGCTGCGTGGAGCGCCTTGGACGTCCTTGTTCCCAGGGCTGGCGATCGGAGCGACCGTTCTCGGTTTCAACCTGCTGGGCGACGCGCTGCGCGACGCCCTCGATCCGCGTGCGCACGGTACGCGCGCCGTAGCGGTTGGGGATGTACGCGTATGAGTCTCGACGTCGACGCCCTGAGGCGCCGGGAATTCCCGTGGACGCAACCGGGCGACGCGGTGTTCCTCAACGCCGCGTCCACCGGTCCGCTGCCGCAGCGGGCCGTTGATGTGTTGACCGAGTGGGCGCGTTTGCGAGCGACGCCGCACAAGCTCAAGGACGATTTCCTGTTCGGGACATTGGCACGCTCGCGCGAACTGATCGCGAAGCTCATTCACGCGCGGCCCGACGAGATCGCCCTGGCCGGCAACACGGGGTACGGGATCAACCTCGCGGCGCGCGCGCTGCCATTGGCCAAGGGCGATGTGATTGTGACTCCACACCGGGAGTTCCCGGCGAACGTCTATCCATGGATGGGCGCGGCCAAGGCGCGCGACCTGCGCTATCGGCTGGTGCCGGCGGCGGTGGGTGAGCGCGTGGAGGACGTGCTGATCAAGTCCTTGGATGATCGCGATGTGAAGTGCATGGCCGTCTCGTGGGTGGACTTCCTCACGGGCTACCGCGTGGATCTCGAGGAGCTGGGCCGCGCGTGTCGCGCCAGGGGGGCGTATCTCGTCGTCGACGGGATTCAGGGGCTGGGTGCGTGCGCGCTGGACCTGAGCCATGGGCTGGTGGACATCTTCGCGTGCGGCGCGCAGAAGTGGCTGCTCTCGCCGTGGGGCAGCGGGTTCGTGTACGTGCGCCGCGATTTGATCGCGAGCATGGAACCTTCGCCGGTGAGCTGGATGGCTCCCAAGAGCACCGATGACTTCCGCCACCTGCTCGACTTCGATCCCACCTGGCGCGATGATGCGCGCCGTTTCGAGTTCGTGACGCTGCCGTTCCAGGACTTCGCCGCGATGAACGCGAGCCTGGACCTGTTCCTGGAGCTTGGACCGGCCAACGTGGCGAACCACGTTGCATCGCTTGCCACCGAAATCGTCCGCTGGGGTGAGCGCCGCGGCGGTGTCGAAATGATCACGCCGGTGGATGCCGCGCAGCGCGCTGGGATCGTGTCGTTGCGGCCGAGCGACGGCCAGAAGGTGAGCGACGCGCTGCGGGTCGCCGGCGTGACGCATTCGCTGCGCGAGGGCGCGGTCCGCCTGTCACCCCACGCCTACAACACCAGCGGCGAGGTTCGTCGCGCGCTCGACGTGTTGCGGGGCGCGTCCGCGCCGCAGTGACTCGGGCGCTACGCGCCCAGCTTCACCAAGCCGTACGACCGGGCTCCCTTGCGCACCAGCAAAAACTGCCCATGCAGCAGCGTGCCACGATCGAGCGGCGCGCGCTCCGCGGAGACGCGAACGCCATTGAAGTAGAGCCCGCCCTGTTCGAGGGCGCGGCGCGCCTCACCCTTGCTCTTGAACAGCGCGTTGGCGCCGCCGCAAATCGCGTCGATGACGTCGAACGTGTCCGCGTCGAGTTTGGACAGCGAGAACATCGGGATCTCCGCCTCCAGCAACCGCAACGCCTCGCGTGAGAGCGCAGCCGCCTCCCCTGTGCCAAACAGCAGCGCGGACACTTCCTCGGCTGCGTTGGCTGCGTCCACGCCGTGCAGGCGCCCCGTCACGTCGCGCGCCAGCGCCCGCTGGGCTTCGCGCGCCTCGGGTCGCTCCGTGATCGACGCGTCGAGCGCTTCGATCTCCGCGCGATCCTTGAGCGTGAAGTAGCGCAGCATCCGGCCCGCGTCGCGATCGTCCGTGTTGATCCAGTACTGATAGAAGCGGTACGGCGACGTGCGCGACGGATCCAGCCACACGGCGCCGGATTCCGTCTTCCCGAACTTCACGCCCGATGCAGTCGTCACGAGCGGAAACGTCAACGCATGCGCTTCCACGCCCTTGGTCCGCCGGATCAGCTCGATGCCGGCCGTGATGTTGCCCCATTGGTCGCTGCCGCCCACTTGCAGCGTCACGCCGAGCCGGCCGTGCAACTGCAGGAAGTCGTACGCCTGCAGCAGCATGTACGAGAACTCGGTATACGACACGCCGCTCTCCAGCCGGGCCTTCACGGATTCCTTCTGCATCATGTAGTTGATCGTGAAGTGCTTGCCCACGTCGCGCATGAAGTCGATCGCCTTGAGCGGCGTCAGCCACGCCGCATTGTTCTCGACGATCGCCGCATTCCGGCCGCTGGTGTCGACGAAGCGCTCCAACTGGCGGGTGATGTGCCGTGTGTTCTCGGCGATTTCGTCAAGCGTCAGCAAGGGACGCTCCGCCGCCTTGCCGCTCGGGTCGCCGATCATGCCGGTACCGCCGCCCGCGAGAAACACCGGGCGATGGCCATGACGCTGCAAGTGCACCAGGCCCATCACCGGCACGAGGTTGCCGACGTGCAGGCTCGGCGCCGTGGGGTCAAAGCCGCAGTAGCCCGACACCGAGCCAGCGCTCAGCGCGGCGGACAACCCGTCCGTCTGCTGATGCAGCAGGCCGCGCCAATGCAGTTCTTCGAGGAGCGGGTGGCGCGACATGGCACCTAAATTAGGCGCCGCTGGTATGAAAGTCAGTTAGCTTGCGAGGCCATGCCGAAGACGAAGTACCGCGTTCATAAGACTTTCTGGGAGCGCAATCCGCGGCTGATTCGGCAAGCGACGCTGGCTGCCACGTTCTTCGCCACGTTCGCGCTCGGCGGCGTGATTGCCGCCTGGACGCTTGCGTGCCGCCCGGGCCAGTGCCCCACGGTGGACGAACTCGAGCACTACCGTCCGCGCCAAACGTCCAAGCTGTATGCGGCGGACGGCAAGTTCATCGCCGAGCTCGGCCTCGAGCGGCGAACGCTCCTGCCCATCGCCGAGATCCCGCCGATGCTGCGCGACGCCTTCCTCGTCGTGGAGGACAAGCGTTTCTACCGCCACCACGGCATCGACTGGTTCACCATCCCGGGCGCGGTGATCGCCAACCTCAAGACGATGAGTTTCAGCCAGGGGTTTTCCACGATCACGATGCAGCTCGCGGGCAACGTCTTCCCCGAACGCATCAACCGGCGCGAACGGTCGGGTTTCTCCGCGGTGGCGCGCAAACTCAGGGAAATAAAGTTCGCGCGTGCGATCGACTCCCGTCTCCCCAAGGATCAGGTGCTCGAGCTGTATCTCAACCAGATCGACCTCGGCAACGGCGCGCACGGCGTGGAGACCGCGGCGCAGCGCTATTTCGGGAAGTCGGCGCGGCAGCTGAACCTGCCCGAGGTGGCCACGCTCGCGGCGTTGCCCAAGGCGCCAGGACGGTACAATCCGCGGCGCTTTCCGGACCGCGCCATCCAGCGCCGCAACACCGTGATCGAAGTCATGCGGCAGCACGGCCTGGTCAGCGACGCGGACGCCAGCGTCGCCAAGGCGTATCCGCTGCGGCTCGCGAACCGCGCCGAGTCCGGCGACGTGGCGCCGTACTACGTCGAGTGGATTCGTCAGCTGCTGGACCAGCAGTTCGGCGCGCAGCTCTACGAGCAGGGCCACAAGGTTTACACCACGCTGGATCTCGAACTCCAGTCGGCCGCGGAGCGCGCACTGGAGCGCCAGTTGCGGGGCATCGAGTCTGAGCGATACGGTCCGTACCAGCACCAGACGTACGAGCAGTACCTGGCGCATGCCGGCAGCACAGACGAGGCGGACGGCCGCAACTCGCCGTACCTCCAGGGCGCGTTCGTCGCGCTGGACCCGCGCAGCGGCGCTGTGCGCGCGCTCGTCGGCGGCCGCGATTTTTCCGACTCCAAGTTCAACCGCGCGGTCCAGGCGCTCCGTCAACCGGGCTCGACGTTCAAGCCCGTCGTGTACGCCGCGGCCGTCCAGAACCGCCGGCCTCCCACATACATCCTGGACGATTCGCCGCTGTCGCTCCCAATGGTGCAGGGCGACACGTGGGGGCCGCAGAACTACGACATGCAGTTCGAGGGCCAAATCCCGATGCGCCGCGCGTTGTACGAATCGCGCAACGTTCCGGCGATCCGGCTCGGAATGGAGCTCGGCGAACAGACCGTCGTGGATATGGCGCGACGACTCGGCATCACCACCGCCATCCCGCTGTATCCGTCCATTCACATCGGCGCGGCGTCCGTGTATCCGCTCGAGATGGTGGCCGCGTTCTCGACGTTCGCCACGCTCGGCACCCACGCGCGCGCCATGGGAATCACGAAGGTCGAAACAGCCAAAGGCGAAGTGCTGTGGACTCCGGAACCCGTCCGCGCGCCGGTGCTGGCACCCGAAGAAGCCTGGCTCATGGTGGACATGATGAAGGACGTTGTCCGACGCGGAAGTGCGGCCGCGTCGGTCGGCACGCAGTTCAGGATTCCGTCGGGCGGAAAGACCGGAACGACCAACGACGGCACCGACGTCTGGTACATCGGGTATACCAGCGACCTCGTCGCCGGCGTCTGGATCGGCCTCGACCGGCCGGACCGCATCAAAGCCAATGCCCAGGGTGGCGTTCTGGCGGCGCCCGCGTGGACCGCGTTCATGACCGAGGTGTACCGGCGCAAGCCGGCGCCGCCCGACTGGCCGCGGCCGGCCGCGATCGTCACCAGGACGGTGGACCTGCTCTCCAACACGCTGTGGACGCGCGATTGTCCCGGCATCGAGGCCACCGAGTCCTTCATCACGGGAACGGAACCGACGATCTCGTGCAGTCTCATGCCGGGCATGACCGTGGACACTGCCGCGGTGCCGCCCCGCGATTCGGCGCGCGCGGACAGCGCGGCGCGCCGCCCGCCGCCATAACATCGTGATCCGCTATCACGCGCGATGGGTCCTGCCGATCACGGCCCGGCCCATCGAGGACGGCGTGGTCGTCGTCGATGGCAGCCGCATCGCCTGGGTCGGGCCGCGCGCCGACGCGCCGTCCGGCGAGAGCAAGGAACTCGGCGACGCCGTGTTGCTGCCCGGCCTTGTCAACGCGCACACGCACCTGGAACTCACCGCGCTGCGCGGGTTCCTGGAGAACCTCGACTTCGCGCACTGGATCACGCGGCTTCAGGCCGTGAAGAAGGCGGTCTTCGATCGCGACCGGCTGCTGGACGCCGCCCGCTTTGGATTGCGCGAGGGTTTGATGTCTGGCGTCACGACGTATGCCGACACCTGCGATTCCGGCGTCGCGTTTGACGCGATGCTCGAGGCCGGCGTACGCGGCATCATGTACCAGGAAGTCTTCGGTCCCGATCCCGCCGTTGCCACAACCGCGATGGCGGACCTCTCGGCGAAAGTCGCAGCGCTGCGCGACCGGGCGACCCCGCTCGTGCGCATCGGCGTGTCGCCGCACGCGCCCTACACCGTCAGCGACGCGCTGTATCAGTCCGTCGCTGAGTACGCCGAACGCAACGGCCTGCCGATCGCCGTGCACATCGCCGAAGGTGAAGCCGAACAGGAGTTGGTGCTCCGCGGATCTGGCGTCTTTGCGGACGCGCTCCGTCGGCGCGGGATCGCCGTCGCGACGCGCGGTCGCTCGGGCATTGATCTCCTCGCGAGCAACGGCGTGCTTGAACGTAGACCGCTGCTCATTCACTGCGTCCGTGTCGACGCCAACGACATCGAACGGATCGCGAAAACGGGATGCGGGCTGGCGCATTGCCCGGTATCGAACGCCAAGTTGGGACACGGCGTCGCGCCGTTGCTCGCCATGCTGGATGCCGGCTTGGCGGTCGGACTTGGCTCCGACTCGATGGCCAGCAACAACCAGATGGATCTCCTGGCCGAGTCGCGGGCGGCGATCCTGGCACAACGCGCGGCGTCGGGACGCCATGACGTGCTCAACGCGGGAGCCGCCCTCGCGCTGGCGACCATCGGCGGCGCTCGTGCGCTGGGTCTCGAGGATGACATCGGCTCGCTCGAGCCGGGCAAGTCCGCTGACCTGGCCGCGTTTCCACTCACCGGCACGCGCGGTCCAGTGCATGATCCCGCTGCCGCGTTGGTCTTCGCACTGCCTGGCACGCATGCGTCGCTGGTCACCGTCGACGGTCGTGAACTGGTACGCGAGTCGCGCCTGGTTGCACAGGATGCGGGTCTCGCGGCTCGCGTCGACGACACCGCCAGACGGATGCGCGAGTGGAGTGCCGTCGATTAGCGCTGCCATGCCGGCGCGCTTAGAATCACGGTTCGCACCAACCCGGACTGACATGGCACCGAAGTCGAGCAACTCCGAGATGAAGATCTGGCGCGACGGTCAGATGGTGAACTGGGACGACGCGAACATCCACGTCCTCAGTCACGTCGTGCACTACGGCTCGAGCGTGTTCGAGGGCGTGCGCAGCTACGAGACGCCGTCCGGCGGCGCGATATTCCGCGCCCGCGAGCACATGCGCCGCCTGCTGGACTCCTGCAGGATCTATCGCATGCCGTTCAGGTACTCGCTGGACGACATGGTGCAGGCGATGGTCGATACCGTCGCTGCCAACGAGATGACCGATTGCTACATCCGGCCTCTGGTCATTCGCACGGGCCAGTCATTGGGCGTGGGTGGCAAGGATATCCCCATTGAGACCTTTGTCATTCCCTGGAAGGCGGGTGCGTATCTCGGTCACGGGGCCGACGCCAAGGGCGTTGACGCGCGCATCTCCAGCTGGCGCCGGCCGGCGCCGGACACGACACCGACGCTCGCCAAGGCCGGCGGCAATTACCTCAGCTCGCAACTCACCAAGATGGAAGCCGGCGTGGATGACTATGCCGAAGGTATCATGCTCGACTCGTTCGGCTTCGTGTCAGAAGGCAGCGGCATGAACCTGTTCGCGGTTCGTGACGGCATTCTCTTCACGCCGCCGCTGAGCGCGAGCATTCTCCAGGGCATCACGCGCGACTCGGTGCTTGTCATGGCCAGGGACCTGGGCATCGAAGCGCGCGAGCAAGTACTCCTGCGTGAGTTCCTGTATACCGCGGACGAGCTGTTCTTCTGCGGTACGGCGGTTGAAATCACGCCAGTGATTTCGGTCGATCGGATCGCGGTGGGCGACGGTAAGCCCGGTCCCCTTACGCTCCGCATCCAGAGAGAGTTCCTCGGCATCGCGCGGGGCAAGATCAAGGATCGCCACAATTGGCTGACGCCCGTTCCGCAGCCCGCGCTGGTCGGTCGCTAGGTTAAAAGCATGATCCTCGGGTGTCTGGCACTCAACGCATCATTCGAGCCATTGACCATGGTTCCGATGAAGCGCGCCCTCCGGCTCGTCATCGACGGCAAGGCGGAGATCGTCGAAGCCGACCACGACCGTGTCGTGCGCTCGGAGCGCCTCAGCATTCCGCGGCCGGCCGTCATCCGGCTCACGCGTTTCGTGCACGTGCCGCGGCGGTTCCGCCGCCACGTGACCAACACGTTCCTGTTTGCGCGCGACGAATACCGCTGCCAGTACTGCGGCCGTCACATGACCGAGTTCCGTACGCGCGAGTCTTTGACGCGCGACCACCTCGTGCCGCTGTCGCGCGGCGGAACGAACGATTGGACGAACGTCATCACCGCGTGCAGCCCCTGCAACACCCGCAAGGGCAACCGGTTGCCCGAGGAAATCGGGATGCATCCGTTGTCGCACCCGGTGGAGCCGCACTTCGTTCACCTCAGCTGGGCGGTTCGCCGTCTCACGCCGATTCAGGCGCGTTATATCAAGACGTTCTACGGCGACCAGGTGCTGCACCAGCTCGAAGCGCTGGAAGACCGCCAGCACGAGCCGCGCGGACAACACGCGCGGCACCGCTAGCCGCGGTCAGCGGCGTCAGCCGCGGAAGGTGACGGACCGTCCTTCGTAGTGCCGCCGCTCTCCGCCAAGCATGCGGGAGAGCAGGGTGCCGATGCCTCGCCGCAGTGCCGACACGGGATCCCGCTTGCCGCGAACGGCGGGTTGCAGGTCGCCGCGGAGCCAGCGCTGTAGCTCATCCAGGTCGCTGAACGACAGCGTCTCGATGTCCACCACAACGTTGTAGTAATACGCGGCGCCTGGCCTCAGGGGCCCCAGCTGCCTCGGAACGGGCACGGCGAGCGCCGTTTCCGCCGCTTCGATCGTCGCGAACCCTGCCGGAACCTCGGTGTCGCGCGCGCCGCGCCGCACGACTTGGTACGTCCCGCTGTACGCGTCGTACCGCGCCAGCACGTCCCACGTCACGGCGGAGTCGAGGTTGTCGAAGAACCCACCCACCCGCCACAACTCCAGGCGAAAGCGCAGCGCCGCCGGAAACCCGTTCAGCAGCAGCTCGCGCGTCTTGCCGTCGCTCAACATCCGGCGCGCGCTGACGCTCGCCGTCGGTGGCGCGCTGCTGCCTATCGTGACGCCCAGCTGCGGTCCACGCTGCGCCTGAACGGGCGCAGCGACGATGACACTCAGCGCGACCAGAGCGCGGCGAACGCGAACGGCGGTCAGAATCTGTGACGGATGCGAACGAAGAAGTTGACCGGTTCTTTTGTCGGCGCGTTCATGGCCCGCGCGGCGTAGATCCCGATCGCCGAGAAGTCGAGGCCAATGCCGAGATCCGTCCGGAACGTCGACAACGGCGGCAGCTTGTCGCGTTCGAACGCGAGCGAATCTCCCGGTGCGCCCACCAGCCAGCCTCGGCCGGCATCGGCAAAGAAAACCCACACGCCGCTGGAGCGACTCCGCATGTAGTGGTCGTCGTCCCAGTCGGTGAACAGGTCGAAATGCAGGTCGCCGCGATACTCGATCTGCGCCAGCGCCATGCGATCACACTGCCCGGGCATTCCGGGCACATAACCGCCGGTTGTGCACGTGAGTTCGCGGAGCGCGCTGGGCGAGCGGAAGTCGTAGCCCGGCATGGCCCCAACGCCATCCAGCGAAAACCGGCGCTGTAGCGGGAGCGGATCGCCGTTCACCCAGCCGCCCGTGACCAGCCGCATGTTGAGCTGCGCGTTGGGTGAGATGCGATTGTACCGACGGATGTCCGCGAAGACACGCGAGTACTCGATCCTGGCCGGTGACGTGAGCCCGATCGGCGTTGACCGCGGAGCATACGCGCTCACGTCACCGACGCCCTGCTCGAAATCGGCGAGCATGTACCAACCGGACCACGGATTCCGGGTGTCGTTGCGCGTATCGACCTTGAGGGTGCCGTTGATCAGGTGCAAGCGCGCTTCGTCAAACGTCGGGTTCGGCCGCCAGGTTGCCGCACGCCGCGTGAGTGTCCACGGGGTCGACGCCAGGCGGGACATCCAGCGCTCCTCGCCGTACGCCCCGGTCACTTCGATGCCTTTCCGCACGAACAACCCGGCACGCACCTGGCCGCCGCGCCGCTCGTAGTAGTCGCGGTAGTCGCGTCGTGCGAGGAACGCCGCGAGCGCTGCCTCCAGGTCCGTGAGCTTCCAGCTCTCGGTCGGGTCCACGAGGCTGAACGCGCGCCCGGCGAGGAGGAGCCCGCCCGGGCGGCCCAGCCGCAATTCCAGGTTCACGTTGTGCCCAAGGTCGTCTCTGGTCCCCGAGAAACTCGTCTCCGTGCGGATCACCGCGTACGCATCGAGGCGCGCCGTGCCCCACGAGTCGTTCCAGTAGATCTGTGGCCCCAGGTTGATCGGCAGGCCTTCGACGCGGTTGTAGGCACCCGCGCTCGCGATCTGCAGCTTGCTGCCGCTGCGGCGCGCACGCTCCCATCTGCGCCACCAATCCGTCTCGTCAACGCTCTGGCTCGAGCGCTCCTCGACAATGCGGTCGCCCTCGCGCGTGTACTGCAGCGACTGTCGGTAGATGCGAATCTCGCCGCCGACATACGCGGCATGCCGGCCCTCCACCTCGCCGCCCACGACCCACAGATCGCCCTCGATGCGGGCCGACGGACGCAGGACCACGTCGCTGTTGATCGCCACGACGCGCCCGCGGACGCGCCCGCTGATGAGCAGGGGGCCGTTCAGCACGGCGACATCCCCGTCCACCGTTCGGTCTTCCTCGATCACGAGCCGCTCGGTGGAGCGCAGCGCCGTGGTTTCGTTGAACATCCGCGTGGCTTCACGCGAGACGTCGCGCGGCAGCCCCGATCGCGCCACGGTTTCCTCGCGGCGTTGCGAGGCGGCAGGGCCTGCGCTGCCGGCAATGAGGGTAACGGCCAGCGCGAGTGTGATACTACGCATGCGATCTCCCATGGATCAGGTCCGACCCAACTGACAGCAGTCGGCGTACCGGGGTTTCATCGCGCCGGAAAGCCTGACCCACAATGCACTTGGCGCATTTGCCGCTCAAGGGCCACTCGCGTGGTGTCCTCCCGCCGAAACACGTCCTGTGTCCCTCCGAGTTCACTGATCCGCCCCCAAGCCAAGACGGCGCATTCGGCGATAGAGATTCGGCCGATCGGTCTTGAGCTTCCGGGCAGCCTCCGCAACGTTGCCGCCCGCCATGGACAGGGCCCGGGAAATCAGCGTCCGCTCGTAGTCGTCCAGCGTGTCGCTCAGTGAATGATCCAGCGACTTGGGGTCCGGCAACGGCGCCGCCGCGGCCGTGCGTTCCACGGGCAACACGGCCCGCACTGCGTCCTCGGTGACGTCGCCGCCGGTGTGCAGGATGGACAGCCGCTCCACGATGTTCGCCAGTTCGCGCACGTTGCCCGGCCAGCGATAACGATGCAGGGCAGACACAGCCTCGGGCGTCCATCGCGGCGGTGATTGGCCGGTGCGGACGTGATGCAGCGCTGAAAAATGCCGCACCAGTTGCGCGATGTCGCCCGGCCGGTCGCGCAGCGGCGGCACGGCCAGCGGTATGACGTTCAATCGAAAGAGCAGGTCGTCGCGGAACTTCCCCTCGGTCACTGCGCGCCCCAGGTCCTTGTTGGTCGCCGCGATGATGCGCACGTCCACGCGAATCGGCTGCCCACCGCCGACGCGCTCGATCTCCCGCGCCTCGATGGCGCGCAGCAGCTTGGCCTGCGCCTCCGCGCCCAGGTCGCCCACCTCGTCGAGCAGCAGTGTCCCGTGGTGCGCCATCTCGAAGCGTCCGATGCGGCGTTCCGTGGCGCCGGTGAACGAACCCTTTTCGTGCCCGAACATCTCGCTTTCCACGAGGTCGCGGGGAATCGCGGCGCAGTTCACGCGCACGAACGACTTGTCACGGCGCGCACTCACGGCGTGCATCGCTGCGGCGACCAGCTCCTTGCCGACGCCCGATTCGCCCGTGATCAACACGCGTGAGTCCGTGGGCCCGACTCGTGCGATCATGTCGCGCACCTGCTGCAGCACCGGACTGTCGCCCACCATTTCGCCGCTGAGGCCCATGTCCGCACGCAGCGTCCGCGCTTCCAGGCGCGCGCGACGCAGTTCCATTGCCGCTGCCAGCGCCAGCAACACGCCGTCCGGCGACAGCGGCTTCTCCAGGAACGTGAACGCGCCCAGCTTGGTGGCCCGCACCGCGTCACTCAGTCCCGCCTTGCCGCTCATCATCACGACGGGAGAATCCGGAATCTCGGCGCGCAGTCGCTCGAGCGTCTGCATGCCGTCCAGGTTGCCGGGCATCATCAGGTCCAGCAGCACCACGTCCGGGTCGCTGTCGGTCGCGCGCGAAATGCCCGTCACTCCGTCCGACGCATCACGAACGTCGTAGCCCTCGGCGCCCAGGAGCGCGCCGACCATGCGTCGGATATTCGGCTCATCGTCAATGATCAGGACCGTCGGCATGTCGGTTGGGCGGAGGTGGCTACGTGGCCGGCACGGGAAAAATGAACCGGATGGTCGTGCCGCGCCCGGGTTCGCTCTCGGCGGTTACTTCGCCGTCATTCGCCAGCACTGTCTGTCGCGCGATGGCGAGCCCCAGGCCCGTGCCGCCCGACTTGTACGTGACGTACGGATCCCAGATCGTGGCCAGGCGTTCGGGCGGTATCCCGTGTCCGGTGTCGTGCACGGACAGAGCTACCGATTGGTTGCCGTGGCGCGGGAGACGGCTGACGCGCACGGTGATGGAACCGCCCTCGCGGCATGCGTCCGCCGCGTTGAGGATGACGTTGGCCAGCGCGCGGCCAATGGCGTCGTGGTGGCCAGCGATCATCGGAACGCCCTCCTCGACCGACACCTCCAACGGGGTGCCGTCCGGCACCGCGGCCCGCGCCGTATAGCGCGCCAGTTCGCCCAGATCCACCGGCGCCCGTGGGCCCTCGGGCAGCCGCCCGAACTGCGCGAAGCTGCGTGCCAGCGCTTCCAGCCGCGCGGATTCCGTCGCGAGCACAGCAATGCTCTCCTGCAGCGCTGGCGGCGCGTCCCGCCGCAGCCGTTCCACGGCGAACTTGATTGGCGTCAACGGGTTTTTGAGTTCGTGGGCCACTTGGCGCGCCGTTTCGCGCATCGCCGACACCCGTTCGGCCTCAAGCGCGGCGCGACGCCCGGCGTCGAGATCCTGTGCCATCTCGCGCATCCGCGACCTGAGGACGTCGAATTCCGGGGCGCCGCGCGTTTCGGACACTGCCGGCAACGGCTCTCCGCGCACGATCTTCAGGGTCCACCCCATCAGTTCCTGCAGCGGCCGGTCCAGACTCCGGCTCAAGTGGCCCGCCACCCGCGAAGCCACCACCAGCAGGAGCGCCAGCGCCAGCACCGCGGTGACGGCAGCGGGAACGGGCGCCCGCTGGAAGACAAAGCTCGCGCGCCGCGCCAACGTCTGGCTCTGCATCAGTGCCGCTTCGTGCGCCGCGATCACCGCGGAGTCGGCGCGTGACAGTGGCCGGCGTCGGGCCACGCGCATGGCACGCTCCCCCGTGGCAGCGGCGCTGTCCCACGCGGCGGCCGAACCGACGAGTGGTAGCGCCCACCACGTCGTCGCCGCCCAAGCCACCGTCAGCACTACCGATGGCAGCAACGCGAAGAACAGCAGGATGAGGAACAATCGACCGCGGAATCTGATCCGCTTCATTGAAGGCCTTGGGGAGAGTGAAGCTTACGCGTACCCTGCGCAGCCACTACATTCCTCTTCTGAAATGAATCCTCGTCAGTCGCGCCGCGCGCCGACACGTTCGTCGCACGCCGCCTTAGTGCACCGCGGTCCTGGTGCCCACGCCTCAGTCGCGTCGCACGGACCTGCGCCGATCCACTCCGCTCCGAATGCGGCACTTCTCATCGACTTCGACAATGTCACGATGGGAATCCGGTCGGATCTCGGCAAGGAACTGCGCAATCTCCTCGGGTCGGACATCATCAAGGGCAAGGTAGCGGTACAGCGGGCGTACGCCGACTGGCGGCGCTACCCGCAGTACATCGTGCCGCTCTCCGAATCGTCGATCGACCTGATCTTCGCACCGGCCTACGGGTCCTCCAAGAAGAACGCGACGGATATCCGCCTCGCCATCGACGCGCTCGAACTTGTCTTCACGCGCACCGAGATCGGCACGTTCATCCTGCTTTCCGGCGACTCCGACTTCTCGAGCCTCGTCATCAAGCTCAAGGAATACGGCAAGTACGTCATCGGCGTCGGCATTCGCGAGTCGTCCAGCGACCTGCTCGTCCAGAACTGCGACGAGTACTACAGCTACAATGCGCTCGCCGGCCTCGTGAAGTCGTCCGACGACGAACCGCGCCAGAAGCACGATCCGTGGGAGCTGGTGAAGGAAGCCATCACGCGCATGAAGCAGAACCACGACGTGATGCGCTCCGATCGCCTCAAACAGGTGATGCAGGAAATCGATCCCACGTTCGACGAGTCCAACGTTGGCATCGCCAAATTCTCGAAGTTCTGTCAGGAGGCGGCCGCCAAGGGACTCCTGTCCATCCGTCGTCTCGAGAACGGCCAACTCGATGTCGACGTGTCTGGCGCATTCACCTCGGACCCGGCGCTTGCCGTGGCCGTGGAGACGCCGCGCTCGGAGGCAGCGGCCGATCACGGTGGACGCCGCCGCCGTGGCGGACGCGGTCGCAGTCGCGGTGGCCGGGGCGGTCGTGGCGAGCACACCGGAGAGCATCCGGTGCCGGCAGCGGCGCCCGCAGCGCCCGCGGCGCCCAGTGCTCCGTCCGACGACGTCGGACTGGGTGGCGAACGGCTCACTCGTGACGAAGCGTTCGACCTCGTCCGGCGCACCGTGTCCAGGCTCGTGAACGGAGATTCTACCGCCGCTGCGTCCGACGTGCGCCGTACCGCGCGCATCGTGCTCGGTCGCGACAGCGACAGTCTCAGCGACCGGAATTTCTCCCGTATCCTGAAGGACGCGCACGATTCAGGCATCATCGCGCTGCGCCTCGACGGTGGTCAGATGGAAGTGGGCCGCGCGGCGGAGTCGAGCCAGGAGACTGAAACGCCCCGCGCTGCAGTCGCGGCCGCGCTTGCGCCGCTCGGTTTGCGTGGTCGTAGCGGACGCGGCGGCAGGATGTCGGCGATTCCGCCCGAACTGCTCGCGCTCGGCGTGGTCGAGTCGCCCAGCGTTGGCACCGATAGCGACGACGATGCGGCGCCGCCCACGCGCGGCGGCCGCAAGAAGGCCAAGTCGGCGGACGCAGGCGCCGCCAAGAAACCCCGCAAGCCGCGGGCCAAAAAGGCCAAGAGCGACGAGTAATGGCCGGCGCCGCGCAGTCCGCGCGGCGTCGCCGGACGCCGGGCGTAATCTTGCTGCCCCGCTTCTATGCGCGTGAGACGGAACTGGTCGCCCGCGAACTGCTGGGATGTATTCTCGAGTGCCGCGGCCGCACCGGCGTCGTGTCCGGACGCATCGTCGAAACCGAAGCGTATCTGGGTGAGCACGACCCCGCGTGTCATGCCGCCGCGGGCCGTACGCCGCGCACGGAGACGCTCTATGGCCCGCCCGGCACCTTCTATGTCTACTTCGTCTACGGCACGCACTGGTGCTGCAACGCGGTCACCAGGCCGGCCGGCCTGCCCAGCGCCGTCCTCATTCGAGCGCTCGAGCCGCTGAGCGGCGTCGACCTGATGTGGGCGCGACGTGCGCGTGCCCGGCGCGACGCGGATCTCACCAGCGGGCCGGGCAAGGTGTGCGCGGCGCTGGCCATCGACGGCCGCCACAACGGACTCGCGCTGCAGCGCGGTACGGTCACCATCCGATCGGGAACGCCTGTGCCTGACCGGGACGTCGCCGTGACTCCGCGCATCGGCATCAACGAGACCAACGCGGCACTGGACTGGCCGCTGCGATGGTGCGTCGCCGGGAGCCCGTTTCTGTCTCGGAGGGTGGCCACGCCGCACCGCTGATCGAAAAAAGAAACCCCCACGCCGGAACGGTCGGCGCGAGGGTCGGTGCGGCCGAACCCGCTATCGAGCCCGGTCCAAGGAGGAGCCCACGTTGATTCGCAAGCCACCCTCGAACGTTGTTCGCCAGCCGCTTCCCGAGAACAGGAAGAAGTTGTTGTTGGCGGGTGTCGCGGTGATCTGTCCGAACGCAGACGACACGAATGGCAACTTCAGTTGGGTGCCGAGCATGACCAGCGGCGTCGCGGAACTCCGGAACGTTTCAATGGTCCCGAGCACGATTTGTTCCTGCACCGCGCTGCGGTACATCACACCGGGGCTGCAGCCGGAGCAAATGCCCTGCGGGTCCGCTCGGGTGACGTGCGACAGAGTGAAGCCGAAACCCAAGTACGGGTGCATCCGGTAGGTCTGCAGCGGGAACAGCAGGCCGGCGATGGTGAAGCGCCGCAGGCCGCCGATTTGCACGACGCGGGGGGTTCCCGCGTCCAGGGGCGAGGTTGAGTCGTTGACGAAGATCGAGTCGGCGGAGAAGAACGAATAGTCGAACGAGACGTATAGTCCGCCGCTCGAACGCGTGATCAACCAGTCGGCGCCGCCCATCAACGCGATAGGGCTCTTGGCGACGTTGTTGTCCACCACCTGATAGAGCTGCACGCCTGCCTTGGCGCCCCAGAACCAGGAATCCTTGAATCCGCGCGACGCCTGAGCGTCGGCGAGACCGGCGTTCAGTAGCACAAGCGCGGCGACTGTCAGACCCCGAATGACCCGCATACGCATCCTCGACGGCGTGAAGTTCCGGACAGCAGTATCCATGCTACCTACCGGACGAGGGGTGCCTGGTAGAGGTCACAGAAACAAGGGCGCGGTCAGATCAGCTTCAGCTTCCGGCCCACGGTCTTGAAGGCCGCGATCGCCTCATCCAGGTCGCCCCTGGTATGGCCAGCCGATATCTGACAGCGGACACGGGCCTGGCCCTGCGGAACCACGGGGAATCCGAAGCCTGTTACGAAGACGCCTTCATTGAGCAACATGTCACTCATCTGGATCGCCGCCGAGGTCTCTCCGACGACGATCGGCACGATCGGGGTGTCGCCCGGCATCGGCTTGAAGCCGGCTTCGGTGATCTGCTCCCGGAAATACCTGGTGTTCTGACGCAGGGTCTCCACTCGCTCCGGGTGCGCTTCCAGGTATCGGACGGCCTGCATGGCGCTTGCGGCCACCGTGGTCGGGAGGGCGTTCGAAAACAGCTGTGGCCGGGCGCGCTGGATCAGGAAGTCGCAGAGCGCCGCCGACCCCGCCACGAATCCGCCGGCCGCACCGCCGAGCGCTTTGCCGAGCGTGGAGGTTATGACGTCTACCTCGCCTACTACGCCAAAGTGCTCTGCCGTCCCGCGGCCCGTCTTTCCGAGCACGCCGGTGGCATGCGAGTCGTCCATCGCGACGATCGAGTTCGTATCGCGCGCGATCTGCAGGATGTCCGGCAGCTTGGCGATCGCGCCTTCCATCGAGAACACGCCGTCGGTCCAGATGATTCGCCGCCTGGCCCCTTTCGCGTCCGCGAGCCTGGCGCGGAGGTCATCCATGTCGGCGTGTTTGTACACGGCCGTGGTGCACTTCGAGATCGCCTTGCCCAGGCGCATCGAGTCGATGATCGACGCGTGGTTGAGGCCGTCCGAGATGATGTAGTCGTCCTGTTGCGCGATGGTCCCCGTGAATGCCTCGTTGGCGTTCCAGCACGCGACGAATGACAGTGACGCCTCGGTGCCGACGAACTTCGCCAGCGCCGCCTCGAGCTCGCGATGCACGATGTACGTGCCGCAGATGAAGCGAACGCTTGCCGTGCCCGCACCCCACTTTTTCAGCCCGTCGATGCCCGCCTGGATCACGGACGGCTCGTCGGCCAGACCCAGGTAGTTGTTCGAGGAGAGGATCAGCACGCTGCCGCGACCTTCCATTGTCACGCGGGCGGACTGCGGCGAATCGATGTAGTTCAGCCGTTTGTAAACCTTGTCAGCCTTGAGCTGCTCAAGCGTCCGCCGCAGTTCAGCAGTGAAATTGGAATTGATCGCCATGGGAATGTGCGCCGGGCTGTCGTCAAACCACTTCAAAAATGACCTTGCCGGCTTCACCGGACTTGATGGCGCGAATGGCTTCGTCCGCGGCCTCGAGCGGGAACCGGTGCGTGATCACCGCCGTCGGGTCAAACAGCCCGCTGCGCAGGAAGCGCGTCATCTTGTGCCAGGTGTCATACATACGCCGCCCCACGACACCGTAGATCGTGATGCCCTTGAAGATGACTTCCGTCGCGAAGTTGACGTCGATGGGCTTTGCGGGTATGCCCAGCATCTGCACGTGCCCGCCGACGCGCACGAGTTCAAATGCCTGGTGCACTGCCGTGGGCACACCCGACATTTCCAGTACCACGTCAACGCCAAGGCCGTCGGTGGCCCCGCGCACGGCGGCCGCGGCGTGCTCGGGACGCACCACGTCATGGGCTCCCATTCTCTTCGCGAGCGCCATGCGCGTCTCGTTGATGTCGGTCGCGATGATACGCGACGCACCCGCCGCCTTGCAGATGCCGATCGCGAACAGGCCGATGGGGCCGCAGCCCGTCACCAGCACGGTTGCTCCCACGATCTCCGTACTCAGCGCGGTGTGAAACGCGTTGCCCATCGGGTCGTGAATCCCGCCGATGTCGAACGACAACGAATCGTCGAGATGCCACACGTTGGTGGCGGGCATCGCGATGAACTCGGCGAAACACCCGTCGCGGTCCACGCCGATGATCTTCGTGTGCGGGCAAACGTGCGCGTTTCCGGTGCGGCACAACAGACAGCGGCCGTCCACGATGTGGCCCTCGGCCGTCACGCGGTCGCCTTCCTTCACATCGGTCACCAGGCGCCCGACACGCACCACTTCGCCCGCAAATTCATGACCGACGACGATCGGCGGCTTGACCCGGCCCTGCGCCCACGCATCCCATTCGTAGATGTGCACGTCCGTCCCACACACGCCGGCACGACGCACCCGGATCAGCACCTCGTCCTCGCGAATGGTCGGCTCCGGGACGTTCTTCAGGACGAAGCCGGGGCCGGCAGACTCCTTCACAAGGGCTTTCACGCGTCAGGGATCTCCGTCGGGTCGGTGCGGGCGCCTGGTCTGGCGCGATGCCGCATCGAAACCTGCGCGGGCCTCATACTTGATGGAAGTGCGATTTCCCCGACGAAAAAAGCCGGCGCGGGTTTCACCGCACCGGCCTTCTTGTCTCAGCTCAGCGGCTACGACGCTTTTGGTTCGTCCTCACCCGTTGTCGGCGCCGGGCTCCACTCATACGCCAAAAACACGGTGCTCTTGGGCGGTAGCGTGGTGCCACTGATGACGATGCCCATGGGCTCGTCCGGTCTCTTGCTCTCTGCGACCTTCATGATTTCATCCCCACTGGCCTCGGTTGCGGGCCGTGCGGCGAGAACGGGTCGCCGCACGCCCACCGTCAAGCGACTTAGGCTTGATGGCGACCGGCCTTATTGCACTGCCGGTGCCAGTGGGACGAGTTGGCGGCGCTGAGGAAACCTCTTGCGCGCCAGCACCTTACGACGCCGCACGACTTCGGGGACCCCGGGCGCCGTCGCATCCCGACACGACTCCGGCATCGACTTCGTGTCAGTGCGATACTGATTTGGCCGGTAATTCTTTCCGAGCCAGAAACACTTGGGTGTTGCCGCTGGGCTCTACGGAAACGTCCCAGCCATGGTACGTCGCACGCAGTTCCTCGATCCCGCTGCCGGCCAGGATCGTTTCCACGAGGTGCACGCCTCCGTCCATGGTCGCGGTCTGCAACGCCGCAATCACGCGCGACCGCTCGCGGGGCAACAACGAGTCCAGCGCGGCATGCGAGCACACCACTGCGTGCAGCGGCCCGTCGGCGGTCCACTGCGTAAGGCCGTTGGGCATTGCGTGAAAGCGGTCCGACAGTCCCGCTTGCACGGCGGCTTCCATCACGCGCTGCACCGACTCCACTTCCAATTCCAACGCGGTGACGTCGCAGCCGTTGGCTACCAGGAACAGCGCCGATCTTGCCGCAGCTTCACCCGCCAGCAGGACGTTGCCGAGGATTCCCGCCTCGAAGCTGATGGTGCGTACGAGGGCATCGCTGGCCGTGAGCCCCCAGTGCTCGGGGCGGCGCATTTCCTGGTGCAGCTTGATCCGTTTCTTGCGCCACGTGCTGAACGCCGGCAACCGCAGCCGCCGCGAGATGATGCGATCCACCTCTTCGCAAAGGAGCATTTCCGTGAGCGAAAACTGCGCGTTCGCGGACAGGCGGCCGGCCGCTTCGTCGCCGATGGCGAGAATCGCGTACCGGGGAATCGACTCTTTGTAGTTCTCGATCTCCTGTTCGATGAACAGGGAGTATTCGTGCTTGAGTGATCGAGTAGTTCGGGAGGGCATTACCGGGCCCGGAGTCGCATTGCGAGCGCAAGTTCAACTGCTGCCCCCATCCGCGCAAGGCTTTGTGCCGTGCGATGATAGCTGCGGTCTAGTCGACGGCTTCCAGGACAGCCCCCTTCAGGTACCCGGTTTCGGGGATCGTCAGGACTTCGGGATGGTCCAGCGATTGGCCGCGAACCTCTCGCAACACGATGCGCCGGCCGCTGTCCGCGGCGGAGTCTGTGAGCATCTCCAGGAACAACGGTTTGGTGAGGTGAAAGCTGCAGCTGGCGCTGAACAGCAGCCCACCGCGCTGGAGCAGGCGCATCGCCCTGAGGTTGATCTCTTTGTAGCCCCGGACGGCGGCCGGAAGGGACGCCTTGGTCTTGGCAAACGCCGGCGGGTCCAGCACGATGGTATCGAACCTGGCGCCGGCGCGTTCCTGTGTCTTGAGGTACTCGAATGCGTCGATCTCGACGGTTTCAACGTTCGCCAGTCCATTCCGGGCGAAGTTCTCCCGTGCGCGGGCCAGGGCCGGCGCCGACGCGTCCAGCGCGATGACGCGATCACACGCCCGGGCCATGTGCATGGCGAACGAGCCGTGATAGCTGAAGCAGTCAAGGCCGCGCCCACGCGCAATCGAGCCCACGAACGCGCGGTTCTCGCGCTGGTCCACGTAGGCGCCGGTCTTCTGGCCGTCCCACGGCGCGGCCTCGTATCGAATGCCGTCTTCGGAGACCTCGATGACGCGCGGGACATTCCCGCTGAGCAACACCGTTTCCAGTGGGAGACCTTCCTTGGAACGCAAGCCCACGTCGTTGCGGGCGAGCACTCCCTCGGGCGCGACGACGGCATTGAGCGCCGCAACGATGTGTTCGCGCTGGCTCTCCAATCCGGCGCTCATCAACTGCACCACGAGCCAGCGGTCGTACCGGTCGCAGATGAGTGAGGGCAGGCCGTCACCTTCTCCATGGATCAGCCGGTAGGCAGTGCCTCGGGCGCGCAGTGGCTCGCGTCGCGCCACGCACGCGGCGACGCGCTCCCGCCACCAAGCGGCGTCGATGACCGCGTCTGCGTTGCGCTCGATGAGGCGCAGCGAGATCTCCGATTTCGGGCTCCACAGCGCCACGCCAAGCGGCCTGCCGTTCGCGCCGCATACCCGCACGACGCCTGCCGGTCCGGCTGGGCGGGTGGTGACGTCGCTCCGGTAAATCCACGGGTGACCGGCTTGCCAGCGGCGCGCGCCCTTGGCTGAGACCGTCGCGTCATCCACCGGGACGACGCGCCGCGGCGGCTTTCCGCGCCTCCCGTTCCTGCTTCGCACGCAGTGCGTCCCAAGCACGACGTGCCTGTCGCGACGCCAATTGGTGTTGCTCGAGATTCATCCGGAACTCGTGGTGGCCGTCGGGAAACGCCACGAAGTACAGGTACGGGACCTCGGCCGGATACAACGCCGCCCGCAGGCTTGCAGCGCCGGGCGCGCCGATGGGGCCCGGCGGCAACCCGGCATGACGGTAGGTGTTGTACGGCGACTCGACCAGGAGATGCCGGTTGAGCAATCGCTTCTGGTGTTGCGGCAACGCGTACTGCACGGTGGGGTCTGCCTGCAGCCGCATGCCCTTCCTCAGCCGGTTCAGGTACACCGCGGCGATGATCGGGCGCTCCTCGGCGAGCCTGGCCTCACGCTCCACAATTGATGCGAGCGTCACGATGTCATGCCGCGACAATGCCACCGTGTCCAGACGGCTGGACCATACCGCCTTCCACTGTTGCTCGAAACGACGCGCCATCGATGCCACCGCCGTTCGTGCCGTTGTGCCGGGCGGAAAGAAGTACGTATCGGGAAACAGGTATCCCTCGATCGTCGCGATGGGCACGTCGAGGCGGTGGAGCAGGGCGGTGTCGCGCGTTGCGGACGCGACGGAATCCGGCGGTTGGCCGAGCTTCGAGGCCAGCAGCGTCTCGATCTGTGCCAGTGTCAACCCTTCGGGCACCACCACCGACGTGACCGCGCCCCCCCCGCGCAGCGCGGACAGCACCGAATTCCACGTCGTACGCTTGTCGATGACGTAGTTACCGGCCTTGATGCCGCGGTCCGACCGACGCGCCTTGGCATACGCGCTGAACAGCGCGGGGAATCGGATCACGCCGCCGCCGGACAACGACTCCGCCGCCGCGCGCATCGTCGCCCCGGCCGGGATCGTCACGCGCGCCGGCGAGCCATCGGCGGCGCAAGCGCACAGCAGGGTACCGCCCGCGGCAAGCGCGAGCCTAGCGCTGACGACCAAGCGCATGTTGAAGGAGCACGGTGGCAGCCAGTGCGTCGATGTCGCCGGGCCGGTCGCCAGGGCGACCACCCAGCTCCGTGACGGCGCGGCGCGCTGAGGCCGTCGTGTAGCGCTCGTCCACGAACTCCACCGCCCAGCCCGTACGCTTCGTGATTTCGGCGGCAACGGCGCGCACTTCGGCGCAGCGCGGTGTTTCCTCGCCGTTTCCGTCGAGGGGCAGTCCCATCACGACCGATTCGGCTTCCAGCTCTTTGGCGCGCGCGATGACTTTGGTGATCGGCGGACGCTTGCCCGCGCGTCGCACGATATGCCCGGCCGGCGACGCGATCACGCCGCGCGGATCACTGATGGCGAATCCGATCCGCCGGTCCCCCCAATCAACCGCGACAATCCGCCCCGGTTCCCTTTTCCCTGTTCCCTTTTCCCCGTCTTTCGTCACGCTCCCGCCACCATCTGCTTGAAGAACTCCTTGTTGTTCTTCGAGCGCGACATCTGCTTGAGCAGGAACTCGATGGCTTCCACTTCGGGCATGTCACCCAGGAAGTTGCGCAGCAGGAACACGCGGTTCCGCTCGGCGTCGTCGAAGAGGAGTTCTTCCTTTCGCGTGCCGGACTTGCTGATGTCGATCGCCGGGAAGATCCGTCGCTCGGCGATCTTCCGGGACAACACCAGCTCCATGTTGCCGGTGCCCTTGAACTCCTCGAAGATCACTTCGTCCATCCGCGAACCCGTCTCGATCAGTGCCGTGCCGATGATCGTGAGGGACCCGCCCTCACTCACGTTGCGCGCAGCTCCGAAAAACTTCTTGGGCTTCTCGAGCGCCTTCGAGTCCAGGCCGCCGGTCATGATCTTGCCGGAGTCACGGGCCACGGTGTTGTGCGCTCGTGCCAGCCGGGTGATCGAGTCCAGCAATATGACCACGTCCTTCTTCTGTTCCACGAGCCGCCGGGCCTTTTCGATCACCATGTCGGCCACCTGCACGTGGCGCACCGGTTTCTCGTCGAACGTCGAGCTGATCACCTCGCCACGGACATGTTGCTTCATGTCCGTCACTTCCTCGGGCCGCTCGTCGATCAACAGGACGATGAGGTGGACTTCCGGGTGATTCTCGGCGATGGCGTTGGCGATCTTCTGCAGCAGGATTGTCTTGCCGGCCCGTGGGGGGGCGACGATCAGCCCGCGCTGGCCTTTGCCGATCGGCGCGATCAAATCCATCACGCGCATGCTGACGTCGCTGTTTTTCGGCTCGAGGCGCAGGCGCCCGTCGGGGTACTTCGGGTGCAGGAGGTCGAACGGGATCCGCCCCTTTGCGGCTTCGGGTTCGTCACCGTTGACCGTTGTCACCTTGAGCAGCGCCAGGTACCGCTCCCATTCCTTGGGCGGCCGCACTCGCCCAGCGACGGTGTCGCCCGTGCGCAGGTCGAATCGCTTGATCTGCGAGGGCGAGACGTACACGTCGTCGGGGCTGTTGAGGTAGCTGAAGTCCTGGCTTCGCAGGAAGCCGTATCCCTCCGGCAGGATCTCCAGGACCCCCTCGCCGGTCAACGGCTCGCCGCGCGCCGCCAGGACCTGCTGCAGGCGGACGATCAAATCCTGCGGCGTCAGGTCCGCGGCGTCAGGCACCGACTCGCCGGCCAGCGCGCGCAGCGCAGCCGGGGTCATGCGTCTCAGTTCGGCGATGTTCACGGGAGATTCGCGCGGCGGCCGGAGCCGGCCCTCGAGGGCGCGAACGGGGGAGGGGAGGAGAGAGAGCTAGGGAAGGGCGACCAATCGGTCAAGCGGTTCTCGAAGGGGGGAACCCGTCGAGCCATCCTCGGCGGGTTCACAGCGCGCGCGACAGGATTCGAACCTGTGACCTTCAGCTCCGGAGGCTGACGCTCTATCCAGCTGAGCTACGCGCGCTTGAAAGTCGTTAATCGGGGCGAGTGGATTTGAACCACCGACCTCCTGGTCCCGAACCAGGCGCTCTACCGGGCTAAGCTACGCCCCGCGACTCGCACATGCGCTGTCCCGCCACTGCACCAACGCGCCCAGAAGGACTCGAACCTCCAACCTTCTGATCCGTAGTCAGATGCTCTATCCAATTGAGCTATGGGCGCCGCAAAACGACCCTGCAAAGCTAACCATGGGCGGTACAAGACTCGAACTTGTGACCTCCACGATGTCAACGTGGCGCTCTAACCAACTGAGCTAACCGCCCGTACCGACACGGTGCCGTCGCAGGGTGCGGGGTGAAGGGAACGATTTGCGCCGATCGCGCGTAGATGAGTCTGTACCCTGCACGCTGCTCCCTGAACCCAGCACCCTGATCCAAGGTGGAGGCGAGGGGGATCGAACCCCTGACCTCGTGAATGCCATTCACGCGCTCTCC
>JBBTFS010000027.1:0-1436 GCA_038060705.1 Gemmatimonadota bacterium
TCACGGCCATCAAGCAGTTGGCCACAACGTACAAGTTCATTGACCTGGACAAAGTGGGGATTTTCGGGCACTCGGGCGGCGGCTTTGCGTCCACCGACGCCATCCTCAAGTATCCGAACTTCTTCAAGGTGGCCGTGTCGGGCGCCGGCAATCACGACAACCGCAGTTACAACATCTACTGGGCGGAGAAGTACCAGGGCCTGATGAAGCGCGACTCGGCGCGCCGGACTGACAACTTTACCGAGTCCGCCAACAAGACGATGGCCAAGAACCTCCAGGGTCGGCTCATGCTGATGCACGGCGACATGGACGACAACGTGCATCCGGCGAACACGATTCAGTTGGTGGACGAGTTGATCAAGGCCAACAAGACGTTCGACCTGATCATCGCCCCCAACCGCAACCACGGCCTCAACGAGCCGTACTTCATCCGGCGTCGCTGGGACTATTTCGTGCAGCATCTGTTGGGTCAGACGCCGCCGTGGAATTATGAGATTGTCAGACCTGTTGGGGCCGGAGGTGGAGGAGATCCCACGCTCCCGGATCCGCCACGCTAGCCGCCATCGAGCACCCTACACCCTGATCTAAACCCAATGATGCAATTGCTGCGGGTCTCGGTGATTCTCGTCCTTTGCCAATTGGCGGTGGCCTACGCGAAACGCACGCCGCCAGTGGTACCCGCGTCGGCGCCGGCCACCGAGTTCTCCGCTGAACGGGCACTCACCCACATTCGGCGCATCGCGGAGCGCCCGCATCCGACCGGCAGTGAGGCACATGCGGCGGTGCTCGCCTACGTCGTCAGCGAAATCCGCAAACTGGGCCTGACGCCGGAGATCCAGAGCACCACTGCTGTCGGCACGCGGTATCCCGTGGCAGGTCATGTGCGGAACATCCTGGTGCGTGTGCCCGGGACGCAGCCGGGCGGACTCGCCGTCCTGCTGGTGGCCCACTACGACGGCGTCCCAGCTGCTCCGGCCGCGGGCGATGACGCCGCCGGGACGGCTGCGATGCTCGAGACCATGCGCGCGCTGCGCTCGGGTCCGGCGCCCACGCACGATGTCATCTTCCTGATCACCGACTCGGAGGAATCCGGCCTCCTCGGTGCCGCCGCCTTCGTTCGTGAACATCCGTGGGCGAAGGACGCCGGTGTGATCCTCAACTTCGAGGCCCGTGGCGTGAGCGGGCCGTCGCTGATGTTCGAAACCGGCCGCGGCAACCTCGACGTGGCGCGTGTCTTGCGCGATGCAACGAATGCGCGCGCGACGTCCATCAGCACCGCGGTCTATCGGCGTCTCCCCAACGATACGGATCTGTCTGAGCTCGCGCTCCTGGATCGGCCGGCCATGAACTTTGCCTTCATCGGTGGCGTGGAGCGCTACCACACCAGCCGCGACGACGTCGCGCACCTGGAACTCGGCAGCGTGCAACACCATGGC
>JBBTFS010000027.1:1536-2639 GCA_038060705.1 Gemmatimonadota bacterium
GCGGGCCTGGCCGCGCCCGTTGTTGGTGGACTGGTGGGTTACGGGCTCGGCGCGGGATTCGTGAGCCTGCACAACGACATGGGGAGTGGACGGCCGCAACTGAGCGGCGTCTACGCGGCGGCTGTCGCCTTGGCGGTGTTGGCGTGCACGGTGGCGGTGAACCGGCTGGCTATGCACAAGCGCAATGCCGTGGGCGTCGAGGTGGGAGCCTTGATCGCGTGGTCGCTCATTGCCATTGCGGTGGCCGTGTACCTGCCCGCCGCGAGCTTCCTGTTTGCGTGGCCGCTGTTGGCGGCGACTATCGCCGCGCAGGCAAGCAAGCGGGAATCGCTCTTCGGTGGACCGCTGCATTGGTTTGCAGCCGCCGTGATCGTCGCGTTCATCGTGCCGACTGCGTACCTGATGGTTGTCGCTGCGCTGGGGCTCGACGCGATCGGCGGGGCGATCCTCGGAGTGCTCGTCGCGATGGGCGCGACGCTCGCGAGGCCCGTGCTCGTGACCTCATCCGACGGCTGGTGGCCGACGGCCGTGCTGCCGCTGGTAGCGGTGTGGCAGATGGTAGTTGGCGTGTCCACGGTGAGGACCAGCGCCGATCATCCGGTTGGTGCGTCCCTGGTGTTCGCGATCGACGCGGACTCCGGTCGTTCGTTCGCGTCGGGCTCTTCCGCGGGCGATGTCGGTGCCGCGTGGGTGAACAAGGCCATCGGCGCCAAGCCGGCTGACGCGCGCGACGTTCCATCGTGGGTGCGGCGCCTCATCGGCGCGCGGCCGGTGACCAAGGCCGAACCCTTCGTGTCACCGCTACCAGCGCCGCGGGTGACGGTGCTCAAGGATTCGGTGGTTGCAGGAGCGCGGAATGTCATGGTGCGTATCCGGCCCGGAAGCCGGAACACGCTGGGCATTCGACTGGAGCTGGACAGTGCGAACGTGCAGGCCGCCACGGTGGATGGTCGGTCGGTCGGACGGGACCGGTACCGCCGGGCTCCAACACGGTGGACCCTGGACTTCGTCGCACCGCCGGACAGCGGCTTCACGTTGGGCCTCACGATGGACGCGGGTGGCCGAGCGACACTCGGTGTCAGCGCGCGCGTGGCGGGCTTGGT
>JBBTFS010000027.1:2739-4509 GCA_038060705.1 Gemmatimonadota bacterium
CTCACGGGCGAGATAGCCTCGCCTCCAGGCGCGATTTGACGGTGGGCCATTCGTCATCCAGGATGCTGAAGTAGACGGAGTCGCGGATCGACCCATCCGGCTGGACCATGTGCTTGCGCAGCGTTCCCTCGCGCACGCCGCCGATGCGCTCGATGGCGTCCTGGCTGCGCACGTTCTTGTGGCCGGTTTTGAGTTCCACGCGCATGCATTTCCATTCCTCGAACGCGTGGCGCAGCATCAGGTACTTGGCCTCGGTGTTCATGGCCGAGCGCCACCACTTGGGATTGAGCCACGTCCAACCGATTTCCGCGCGACGGTGGGTGCGGTCGATGTTGGCGAAGCGCGTGCTGCCGATCACCTGGCCGGACGCGCGGTCCATGGTGACGAACGGCACCGCCGTGCCGGCGCTTTGCCATGACACGGCGGTCTCGACGTAGGTTCGGCATTCCTCGAGGTTCCGGATGACGGCGCTGGAGAACTCCCACGTCTTCGGGTCCTGGGCGGCGGCCCACAGCGCGTCCACGTGATGCAGCCCCATGGGCGCGAGCCGAACGTGGCGGCCTTCGAGCGCGATCGCGGCGAGGTTCATGGATTCGGTGTCAACTTCTTCAAGGGGTAGGCGCCTGAAGCTGCCGCGCGATCCGCGCATTCTGCGCCCAGACGCGCAGCAGATTCCCGCCCCAGATCAGCTTGATCTGCTCGTCCGTGTAACCGCGGCGCAGCAGCTCAACGGTCACGTTCATCGTCTCGCCAGCGTCGCGCCAACCGACGATGCCGCCGCCGCCGTCGAAGTCGGAACTGATGCCAACGTGGTCGATGCCGGCGACCTTCACGGCGTGGTCGATGTGGTTGCCAAAGTCCTGCAGGTTCGCCGGCGGCCACTTGGCGTCGATCTCACCCATGCGACGCTGGTACTCGGTGCGCTGGGCGTCGGTGAGATTCGCCAACGCGTTGCGGCCGCCGCCGGTGATGCCCATGGAGCGGCGCAGGGTATCGATGGCGGCGGTCTTGGCCGGTGGAACGGCCTTCACATAGGAAGCGAAGGCGACCATCTGCGCCACACCGCCGTTTCTCTTGATCGCCAGAAGTTGCTCGTCGTCCAGGTCACGCGGATGGTCGGCCATGGCACGGGCACCCGAGTGCGACGCCACTACGGGCGACCTGGACATCGCCGTCGCCTGCATCATGCAATCCTTGGACACGTGCGAGATATCCACCATCATGCCCACGCGGTTCATCTCGGCTACCACCTGCTTGCCGAAGGGGCTGACGCCGTTGTGTTCGGGGCCGCGCTGGTCCGTGGATGAGTCGCAGATGTCGTTGTTGGAGGTGTGCGCCAGCGTCATATAGCGCGCGCCGAGGTCGTAATACGTCTTCACGAGTGACAAGTCCTTGCCAATCACGAAGCCGTTCTCGATCCCGATGGCGGCCACGAGCTTGCCGCTGTCGTGAATCCGGACGACGTCCTCGGGGGTGGTCGCCAGCCCGATCAGGCCAGGATGTTGCGACTCGGCCAACCGGTGGATTGCGGCGAATTTCGTCATCGCGTCCGCCTTGGCCTTGTCGTAGCTCTCTGGCGTGCGCGGTGATTGGCCCACGAACACCGCAAAGAATGCCACATTCAGGCCGCCCGATCGCATATTCTGGAGCGTGACCTGGCGATTCGCGTTCAGTGGGTCGTGTTCGGGCGTGGCGAAGTTGAGCGGAATGTCATCATGGGTGTCGATCGTGATGATGCGCTCATGCAGCGCGCGCGCCCGGACCATCAGG
>JBBTFS010000027.1:4609-24111 GCA_038060705.1 Gemmatimonadota bacterium
GTGTCTAACCCCGGATGCCTTCAACCTTGAGGTACTTGATGCGACGGATGCTGGGCCTGTTGGCCGCACTCATGCTGTTCAGCGCGGCCGCGGCGGCCGCACAGGAGCCTCCTCCCGCAGCCGGCGCGCCCGCGTCGGCGCTATTCGTGTTCCTCGACTGTCAGGATGTCGGCTGCGATTTCGATTTCTTTCGGACCGAAATCACGGCCGTCAACTGGGTGCGCGACCGCCAGGTTGCCGATGTGCACATTCTGGTGACGGGACAGACGACCGGCTCGGGGGGGAGGGACTTTACCGCGACCTTCATCGGTCTGCGGCAGTTCACCGCACTGGCGGACACCCTCCATTACGTGCAGCCGCCTTCCAGCACGTCGGACGAACAACGGCGCGGTATGGCCCGCATGTTCCGAATGGGTCTGGTGCGTTTTATTGCCCGGACGCCCGCGGGCGACAAGGTGGTCGTGTCGTTCGGCGACCAGAGCCAGACGTCGCGGCAGGTGTCTCCCAAGACAGACCCATGGAACGCATGGGTGTTTCAGCTTTCCATGAGTGGCTTCACGTTCGGGGAGGAGACGTACAAGTACTTCAACGTGAACGGCAACTTCCGGGCGACGCGTATCACGGATACCTGGAAGACGCAGTTCCGGGTGAATACGAACTATTCGCAGGATGAGTTTGAGATTGACGACACGACCAAAGCCGTCAACATCCGACGCAACTATTTCGCGTCACTCCTGCAGGTGCGTTCGCTCGGCGCCCACTGGTCCGCCGGGCTGCGGACCGATGCCAGCTCGTCCACGTACGACAACACGAGTCGCCATGTGCGGGCCGCGCCCGCCATCGAGTTCAACGTGTTTCCCTACGCCCAGAGCACACGCCGCCAGTTCAAGTTCGAGTACGCCATTGGGCTAACCGATCAGTCGTATCGCGACACGACCATTTACGACAAGCTCGCGGAGACACTTCCGCTTCACCGTTTTTTCACCTCCCTGACCCAGCGGCAGCCGTGGGGTCAGGTGGACGTTGGCGTCACCGCCACGCAATACCTGCACGACCAGACGAAGTACCGCATCAGTTCCGAGGCCGAGTTGTCGGTTCGCCTTTTCAAGGGCTTCAACGTGAACTTCGGCGGACGCTACGACGTCATTCACGACCAGCTATCGCTCCTCAAGAAGAACTACACCCCACAGGAGATCCTGCTGCGGCAGTTCCAGCGTGGCACCACATACAGCTATCAGGCCAGCGTGGGGGTCAACTATACGTTCGGGTCCCTCTTCAACAACGTGGTGAACCCGAGGTTCAACTAGCCGCCTGTCACGTGGCGGGCAGGAAGCACTCGTTTTGTGCGTCATACCGCAGACGTAACTGGCACGGGGGCGGGCGCGGTGCGATTCTGGGGTTGCGTCGGGACCCCTCGGGCGTCGTAATTGACGGTCGAAAGTCCGACCCACCCTACGCGCCATGGAATTCCAGAAAGACATCGGCCCACCCGCAGCCCCCGCAGCGCCGACGCCCGTCGTCAGCGACGCGGTGGATCACGACGAGCCGTCGAAATTCAGCCAGATGCTGGCCGCGGTCGAAGGCCACCGCAACAAGGTACGCATCGCCCTTGGCATCGCGCTCGTGGCGCGCCTCCTGTTCGAGTACAAGTTCGTCGCGCTGCTCAGGAGCTCCGAGAATCTCATCGTCCAGGTGCCCTACATCGGGCTGGCGATGCTGTCGTACCTGCTGGTGCTCATGTGGATGGCGGCGCGCACCCGTGACCGCTTCGGCTTCGGCATGGCGCTGGGCATCGGTGTCATCGAGGCGGCGTATCTGATCGGCATGGCTGCCATCGAGCGGCCTTTCAGCATCACGACGGCGTGGCCGCCGATCGTGGTGGCGCTGGCACACATCCCGATGGCCGTGCTCGCGGTGAAATCCGCCACGGCGTATCCCCCGGAGGACACCAAGCGGCCGTGGCTTGTCGGTTTCATCACGGCGCTCGTCTTTCTCGCCATCCCGTGGATGGCGCCGGTGCTGATCGACGCCATGAAGTCCGGCGGCTAGGCGTCGTTGGCCGCAGCAACAGAATAGTGCCGGCAGCGTCGATACCTTGGGCATGATGCCCCTGGGTTCCGACGTCGCGCAGAGTTACGACCGGTGGTCGGCGTCCTACGATGCCGACAAGAACGCCACGCGCGACTTGGACGCGCTGGTCGTGCGACGCGCGCCGCTGAACTTCGAGGGGCGTGACGTGCTGGAACTGGGATCCGGCACCGGCAAGAACACCGTGCATTTCGCGGCGCGGGCGCGCAGCGTCGTCGCGTTGGATTTCTCGCTGGGCATGATCGCCCGGGCGCACGAGCGCGTGGGCGGCATGCCAGTGCGGTTTGTGCAACACGACGTGTGTGACCCGTGGCCCGTGCCGTCACGCTCCGTGGACCTGGTGGTGGCGAACCTCATCCTGGAACACGTCCACGATCTGGAGCCGGTGTTCTTCGAGGCGAACCGCGTGCTGCGTCCGGGCGGCCAGCTCTTCTTTTGCGAACTGCATCCGTACCGGCAAATGACGGGTGGGCAAGCGCAATTCAAGGATCCGTCCACCGGCGAGACAGTGCTGGTGACAGCGCACGTGCACAGCATCTCCGAATATGCGAACTGCGCCATTCGCGCCGGATTCGTGCTCCGGGAAATTGACGAGGCTCTCGAGGATGAGGCGCCACCCAACACGCCACCGCGCCTGATCTCGATGCTCTTTGATGCGGGCCTGGAAGGCGGCGAGTAGATTCCCGCCATGCGACGCCATCTGCTGATTGCCGCGATCGTCGCGGCTACGGTCATTGCCTTCGGCGCGGTCCGGCTCCCGAGGGCGGAGTCAGCCAACGCCCCCGATATCGAATCGTTGCCGAGCCCGGTAGGGCCGGGGGGCGCGGAGCCCTTCCTGGTCACAGGCGCGAACGGCCGGGTGTCCATGTCCTGGCTCGAGCCGGCGCCGGATTCCGCTTTCGCCCTGAAGGTCGCCTCGTTCGATGGAATGCGATGGTCGGCGGCGAACGCTGTTCGCACAGGGCGCGACTTCTTTGTGAACTGGGCCGACTTTCCGTCGCTCGAAGCGTTCGGCGCCAATGGCCTGGTGGCGCACTGGCTGCAGCGCAACGGCACCGACAAGTACGCCTACCATGTTCGCATGGCGGTGTCCCGAGACGGCGGAGCGACGTGGGGAACTCCCATCACCCCGCACACCGATCAGTCGTCTACCGAGCACGGTTTCGTCGCGATGTGGCCGGAAGGCGACGGCGTGGGTGCGGCGTGGCTCGACGGCCGCCGGTACGACAAGTCCAAACCCAACCCGCCGAACGAAATGTCGGTGGCCAGCACACTGATCTCAGCCGCCGGCGCGCGCGGCGCGGAGTCGATGCTGGACACGCGCGCGTGCGACTGCTGCCAGGTGGCCGGCGCGATGACGTCAGACGGGCCCGTGATCGCCTACCGCGACCGCACGATGGACGAGATTCGCGACATCGCCGTGGTGCGGCGCGTGCGTGGCGCGTGGACCCAGCCGAAACTCGTGAACGAGGACGGCTGGCATATCGCGGCCTGCCCCGTGAACGGTCCGGCAATCTCCGCGGACGGCAAGAACGTCGCGCTGGCCTGGTTCACCGCCGCGCGGGACACCGCTCGCGTCAATATCGCGTTCTCCTCGGACGCCGGCGCGACGTTCTCTTCGCCGGTGCGCGTGGACCAGGGCAAGCCGGCTGGACGCGTCGACGCGGCGATCCTCGCGGACGGAAGCGCGATCGTCAGTTGGGTCGAGCGCGTCGGCGGCGATACGGCCGCGGTGCAGGTGCGTCGAGTAACGCCGCAGGGTCGTGCAGGAGAACCGGTCACCATCGCGGCGTCGTCCGCGGCCCGCGCCAGCGGATTCCCGCGGCTGACGCTGTCCGGCGACCGGGTGTACTTCGCCTGGACGCAACCGACGCGTCCGTCAACGGTCCGCGTCGCGCGCGTGGCGCTGTCGGCAATCCGTTGAACTCGCGCGTCCTCGTGCTCGCCCTGTCCTTCGCGACGGGCGCTTGCGGCGCGTCGCGCGACGCCGGCGGCAAGGTGGAAGTTGGCCAACCGATGCCCGACTATTCCGCCACCACCGCGTCCGGGGATTCGGTGGCGCTTTCGATGCACCGGGGCAGGGTCGTGATGCTCAACGTGTGGGCAACATGGTGTCACCCGTGCCGTACGGAGATCCCCGAGTTGGTGGCACTCAACAAGCGCTACGCCGCGCGCGGGCTGGACATCATCGGTGTCACCGTCGACGCCGCCGGCGCCGACGCGGATGTGCGGCAGTTCGTGAGGGACTTCGCGATGGACTATCCCGTCTGGTTCGACCCCGAGGACCGGGTATCCACGCGCTTCCTGCTCATCGGCGTCCCGACCACCTTCGTGATCGATCGCGCCGGAGTGCTGCGCTGGCGCAAGACCGGTCCGGTCCAGCCCGGCGACACTGCGCTCACGGGCATTCTCGAGCGCGCGCTGGGCACGTGATTCAGGAAAGCGCCTCGGTCGGATTCGCCGTCGCCTTTGGCGCTGGGCTGCTGAGTTTCCTCTCGCCCTGCGTCCTGCCGCTCATCCCGTCGTACGTCACCTTCGTCACGGGGTTGTCGCTGGAGGACGTGCAGAAGTCGCGGCATATCGCGCTGATCCACGCGTTGTTGTTCATCCTCGGCTTCACCCTCGTGTTTCTCGCCATGGGCGCGACCGCGACGGCGCTCGGCCGCATGCTGGGCTACAATCGCGATTGGGTGGGACGCGTCGGCGGTGTGGTGGTCATCGTGCTGGGACTGTATCTGCTGGGCGCTTTCAACTTCAGCCTGTTGGCGAGGGAGCGGCGGGTGCACATCGCGACCAAGCCCCTGGGGTACTTGGGCAGCGTGTTCGTCGGAATGGCGTTCGCCGCGGGGTGGACACCCTGCATCGGTCCCATCCTCGGCGCGGTGCTGACGTATACGGCGAGTTCTGCCGACTTGAATCACGGCCTCGCGCTGCTGCTGGCGTACTCTGCCGGCCTTGCAGTCCCGTTCCTGCTGGCCGCGCTGCTCATGGACCGCTTTGTGGCGGTGCTGGCGCGCTACCGTGGCGCGATGATGTGGTCGTCCCGCGTGGCCGGTGCGATGCTCGTGATCGTGGGCGTCCTCATGGCCACCGACACGCTTCGGGTTCTGACGCAGTGGTTGTCCGGCATGACGCCTGAGTTCATCAGAGCCCGTCTGTAGCGCTGGTGGACCTGGCGCCGCGTCGGTGACGATCGCGGCGGCCCCTTAGTTCGGGAGATCCGCGGCGCCCGAGCGCACATGGATCGTGTCGCGCAACATTTGCGCGCGGCGAGCTCGCTCCGCGCTTATTCCCTCAGGTGACACCATGCCCATGGCGATACGGATTCTGGAGCCGATCGCCTTTTCCCCGCGGAAGGCATCGAAGTAGCCCAGCCAGTAGCCCGCGATGATGCCCAGGGCGAGCGCGATGACAATCTTTCGCATTGTCTGACCATCGTCGGAAAGAGATGGCGGTATTCTAACATTCTTCCGCCGCGCCGACAGAGGTGACCGGCTGCGGACGGCGTTTGTTCGTACATTTCGGCCCATGCGTCCCTTCGAACTTGCCCTGACAGTGTCCGTTGCCTGTGCGGCCGTTTCCGGCGCCCAGGATAGTGCCTCGCTGCGACTGGTCCCTCGACCGCGAGAAGTCGCCTATGTCCGCGCGGTGTCGCTCAAGGCAGGGATTGCGGTGGACGCACCGTCGAATGCGGACGACCGATTCGCCGCGTCAGACCTGAGTGACGAACTCAAGGCTCGGGGAGTGGCCGTGGTGAGGACGCGCCCCGTGCCGCGCGGCGTGACGCGCGTGTCGTTGTTGCGTGCTGGAAGCGCGCCGGCCAAGGCGTTGCTCAAGCGCTTGGTGCTGACCTGGAGCGACACGCTTGGCACCGAGGGCTACATGATCGTGGCTGACACGAATCGGCTCATCGTGATCGCGGATTCGGCGTCTGGCGTGTTTTACGGTGCTCAGACCGTGAAGCAGCTCGTGGTCGGCTCGGGCGCGACGGCCACCCTGGATTTCGTGCGGATTCGCGACTGGCCGGCGATGCGGTATCGCGGCATCCATGACGATTTGTCGCGCGGCCCGCTGCCGACGCTCGAATACCAGAAAAAGCAGATCCGCACGTTTGCGGCCTACAAGTTGAACGTCTATTCGCCGTACTACGAGCACACGCTGGAGTACCTGTCGAATTCGATCGCGAACATCCCGGGCGGGTTCATGACGCGCGCCGAAGTGCGCGAACTGATCCACTACGCGCGGTCATACCATATAGATGTGATTCCGGAGCAGGAGGCCTTCGGGCATCTGCACCACGTCCTCAAGTGGGAGCTGTATGCGCCGCTCGCGGAAACGTCGCATGGCCACGTGATCGCGCCGGGCCAGCCGGGCTCGATGGCACTGATCCGTGAGCTGTTCGCCGAGATCGACTCGCTGTTCCCCAGCAAGTTCATTCACCTCGGCGCGGACGAGACGTTCGAGCTGGGTCGCGGCCAGACGGCTGAGCGGGTCAAGACCGAAGGCATCGGCCCCGTGTACGTCAACTTCCTGAGGGACATCGCCGATACGCTGCGCTATACCGGCAAGCGGTTCTTGTTCTGGGGCGACGTGGCGATGAACCACCCGGAGTTGGTGAAGAACCTGCCCAAGGACATGATCGCGGTGGCGTGGGACTACGGCCTCGGGCCGAATTGGGAGCGCCTGCTGACGCCATATCGCCTGGACGTGAACATGGAAACGTGGGTCGCGCCGGGCGTGAGTAACTGGAACCGCGTGTACCCGAACAACTTCGTGGCGCTGCGAAACATCCAGGGCTTCATCCGCGACGGGCAGCGTTGGGGCGCGACCGGCGTGCTCAATACGTCCTGGGACGACGATGGCGACGCGTTGTTCGAGCAGACGTGGTACGGCGTGTTGTTTGGCGCGGCTGCGTCATGGCAGCCAGGCGAGAGCAGCATTCCCGAATTCGAGCGCAGCTACGGACGCGTGTTTCATGGCGACACGACGGGCAAGATCGACGACGCCCAGCGCAAATTGAGCGCCGCCCAGGCACGGTTGCGGGATGCCGGCGTGGGAGACGCGAGCACGTTCTTGTTCTACCTGGATCCGTGGAGCACGGAAGGCCAACTGCTGAACGCGCGGATTCTGCCGGCGGCGCGGGACGTGCGCGTGATGGCCGAGTCGGCGCTGGTGCTGATTGCGCAGGTGCGTCGCAGCGGTCAAGCCCTGCGTGAGATGCAGTCGCTCACCTCCGTGGAGCTCGGCGCACGGCGCATCGACTGGCTCGCGGCCAAATTCCAGTTCGCGGACGAGATCGCCGGCATGTATGCTCGCATCGAGGCGGCGGACACCACGCGCGAGGGCCGGTCCGAAGCGGGGCGCAACTTTGGCGACATCACCAGCATTAACGGCCGCATTCAGGATATGCGCGAAGGGTACGCGAACCTGCGGCAGCTGTATCAGCAGGCGTGGATGGCCGAGAACCGGCCGTATTGGATCGACAACGTGCTGGCACGGTTCGACGTGCCGACGCAACTCTGGGTGCAACGTCAGCAGACGATGGCGGCCGCGTGGCGGGAGTACAATCGCACGCGCAAGGCGCCGCCGGCTGCGTCGATCGGAGTGCCGCCGCCGTTCGTGCCCACGCCACCTGCTATGCGGCCCTAAGGAACCTCTGATCAATTGTCATTCTGAGCGGCGCAGCGGCGACGAATCGTAGCTCCGCCGTCGCGCTCGGCCGAATCCCGGGCCACCCCCTCGGCCAGAGTCTATCCGGATGGGAGCGGAGTTGGCGGATCAGGCAGAACACGGCGTGAACTGCACGTCTCCTGGTGACCGCGTGATGTGCACGAGTCACTGTTTGCGGCCGAGGGCCATAGAAAAAGTGCCATTGCCTTGGGCCGGGAGGCGCCAGTGACGCCTGGCCAGTCCGTCGCGTCCGCGCCATCCGCCGAATCCGGCTGACCGTGTGGCCGAGGGGCCGTGCTGCTGGTCACGGCACGTACGGGCAGGTTCGTCGCTCACAATGACGACTGAGTTAATCAGAGGTTCCCTAACTGCCCCGGGCTGACCAACGGCTACCTAAGCTGGAGCGTACAGCGCGACGGTCGTCACGGCCGGTGTGGCGAGCGCGCTTTCGATGGACACGCGCACACGGCTGACGGTGATCGGGTCAAAGCGGTCGATCCTCGCGTACCCGATCGTCGTGCCGCGGCTCAGCGGGCGCCAATCGCCGGCCGCGTAGCCCGATACCGAGTAGCGCGAGACGACCTGCCCGGCCGCGATCTCCTCACCCAGCCTGATCGCCGCGATCGCGGTCGGCTCCTCGAGCGTCAGGTCGATCGTCGCGGTCCCTTCCTGGGCATTGGCCTGTCGCGTCAAATTGGCGGCGAGGTCGTGGCCAAACATCGCGCCGAGGCGTTCGTGCATCCCGGCCAACCGCGCCACATCCGTGTCGTGCAGCAACCCGGTGCGCGCAGGTGGAACGTTGAGCAGCAGCTTTCCGTTGCGGCCAACGCTCGTGAGGTACAACTCGACGAGATTGTCCACGGAACGCACGCGCGCGTCCTGTGCCGGATGGTGGAACCAGCCCGGCCGAATGGAGACGTCCACCTCGGCGGGCCGCCACACGGTGCCCGCCGGATCGCCATGCTGAAGTGCCGAGATGATGCCGGGGCCGTCGGCGCCGGGGTAGGGCACCGCGGCCGGATTCATCGTAGACCAGTTGGGATCGCCGGCCGTGCCGCTCTCGTTGCCGCACCAGCGCACGTCGGGGCCCGCGTCCGAGAACATCACCGCGTCCGGCTGCAAGCGGCGCACCGTGCCCCAGATGCGGGGCCAGTCATATACCTGCCGCTTGCCGCTGGGGCCCTCACCGTTGGCGCCATCGAACCACACTTCGGCGAGCTGCCCGTACCGCGTGCACAGTTCCGTGAGCTGCTGGATGTACACGTCCATGTAGCGCGGCGAATCACCATACGTCGGGTGATTCCGGTCCCACGGCGAGAGATACAGCCCGGGGCGAAGGCCTTCCGCGCGACATGCGATCACGAATTCGCGCACCAGATCACCGGTGCCGCCGCGCCAAGGGCTGGAGGCCACCGAGTGTTTTGTCGTTGCCGACGGCCAGAGGCAGAATCCGTCGTGATGCTTGGCCGTGAGAATCACCGCGCGAAATCCGGACGATTGTGCGGCGCGCGCCCATTGGCTTGCCTCCAGACGAACCGGGTTGAAGATCGCCGGATCTTCCTTGCCGTCGCCCCACTCGCGGTCGGTGAACGTGTTGACGCCGAAGTGGAGGAACAGCGCCAGTTCGTCGCGCTGCCACGCGAGCTGCGCCGGGCTGGGCCTTGGCCGCTCCAACCTCAGGCCCTCAGGCCAAGCGGACAGCCGAAGCCGAGAGCCGACGGCTGAAGCAGTTGCGGTCAGGAGAAACGCTCGCCGGTCCATGTCGACGGAAGTTATCTTCTGCCCGTCACCTCACGGAATACGAGCCATGCTTCGCTACTCCCCGCGCCTGCTTGCCGCCATTGCGGCTGCCACACTCCTCACCGATCCGGTATGGGCGCAGAATCCGCCGGCGCAGGCCCAACAGCAGGGTCCGCGGGGTCCGCAGGGTCCGCGTCGCCGGAACGTTCCCATCGGCGACACTCTTCGCGCACGCGAGCTGTACGTCAGCAAGGACCCCAAGGACCTGCCGGGCTGTGGCCAGAACTGCGCGGTGCAGATGGCGCGCAAGAAGCTGACGGACAGCGCCTATGCCGCCCGCGCCAAGGGCGTGATGGAATTCCAGAAGGTGTCGTTCAAGAGTCGGGCCGACGGGATGGAGATCCCGGCGTACCTGTTCGCGCCGCTCAACAAGAAAGCGGAGAAGCACGCGGCGCTCGTCTGGATCCACGGCGGCGTGCACGGCGACTGGAGCATCGGGATGTGGCCGTTCGTACGGGACGCGGTGCAGAAGGGGTACGTCATCATCACCCCCGAGTATCGTGGCAGCACCGGCTTTGGCGAGGAGTTCTACAAGGCGATCGACTACGGCGGGAAGGAAGTGGACGACGCGCTGTCATCCGTGGACTACCTGAAGACATTGCCGTACGTGGACATGGACAGGCTGGGTGCGATGGGATGGAGCCACGGCGGATTCATCGTCTCGCACATCCTGTTCCGCTACGAACATCCGTTCAAGGTGGGCGTGGCGATGGTGCCGGTCACCAACCTGATCTTCCGCTTGTCCGACCACGGACCCGGCTACGCCGCATCGTTCGCGGCCGAAGAAGGCATTCAGGGGCTGCCGTTTGAGAAGACGGAGGAGTACATCAAGCGCTCGCCCGTCTTTCACGCGCAGGGGCTCACGGTGCCGATTCTCGTGCACGTCGCGACCAATGACTGCGATGTGTTCTTCAGAGAGAACCAGCAAATGGTCTACACGTTGCAGGCGCTCAAGCCAGATCTGGCCGAGACCAAGATTTATGTGGATCCACCGCCCGGTGGCGGCGGCTGCGGCCACACGTTCAATCGGCGCGTCAAGAATGACGCCATGGAGCGCGACGACACGCCGGAGCAGATTGACTCGTGGAACCGTACCTGGGCGTTCTTCGAGTGGAACCTTCGCCCGATGAAGAAGTAGCGGCCCAGCCCCCGATGAAACAACGCACGATTCTGGTGACCGGCGGCGCCGGCCACGTGGGCTCGCACGTGATCGAGCTGCTCGTGGCCGACGAGCGCAACCGGGTCATCTCGCTCGACAACTATTTCATCGGCACACCGGCGAACCACATCGACGGAGCCGAATACCGCGAAGGTCACACCAAGGACATCGAGCGCCTCGTGCCCGAAACGCCCGACGTCGTGTACCACTTGGGCGAGTATTCACGCATCGCGCCGTCGTTCGATGACGTCCGCGTGGTGTTCGACATGAACATCGTCGGCACGTTCGCGGTGGCCGAGTACTGTCGCGCGCGTCGCGTCAAGAAGCTGGTATACGCGGCGTCGAGCACGAAGTTCGCCATCGAGGGCGACGGCCGGCACCAGAATCCGTACTCGTTCACCAAGGCCGCCAACGTCGACCTGATCAACGACTACGGTCGCTGGTACAAGCTGCCGTACGCGATTTGTTATTTCTACAACGGGTTTGGGCCGCGCGAGCGCGGTGACCGGAAATACGGCACCGTGATTGCGATCTTCGAAGGGCAGTATCTCCGTGGTGAGCCGCTCACCGTGGTGAGCCCCGGAACGCAGCGCCGCGCCTTTACGTACGTGAAGGACTTGGCGCGCGGCATCATACTCACGGCAAAGAAGGGAACAGGCGACCGCTACGCGCTGGGCACGACGCGCACCCATTCCGTCATGGAGATTGCCAAAGCGTTCGGCGGTCCCGTGCAGAAGGTGAAAGGGTATCCGGGTCGGGCCGAGGCGACGATGTCCTCTGCCAAAGCACGGTCCATTGGGTGGAAGCCGACGGTGGACGTCATGGACTACATCGCGGAGTTCTTGCGCGCGCATCCGCGCGCGCCATAATAGTCGGCACGATGCTGACCGACGCACAGATCACCGAGATCGCGACCGTCCATATCAAGCGGTCGGGCGCCGACCTCACGCTCCAGCCCGTAGCGTTCACGGACCCCGACGGCATCTTCTTCAAGGTCCACCGCCCCAACATCCAGAAGAGCACCAACCTGGTGAGTCCGTTCTTTGTCCGGCGGGACAACGGCAAAGTGATCACCGTGTCCGCGGGCCAGATCATGCCGGGGATCGTGGTGAAACTGTGGGGCTGGCCCGCGCTGCGGGCGGACCCTGATCTGCAAATCGCGGTGGTGGATCCCGACCTCAACAAGCCGCGCCACGTGGAAGTCTGGGCCGCCATCATCAGGGAGTGCGTGGCGTCGGAGTCAGCGCCAGGATAGTCGTCGGCCGTCTCGATACCGCTTGACATACAGCTATATGACATCTAGACATACAGCATGAAGAACCGCCACACGACGCTGCGGCTCAGCAATACGCTGGTCCAGAAAGCCAAGGTCTATGCCCGCAAGAACGACATCACGCTGACCGCGGTTATGGAGCGTGCGCTGTCCGAGTATCTGGCCGAGGACCCGAGCCGCCGGTCGAAGAAGCCGTTTACCCTGCCATCGTTCGGTTTCGGCGGCCTGAAGCCCGGCGTTAACCTCGACGACACCTCAGCGCTGCTCGACCTGATGGACGGCATCGAGTGATTCTGCTGGATGTCAACGTGCTGGTGTACGCTTGTCGTCGCGACGCGCCGCGGCACGGGGAATTCCGGCGTTGGTTGAGCGAGGCCCTGGCTGGCGTGGTCCCAGTGGCGTTCGCGCCCGAGTCCCTTGGCGCGGTCGTGCGGATCACCACCCACAGGAGCTTGTGGAAGGCGCCGAGCACGACGGATGAGGCGCTGGCGTTCACAAGTGCAGTGCGGGCGGCGCCCTCGGCGCACGCGGTGCAACCGGGCCCGGGCCACTGGGACGTATTCGCCGGCTTGTGCCGAAATGCGCGCGCGCGTGGCAACCTCGTCACCGACGCCTGGCTGGCGGCGCTGGCGATCGAACAGGGGTGCACGCTCGTCACCGCCGACGGGGACTTCGCGCGCTTCAAGGGGCTGCGGTTCAAGCATCCGCTGGACTGATCGGCACCGTCGGGCGACCTTTCGCCATGCGCCACATCCTGCTTGCCCTTGCTCTCGCGACGCCAGCCGTTGGCGTTGCCCAGGACCATCAACATCCGGCCGGCCCCGCTGAGCAATTGGGCCGCGTTGCCTTTCCGATCTCCTGCGCACCAGGCATCCAGCCGCGCTTCGAGCGCGCGGTGGCGATGCTGCACTCCTTCTGGTTCGACGCCGCCAACGCCGCGTTCGGCGAGATCATCAAAGCCGACTCCACGTGTGCTTTGGCCCACTGGGGCCGCGCAGTTACCCTCATGGGGAATCCCATGACGCGCATCGGCCCCAACGCCGAGCGGCTTCAGCAGGGGTTGGCCCTGTCTCAGCGGGCCCAGGCGCTCGCCGCCAAGGCCACGCACCGCGAACAGATGTATGCGGCAACGGGGGTCGCCTACTACAGCGCCGCGGCCACGGACAACCACGCGGCGCGAATGAAGGCGCAGGAACAGGCGTGGGACGCGCTGCGCAAGGCGCACCCGGAGGACAAGGAAGCCACGATCTTCTATGCCCGGACCCTCGTGGCCAACGCGTCGACCACGGACATGACGTTCGCGCAGCAGATCGCCGCGGCCGAGCTCATGCAGCCGCTCTTTGACGCGCATCCGGACCACCCCGGCTTGGCGCACTACATCATCCACGCGTACGACGCGCCTGCCACCGCGGCGCGTGGCGCCAAGGCAGCCAAGGCGTATGCCAGCATCGCGCCCGCGGCGCCGCACGCGCTGCACATGCCGTCGCACATCTTCACGCGGCTGGGTCGCTGGGACGAGTCCATCGAGACCAACCAACGGTCCGCGCGCGCGGAGCCGGACTCCAACGCCGCGGTCCATCCCATGGACTACATGGTGTACGCGTACCTGCAGCAGGGACGCGAGCGCGAGGCCAAGGACGTCGTCGACCGCGCCATCAGAAACAACGATCAGTTCTACAGTGGCACCCTGGGCTACAATTTCACTGCCATGCCCGCGCGGTACGCCGTTGAACGCGACGCGTGGAGCGAGGCCGCGAACCTTCGGGTGCCGGTGAACGCGGCGCCGAACGTCCGCGCCATCACGTGGTTCTCCCGGGCGGTTGGCGCCGCGAGGTCCGGCAATCCGGCGCCGGCGCAGCGCGACGTGGATTCGCTCACGGCCACCAAGGCACAGCTCGATCGTGCCAACGACACGTATTGGGCCACCATCGTCGAGGCGCAGCGGTTGGCAGCCTCGGCGTGGGTCGCGTTTGCCACGCACGACACCGCCAAGGCGCTCCAGCTGGCGCGGGCGGGCGCGGAGCTCGAAGAGACCGTCGAGAAGCACCCGGTGACACCGGGGCCCATTCTACCGGCACGCGAACTCGAGGGCGATCTCCTCCTCCAGATCGGTCGGCCCGCCGACGCGCTGGCGTCATACGAGAAGACGCTCGTTCGGGAGTTGCGCCGCTTCCGCGCCCTCTGGGGCGCCGCGCGCGCCGCTGATCGCGCGGGCAACCACGCCGTCGCGCGGGCCAGGTACTCCGAGGTACTGGAACTGCTGAGCAAGGCGGACGCGTCCCGCACCGAACCTGCCATCGCCAAGCGGTACCTCGGCGCGCGCTGACGTGACGCACACGAGTCGAACATTGCGCCTCGTGCGCGCCGCGCTGATGGCGGCCTTCGTCACGGCATGCACGTTGGATCGCCAGCCGGAAGTCAGCCGCGCCGCGGCCACGGATTGGCGGCCGCCGGCCGACTCCCAGATTCCGGCCGACTCGCTGGGCGCGTCGATTCGCCGCGGCTTGGCGTTGATCGTCGACACGCCGGACAGTCTGCCGGCGTTCGCGCCTGGCAACATCACGTGCGGCAATTGCCACCTGGTTGCCGGCCGAGTTGCTGAGGCTGCGCCGCTGGTCGGTTCGCACGCCCGCTTTCCCAAATACCTCGAGCGCTCGGCTGCGGTCATCGGGCTGGCGGATCGCGTGAACTACTGCTTCACGCGCAGCTTGTCCGGCAGCAGACTTTCCACGGACAGCCGCGAGATGCAGGACATTCTCGCGTATATCGCTTGGGTGTCGGGCGGCGTGCCAACTGGTGAGGGAGGCAAAGTCACCGGGGCGCAGGGACTGTTGGCGATGCCCGCCGGGCTCACCGGAGACCGTGCGCGTGGCATTCAGGTGTACAACACCAAGTGCGCGTCGTGTCACCTCGCGACCGGCGAGGGGAATGCGACGCTGAAGCCGCGCATTCCGGCGCTCTGGGGCCCAAGGTCGTTCAGTGTCGGCGCGTCGATGGCACGCCAGAGCAAGGCCGCGTCGTTCATCTGGCACAACATGCCGTTCGGCATGGGCAAGACGCTTTCGCACCAGGAGGCGTTCGACGTCGCGGCGTTCATCACGGCGCAGCCGCGGCCCGATTCTCCGGGGAAGGAGGCCGATTGGCCGGCCGGCGATGCGCCGTCGGACATTCCCTATGCCACCAAGGGTCATTCCGCGTACCTCCCCCCGCCCGTGCTTCCGCGGTCCCGGCCGGCCACCACCATCGTTCCCGCGCCACCTCGCGCACGCCAGTAGATGAAAAAGACCACCGATCCCATTTCGCGGCGCGAGCTGCTCGCTGGCGCGGCGCTCACCGCCGGCGCGGCGCTGTTGCCGGCGCAGTTGCCGGCGCTGGCCGAGACAGCGGCGGCGCAGTCCCCAGCAACCGATCCGTCGTCAGTTCCGGGCGGGCCCACCACGGCGACTTCCGCGCGGTCGCCGTTCGAGTCGCCGGCGCGCACACCCGTCGGAGTGCAGACCGGGGCGTCGTTCACGCCGTTGCACCAGTTGACGGGCACCATGACGCCCAATGACCTGCTTTTCGAGCGGCATCACTCCGGGGTTCCCGCGCTGGATCCGGCTACGCATAAGCTGCTCATCCATGGCCTTGTCGACCGGCCGATGACCTTCACGATGGCCGACCTGAAGCGCTTTCCCAGTGCCTCCAGGGTCCATTTTCTGGAGTGCTCTGGCAACGGGCGCGCGGCGTTTCGTGATCCCAAGCCCGACATGACGCCGCAGAACGTGGACGGGCTCACCTGCAACGGGGAATGGACGGGCGTCGAGCTCAAGGTGCTGCTCCGCGAGACCGGCATGCGCACGGCGGCGAAATGGCTATTGGCGGAAGGCGCCGACGCCGCCAAGCTCTCGCGCAGTGTTCCGCTCGACAAGGCGATGGACGACGCGCTGGTGGTCTGGGCATTCAACGGAGAACCGCTGCGCCCGTCCAACGGCTACCCGTTGCGCCTGTTCCTGCCGGGCTTCGAGGGCAACATGTGCATCAAGTGGTTGCGTCGCCTCAAGGCCGTGGACCAGCCGAACATGTCCAAGGACGAGACGTCGAAGTACACGGACCCGCTCGCCGGCGGCAAAGCGCGACAGTTCAGCTTCGTGATGGATGTGAAGTCCGTCATCACCTCACCGACGCACCCGGCTCGGATCGATCGTGGCTGGGGCGAAGTCTCGGGCCTTGCGTGGTCCGGGCGGGGGAAGGTGACCAGTGTCGACGTCAGCACGGACGGAGGCGCCAGCTGGGAGAAAGCCGAGCTGCAGGGGCCGGTGCAGACCAAAGCGCACACGCGCTTCCGTCACATGTGGAACTGGAACGGACGTCCCACCACGATCATGAGCCGCGCGACGGATGAGACCGGTGCGGTACAGCCGACGCGAGCGGTCTTTGAGTCCGCACGCGGCAAGGGGACGGACTACCACTTCACCTACATCCGCGCGTGGAGTGTGGATCGCGACGGCCGCGTGACGTTCGCGGGCACCGCATGAAATACGCCTCGCTGTTTCTTGCCGTCGCGGGTGTCGCGGTCGCCGGATGCCAGGCGTCCGACGCGTCGCAGGCCGGCACGCAGACCAAGCGGTATCGCAGCATTGGCCGCGATGCATCGTACGCGGAGGTCCGCGCGTGGGATATCGACGCCAACCCGGATGGCGCAGGGCTGCCCACAGGGCGTGGCACGTATGCCAAGGGCGCCGACGTGTACGCCAAGCAGTGCGCGGTGTGTCATGGGGCCAAGGGAGAGGGCATTCCACCCACGTATCCCAAGCTCATCGGCGCGGAGCCGAAGAACTTTCCGTTCGGGGACGATCCCAAGGCGGCCAAGACCGTCGGTAACTACTGGCCCTACGCCACAACGCTGTATGACTACATCAATCGGGCCATGCCGTTTCCGGCCTCGAGCACGCTCAAGCCCGACGAGGTCTACAGCGTGGTGGCCTTCTTGCTCGCGGAGAACGGCGTGATTGCGCGCGATGCCATCATGAATGCCAGGATGCTTCCGGCGGTGAAGATGCCGGGGCGTGCGCACTTCGTGCTCGACGATCGCAAGGGCGGTCCTGGCTTCCGGTAGCCAGCGCGCTTGGTCCCCATGGTGAATGGCGCCGCATATGCGCCGGGCGAGCCACCGAGATGTCGAACGCGGTGTCGGCGACCTGCTGAGAGCGCGCCGCCGGCACCAACAGGATCACCGCGAGGCCGAAAAGGAGTCGAGTCATGGCGTGATCTTCCTTCGGGTGTGATTCCGGTACCAATCGCGCATTTCGGCGTCCAGCGGGCCGGTGGCCGCTCGCGCCACCGGGGACAACAACACCGCCAGCAGGCCGAAGCCACCGGCCATGTACCACAGCTCCGTGGAGGTCAGCGCGATGAACAGGGGCCGGATGTCCAAGGCGGCGAACGCGGCGCATTCCACCGACAATCCCGCAAAGAACGGCATCGCATAGTTGGGCGGCGCGGGCTCGTCCAGCTCCACGTCTGAGGCGAACACCACCAGCTGGAGCGCCGTACTGAGCTCGGCTGCCGACTGAAACCGGTCTTCAGGGCGCTTTTCGAGACAGCGCTCCACCGCCTCCGCCAAGCCGCGGGGGACCGACGGATGTTTCTTCCGGATCGGCTCGGGGCGGTCGGTCACGTGTCCCGCGAGCACTGCGTGTGCCGAGTTGCCCTGGAATGGCGGTTTGCCGGTGAGCATGTGATACGCCATCACGCCCACCGAATACAAATCGGACCGATGGTCCAGTACGGAGTCGCCGCTCACCTGCTCCGGTGACATGTACGTCGGCGTGCCCATCAGCAGACCGCCGGTGCTCTCCTCCAGCTCGCGCACCGTCTTGGCGATGCCGAAGTCCATGAGCAACGCCTTTCCCAGCGCTGTCCCCTCGAGGATGACGTTGTCCGGCTTGATGTCGCGATGGACGATGCCGCCGCGATGCGTTGCGGCCAGGCAATCGCACAGCTCGATCAAGATGCGTTGCGTTTCCTTGGGCGACAGCCGGCCGCGTTTCTCGAGCTTGGTGCGCACCGTCTCACCCTCGATCAACGGCATGACGTAGTAGATCAGGCCCTCGTGCTCGCGGATGTCGTAGATGGGCACGATGCCCGGATGCCGGAACTTGGCCAGCGCCGTGCCCTCGCTGCGGAATCGGTCCACAAAAGCGCGCGCACCGGCGAGGTCGGGCCGGATCAACTTGATCGCCACGGACCGGCCCAGTCGCACATCGGTCGCCGCGTAGACGCGCCCGAATCCGCCTTGGCCAATGAGCCGGTCGACGTGATAGTCGTTGCCGAGCGCTGTTTCGAGTTGCCGGAGAAAAGCCTGGTCCTCGTTCCCGGCGGGCATCGGTCCGCTCACCGCGTCACCGGTCAGGAGCCGATCGGCTGGTAGTCCTTCAAGACGCTTTGGTGGATCCCCTCGGTGATCGCGCCTTCCTGGAGCAGTTCATCGAGTGATTGCGCCATGGTCTGCATGCCCACCGTCATCCCCACCTGAATGCTGGTGCGCAACTGCAGATCGGTCCCGGCCCGGATCTGATTCTTCACCGCGCGGGTGGCGACCAGCACTTCCGCCGCGATGCGCTTGCCGCCGTCCACGGTGGGCAGCAACTCCTGGTGGACCACGCACTGCAGCGACTCCGACGCCATCGCGCGGATCATGTTCTCGCGGCCATGGGGCACGAACGCCAACAGCCGGTCCATGAGCTTCTCGATGGACACGATGTGCATCGTCGAGAGCACCAGGATGCCGGTCTCGGCGGCACGCAGCGCCGTTTCGATGGTGTCGTAGTCGCGCATTTCTCCGATGAGCACCACGTCGGGATCCTGACGCATGGCGGCGCGCAGGCCGGACGCGAACGACTTCGTGTCCCGGCCCACCTCGCGCTGGCGAACCAGCGACTTGCCCGCGGTGTGCAGGTACTCGATCGGGTCCTCGATCGTGATGATGTGCTTGCGGCTGTGCCGGTTGATCGCGTCCACCATGGCGGCCATCGTCGTGGTTTTGCCCTGGCTGGTGCTGCCGGTGATGAGAATGAGCCCCTTGCCGCGGTGGGTCATGTCAGTCACGACAGGCGGGAGCTTCAAGTCCTCCAGCGCGAGTGGCCTGCTGGGCAGCAGGCGAATGGTGCTGCCGGTGGCGCCGTTGAACTGACCCACGTTCACGCGGTAGCGCTGTTGCTTGGCGTCCACGCACATGAAGTCCAGGTCCAGCTCTTCGTCCAGCGTCGCGACCTGCTGTTCGGACAGCAGCGCGCAGGAGAGGTGCCGTGCCGTGGACGCGGACATCACGTCGTCCGAGAACGGCTGCAACTGCCCGTCAACCCGGAACAGGACGACCGATCCCGCCATGATGTGCACGTCGGTGGCTTTCAGTTCGCGCGCTTCTTCCAGGATGACAGCGATGTTCGAGCCGTGCTCGCTGCCAAGCCAGATGCGACTGGATCGGATGTTGCCGCTGCGACGTTGCAAGGACAGGGAGGAGGGAGGAGG
>JBBTFS010000028.1:0-31277 GCA_038060705.1 Gemmatimonadota bacterium
GATCCTGCTGCCCGTTACAGTGGCGGGGCCGCACCGGCATCACACCGGTTTCCGTTTCCCGCGCGCGCGTCGTTTTGTGTACCCGCGGTGAAGCTAGGCCCGCGGTGATTCGCGGGCAAGCGATTCCGCGATGCGCGCCTTGAGTTCGGCGCGCGTGCGCTCGTGATGCGATCGCTCCTCGGCGCCAGGGTTGCCGCTCCGGGCGAATCGTGCGTCGAGCGACGCCAGTTCCGCGACAAGCACGTCGCTCGCCGACACTCCCGGCGTCAATGGCACGGGCCACAGGACCCGACGGCGAGAATACCACACGGCGAGCCCTGCCATCATCGCAAGGGTCAGCGTGCCCGCGAGCGCCAGAATTGTGGCGGAACCTCCTTCGGACGGCGTCTGGGCTTTGATGCGCAAGACGGCGGGCGGTCCCACGTCGCGCACGACGAACCGCCGGAAGGTGCGCCCGTCGATGTCAGCCGCCTCGGTCTCACGCAGACCGGCACCGTCCGCCACGGCCCTCGGTTCTTCGAGCAGGACTTCGAGCACGCCGATCGGGCGCTCCACCGGCACCGACAACGGGAACGCGCGCGCCGGAAGGCGATACGTGACTACCAGTTGGCGGACGCCCGGCGAGATCGGCGCGAAGACCTCCCCGCGCCCGCCGCGAAAGCTCACGGCGCCCGCGCTCAAGTCGCCGGGCGCCACCGTGAGACTTTCAGCCTCTGCCGGAAAGCGCGTCGCCAACAACGGGCGCGTGCTGTCGCGCGGCACCACGGTGCGCGTGCCCGAGTTCTCGATCTCGAAAATCTCGGCGACTTCGCGTCGCCCATTGCGTGGCGCCGACACGACGATGTGGCGACCCTGAACGCTCAACGCCGAATCCACGGTGGTCGTGTCATAGACCAGGAGATCGGCGTCGCCGGCGCGCACCGTTCGCTCACGCAGTGGCGTGGAGAAATACGCGATGCCGCGAAACGTGGTTGACACGAAGTAGACCGCATCCGGCGATCCGGACACTGCGTAGCGAAACCGAAAGGCGCCGTCGCCGCCGGCGCGCAGTGAGTCCAGTGGCGCGGCGCGGTCGGACCCGACGCGATGGAGAATCACCCAGGCGCCGGGCACGGCCATTGGTCCCTTCTCGCCCGGACGTCGCACGCGACCCTCCGCGACGCGATTCTGGACCGAGACCGGGCCCTGTGCCGTCGCGACGGCGTCAGCCGCGGCCAGTCCGGCGACCGCGAGCAGCGCGACCGTCCGGCGCACGCTCAGAGGTTGAACTTTCCGAAATCCTCGGGCCGAAGCCGCTCGAGGTACTCCTTGAGCTGTTCCGCGCTGAGTTCGGTGGCGTTCTTCAACTCGCCGCCAAAGGAGTCCGTCGCCTCTTCCACGTGCACCTCGCTGAGCAACTCATCCGATGCGAAGATTGGCGCCTCGACGCGCAGGGCGATGGCAATGCTGTCCGAAGGCCGCGCATCCACCTGCACCACTTGGTTGTCATGCGTCACGTGCAGTTCCGCGAAGTACGTGTTGTTCTCGACGCGGGTGATCTGGACCCGGCGTACCGTCCCACCCAAGCCCACGATCAGACTCTTGACCAGATCGTGCGTGAGTGGACGCGGACGCTTGATGTTGTGCATCTGCATGACGATGGACTGCGCCTCCGACTCACCGATCCAGATGGGCAGCACGCGCGAGCCGTCTTTCTCCTGCAGAATGACGACGTAGGATTGCGTGCTGCTGTCCAGGCCAAGACGTGAGACGACGACTTCGATCATGTCCTGCTCCAACGGGGTTCAGCGCACCGCGCGCTGCAGTGCGGCCGCCCGATCCGTGCGTTCCCACGAGAACAGCGTCCGGCCCTTCTTGCCGGAGCCAAGCTGCCTGGGCTTGCGCCCGAAGTGCCCGTACGCCGAGGTCTCGCGATAGATCGGCTTGCGGAGGTCGAGCGCGGTAATGATGCCCTTGGGGGTGAGGTCGAACGTGTCGCGCACGGCGCGCATGATCTCGCGCTCCGGAACGACCGACGTACCGAACGTATCCATCATGACAGACACCGGTTCCGCGACGCCGATCGCGTACGCGAGCTGCACTTCGCAGCGGCGCGCGAGTTCCGCGGCCACGATGTTCTTCGCGACCCAGCGCGCGGCATAGCACGCCGACCGGTCCACTTTCGACGGATCCTTGCCGCTGAACGCGCCACCGCCGTGACGGCCCATGCCGCCGTAGGTGTCGACAATGATCTTGCGGCCCGTGAGCCCTGCGTCGCCCTGCGGCCCGCCGACGACGAAGCGGCCCGTCGGATTGACGTGGTACTTGATCTTTCCGCGACGCAGGCGCTCCGGGATGTTCGGCTCGATCACTTCCTCGATGATGGTCTTGCGGATCTTGCTGGAACTAATGCCGTCGTGGTGCTGCGTCGAGATGACCACCGTCTCCACCGCCACTGGCTGGTGATCCTCGTACAACACGCTCACCTGCGACTTGCCGTCGGGGCGCAGCCACTTGATGTCCCCGCCCTTGCGACTCGCCGCCAGCGCGCGCGTAAGCTTGTGCGCCAGCATGATGGGCAGTGGCATCAGGTCCGCGGTCTCATCCGTCGCATAGCCGAACATCATGCCTTGATCACCAGCACCGCCGGTATCAACGCCCATGGCGATGTCGGGCGACTGCGTGCCAATCGTGCTGATCACGGCGCACGTGTGCGAGTCGAACCCGTAATTCGCGTCCGTATAGCCGATGTCCCGGATCGTCGAGCGCACGATCTTCGGAATGTCGACGTACGTGGACGTCGTGATCTCGCCGGACACGCAGGCCATGCCCGTCGTGACGAGCGTTTCGCAGGCAACGCGCGCCGCGGGATCGTCCGTCAGGATGGCGTCGAGGACGGCATCGGAAATGGCGTCCGCGACCTTGTCAGGATGGCCTTCGGTTACGGATTCGGAGGTAAAGAGATGGCGATCGTACAAGGCTGTTCTCGGCCACGGCTGCGCCGTGGAAAAATGTTCTCGGCCGCGCCTTCGGCGCGGATGAAAAGTAAGCCTGCGACAAATCCGGCGCATCGCGCCGGCCGAGAACCGTCACAGCGGCGTCAACCCGTCCCTCACGAAATACACATCACCGACGGCCGCGCGAAGCTCTGTCAACAGGATCGCCTCGGCGTCCTCTGGGGTCAGCGCATCACAGGCGCGCTGGGCGGCGTCACGCGCCCTGGCGGCGGACACGCTGCGCACCACGCGCTTCACCAGCGGGACGGAGCGGCCGTTCACGCTCAACTCGCGCACGCCCAGCCCGATCAGGGCAAGCACCATCACTGGATGCGACGCCATTTCGCCGCAGACCGCCACGTGCAGCCCGCCCTGCGCGCCCGCCTCCACCGTGCGACGGATGAGTCGCAGGACCGCCGGGTGCAGCGGCGTGAACCGGGCGGCCAGGTTGGCGTTGCCGCGGTCCACCGCCAGCGTGTACTGGACCAGGTCGTTGGTGCCGATGGAGAAGAACGAGGTCTCCTCCACCAGCGTGTCGGCGGCAATGGCCGCGGCCGGCGTCTCGATCATCACGCCCAATGGAATGAAGTCCGGCAGCGTCATGCCGCGCGCGCGCAATTCCTCACGCGCTTCCGCAAGCAGCGTACGTGCGGCGCGGACTTCGGAGAGCGAAACAATGAGCGGCAGCATGATGCGTACGTCGCCGTGCAGTGACGCGCGCAGCAGCGCCCGCAACTGCGTCTTGAAGAGCTCGGGCTCATCGAGGCACATCCGGATCGCGCGCCAGCCGAGGTATGGGTTCGCCTCGGTGGGATGCCCGCCCACCGGCAGCTTGTCGCCGCCGACGTCATACGTGCGAATCACCACCGGGTGTCCCGCAAACGCCTCGACGACGCGGCGGTATGCCACGTATTGCTCTTCCTCGTCCGGCATCATGGTGCGACCCACGACGAGAAACTCGGTGCGCATCAGGCCCACGCCCTCCGCACCGGTCTTCGCCGCAACCTCCGCCTCTTCTGGCAGGTCCACATTGGCCCGCAGCGTCACGCGCTCGCCGTCGCTGGTCACCGACTCGAGCATCGCCAATCCGCGCAGCTCGTCTTCCGCGATTTCCTCTTCGCGCGCGCGCTCCCGATAGCGACGGATATCCTCCTCGCTCGGATTGATGACGAGGGTTCCCTTGGTACCGTCGAGGATCACGCTCTCGTGCCCGCGCAACAACTCCGTCGCGTTGCGAAGGCCCACCACCGCGGGCAGTCCCAGTGAGCGCGCCAGTATCGCGACGTGCGATGTGCGCGTCCCGGCGTCGGTCGCAATGCCCACGATCGCATTGCGGTCCAATTGCACCGTGAGCCCGGGCGTCAGGTCGTGCGTCACCAGCACGGCTTTGGCGCCGGCAGGCAGGTCCACCGGATCGTGGTCGGGCAGGTTGAGCAGCATCGCGAGCACCCGGATGTGCACGTCCGTGAGATCGCTCACGCGCTCGCGCATCATCGCACTGGTGTGTCGCGCAAAGCGCTGCCGCCACTCGGTCATTTCGATGTCGAACGCTTTCTCCGCCGCGAGATTCTGGCGGACCAGCTCCTCAACGCGGCCGATCAGCGAGCGGTCCTCGAGAATGGAGTACTGCACGTCGAAGATCGCGGCCTCCTCCTTGCCTGCCGTGACCTCAACGCGCGTGCGCACCTGACGCAGACGCTCCTTGGCGCGTTCGATCGCCTCCGACAGCCGCGACAACTCGGCCGGAATCTCCAGGTCCGAGATGACGTGGTGCGGCACCTCCGGCACCTCCCACAGCAGCAGGTGCACGGCTCCCACCGCCACGCCCGGCGATGCCGGTATTCCGTTGAGCGTGCGCTCCATCAGGCGTACTCCCCGAAGTTCGACGCGATCAGCGACGTCAACGCTTCCAGCGCGGCTTCCTCATCAGGGCCGTCGGCACGCACGAGCAACGTGGAGCCCTGCTCCGCCGCCAGCATCATCACGCCCATGATGCTCTTGCCGTTGACCTCGACATCGTCGCGCACGAGGGTGATCTCGGACTTGAACTTCGCGGCAGTCTTCACGATCTCGGCTGCCGGACGCGCGTGAATGCCGTACTTGTTGGTGATCGTGACGATGCGCTCGATCATCGTCCGGCCACCGCGAGGAGGACCGCCGCCGCATACGCGACCAGCGCCAGCCGCCACCCTTCAATGCGTCCCTGCAAACGCACGATCGCGAACGCACCGAGCACGGCGGCCGCCAACACCACGCCAAGGAGCGCGCGTCCGGGCCCGATGATGCGCAGCAACGCGAGCGGAACGCCGAAGCCGGCGGCCAGTGCCGCCAGAGGCGCGATCACCTGCGGACCGCGGCGCAACACGGGGTTCCCCAGCGATTGAGCGACATGCAGACCGCGGTTCCATCCGGTCCGCAGTCCCCACGCGCGCAGGGCCAGGTGCCCCACGTTGTACAAGCCCAGGAACACCACGAGCACCGTAAAGGCACCGGCGCCAAGACCAAATACGGTCAGCGCCACCAGCGAGCACAACGGCAACCAACCGGCCCAGACCAACCGGTCGCCGACGCTGCCCAAGGGACCTGCGAGCGCCGTCCGAAAGCGTTCGATCTTGTCAGCCGGCTCCCCGTCCAACTCGGCGCGCGTCAGTGCGCCGACTGCCACAGACGCCAGGTACGGATGTGCGTTGAAATACTTGCTCTGGCGAGCCAACGCTGCCTTGAACGCCGCCGAGTGGGTGCCCCCCGGCAGGAGACGGAGGGCCGGCTCCATGCAGAAGCCAATGCCGTTGCCAAGCATCGTCTCGTAGTTCCAGGAACCCTGGATCGCCAAGCATCGCAGCAGCATGTGCGCCTCCGTCCACAACGGGAGGCGGGTGATGCGGACGGGCGGCGACCCGGGCACGTTTACGGGGGCGGTCATGACGTTCACGCGGCCGCCAAGAGCGTGAAGCCCGCAACGAGGCCGCTCAGGAACGCCCATCGCGCTGGCATGCTACCGTGAAACAGTTTCCACGCGGCCGCACCAGCCACACTCGCCGCAATCGCCACCGCGATCGCGCGCGACACCCGCGCGTCCAGCGTCCACAACGCCAGCGACGCGCGCGTCAACGGCGCGAAGATGGCAGCCGCGACGAGCGTGAGCACAAACCCGCGCGCGAGGTCAGCCGTCAAGCCCTTCAGCTGGAGCCCAATCACGGATCCGCGTGCCCCGGCCTCCAGCGCCGACTGTGAGCGATGCGCAATGCGCGCGATGACCTGGCGCATCGCGACCATGCTCCATCCGCCAATCCATGCCGTCGCTACCGCCGCAATCACGGCCAGCGACATGGCGCCCGCCGGCGGTGTCGGCGACGACGCAAAGAGGGCACCGCCCACGGCAGACGCCGAGCCCCACTCCGGATACCGGCTGGCGCCGAACGGCAGGGTTTCCAGCGCGATGAGCTCGAGCGCGGCGCCGACAAGCAGCCCGCCGGACGGCGAGCCCGCCAACGTGCCGCCCAGCGTCGCGGCCACGAGCGGCCGGGACAGCATCGCCTGCGGAAAACTCACCGTGTCGAGCCCCAGTACGGCGCCCAGCAGCGCCAGTGGGAGGAGCGCGAGGAGCGGAACGAGCGCGTCCATCATCGCGCCGCCTCCTCGGTCTCCAGCAGGCTCTTGAGGTCCACCGCGTTCGCGGCGGGCACGTCTCGCGCCGTGACGATGGCGCCTTCGCGCTCCATTGCTTTCAACACCTCTTCCTCGACCGGCGACAGGAAGACATACCGCAAACGCTGCCGCCGATCCGGCCGGTGATGAATGCCGCCGATGTTCACCTCGCGCACGCCGGCATCCGTCACCAATCGGCGCATCGCGGTCACGTCGCCGGTGAGCAGGATTCCGTTGCGCGGGTCCTCCCGGTATCGCGCCAAGGCTGACACCGCGGCGTCCACCGAATGGAAGAAGAGATCCATCTCCGGCGGCGTACCCATGCGGTACAGCTCCTGCTCCCATTCGCTGTCGGCCACTTCGTCGTTCACGAGCACGATGAAGCCGATGTCGAACGGCTGGCCCCAGCCCACCACCACCTGGCCGTGGATGAGCCGATCGTCGATGCGATTCAGCACGAGCGTCACGGCTTCCCCTCGATCAGGCTCATGGCAGTGCGGCCGCGCTCGAACGCATGGCGCGCGGCATCCGTGGCGGACAGCTGGTCGCCGAAGACGAAGTCAATCAGCATCGGCAAGTTCACGCCCGCGACGAGCACGTGGTCACCCATGCCGCGCAGTGCCTTGCGCGCGGCCATCGTGCAACTGCCCGCCTGCAGATCGGTGAACACCACGCGGAGGCCCCGGTCGCTGGCCAGACGCCGCAGCGAACCCTCGATATCGACGCCGCTCAGTCCCTTCGCCGAGAACGGCACCAGCAGATCGCCACGGCCCGTGATGAGCTGCACCGCGGACACGAGGCCATCGGCAAAGCCGCCATGGCCGGCGACAATGGCTCGAGGCGCCGCGGGGGCGTCACTCATTGTCTTCCTGGAGATACCGCCGCACCTCGGACGACGCCCGCATCTGTTTGATAAGGCGTTCGTTGAAACGCTCGGCCGGATCGAAGCCGGAGTAACGCAGCAGGTGATTCATCGCGATCACCTCGCACATGACCGTGATGTTCTTGCCCGGATTGAGGAGCACACGGACCTTGGGAACCTTCACGTCGAGGACTTCGATGTCCTCTCCGTCGAGTCCCGTGCGGTCGACCACCGCGTCAGCGTTCCATTCTTCCAACTGGACCACGACCTCGATGCGCTTTTGCTGGCGCACGGCGCGGATGCCAAAGATCGCGGGGATGTCCACCAAGCCAATGCCGCGGATCTCCATGTAGTGGCGCTGCAACTCATGTCCGCGGCCGATCAGGATGTCCGCGCCGCGTTTCGTGATCAGCACGAGATCGTCGGCGACGAGGCGATGCCCGCGCTCGATCAGGTCCAGAACGCACTCCGACTTGCCGATGCCGCTGCGGCCCACGAAGAGCAGTCCGACGCCGAACACGTCCGCCAGCGACGCGTGCATCGTCGTCGTGGCGGCGAACTCCTCCTCGAGCCACGGCTTGATGCGATTGTAGAACTCGTTGGTCTTGAGCTTTGACACGAGCACGGCGGTGTTCGCGAACGTCGCTTCCTCAACGAGCCCCAGCGGCGGACGAAGGCCTTTGCTCAGGAACAGGCACGGGACGTCGAGCCGGAAGAAATCGCGCAGTATCCGGCGGCGCTCATCGTCCGTTTTGGACTCGAGATAGCGCGCCTCCGTTTCACCCAGCACCTGAAGCCGGTGGTTCGCAAAGCGCTCGGTGTATCCGGCCAAGGCCAATCCGGGGCTGGAGACGTGCGGACTCTCGATCACCCGGTCGAGGCCGCCCGTCTCCGCCACATGTTCGAGTTGCAGCACGTCGCTCATGCGCTCGACCAGGCGCGCGACCGTCAACTTGGGCGGTTGCTTGGGGCGCGGCTTCTTCACGACTGGCCCTCGATGACGCGCATGAGGTGCCGTTCCGTCTGGTCCGCGGCGCGACCCCAGGTGAACGTCTCCGCAAAACGGCGCGCGTCGCGGCCCAGTCGCTCCACGAGATCGCGGGACGCGGCGATGCGATCCATCGCCACGGCCATCGCCGCGGCGTCACCGTGAGGCACGAGGTATCCAGTGTCCCCGTCGCGAATGCTCTCGCGAATGCCGGGTGAGTTGGAGGCGATGACGGGCGTGGCGCACGCGGCGGCTTCCAGGTTCGTGATTCCCCACCCTTCCTTGGGCGACGCGAAGACGAGGGCCCACGCTCGCCGCAGCAACGCGAGCTTCTCCGCCTCGCTGACACGCCCAAGAAACCGCACGCGTTGGCCGAGGTCAAGCGACGCCACGAGGCCCTCAAGCTCCTCGCGATAGTCGCCGGCACCAGCGATTTCGAGCACCGCGTCGCGGTTGGTTGTCGCGGCGAAACCGCGGATGACGTGCTGCACCCCCTTGTACTTCTTGAGTCGCCCGAGATACGCAAAGACCGGTCTGGGTGAACGCGCCGCGGCGTCGGGAGTGTGCCCAATGGCATCAATCCCGGGATAGATCACCTCGATGCGTTCCCGCCCGATACCACGATCCGCGAGGTCGTCGCGGGTGCTCTCGCTGATCGCCTCGAACGCCACCGTATGGTATACGGTGCTCAGCGGCCGCTCGGCGAGCCAGACGCACGCGGCCAGTGGCGCCGGCAAGGCATGAAACGCCGTGGCGCCGAAGAGGTGCGGCACCAACGCCGCGACGCGATGCCTGCTCCAGAGCGGGCTGTACAGCGGCACCTTGTTGATGTCTTCAACCAACAGGTCGAAGGGTGCGGCGCTCAGCGTGCGGCGATAGTACCATGGCGCCAGGAACGCGAACGACTTTCGCGTGCCGACGCGATGCACCTCCATGTCGTCGATGCGCGTGCGCGGCGCGCAGTCCTTCCAACCGCCGCACAACAGCGTCACCTCGTGGCCTCGCTTCGCCAAGCGCCCGAAAATCTCGTGCAGGTGAATCTCGGCGCCTCCACCCAACGGATTCTCGATGTCCTGCCAGTTCACGAGGAGCAGGCGCATCACAGCCGCCCCATCTTCCGGGCGAGCGCGTCCAGGACGCCGTTCACGAACTTGGCACTCTCCGGACTGCCGTAGCGCTCCGCCAGACGGATCGCTTCGCGCAGCACGACGCGCGGTGGCGTCTCGCCGCGGTACAGCTCAGCGGCGGCCAGGCGTAGCGCGCAGCGCTCCACGACACCGACGCGGTCCAGGCGCCAGTTCGTGGTGACGGCGGAGAGTTCCCCGTCCAGCTCCGTGAGGTGTTCGCGCGCGGTTTGCAGCAGCTGGCTGGCGATACGGCGCTCCTCTTCGCCGACCAACAGGTCGTCGAAGAGCTCATTGGCAACGCGACCAAGGTCCTGGCTGCCGCGCAGCTCCCACGCGTAGAGCGCCTGGAGTGCACGTGCCCGCGCGCGCGATTCAACTCTCATCGGACGCGTCGAGACGGTCGAAGAGATCCACCATTTCGAGCGCCGCCATCGCCGCGTCCCACCCCTTGTTGCCGTGCGCGCCGCCAGCGCGCTCCAACGCCTGCTCCATCGTGTCGCAGGTCAACACACCGAACCCGATGGGCCGGTCGTATTCGGCGCTGGCGCGCCCCAGACCGCGGGCGGCTTCGCCCGCGACGTAGTCGAAGTGCGGCGTCTCGCCACGCACGACGGCCCCCACCGCCACCAAGGCATCGTAACGATCCATGGAGAGGAGCCGCCGGGCGGCCGCGGGCAGCTCCCATGCGCCCGGCACCCAGACCACATCAATCTCTTTCTGGAGAACGCTGTGCTTCACCAGCGCATCCACGGCGCCCGCGACCAGCTTGCTCGTGATCTCCTCGTTGAACTTGCTGGCGACGACGGCAAAGCGTCGCCCGCGACCCGAGGGCGTTCCGGTGTATTCAGGCATTGATGCGGCGAAACTTAAGAGGCCAGCAGGTGCCCGAGCTTGTCCCGTTTGGTCTGGAGGTAGCCGGCGTTCTCGTCGTGCACCGGCTGTTCGAGCGGCACGCGCTCACCAAGGCCCAAGCCATAGCCCTCGAGGCCCACCATCTTGCGAGGGTTGTTGGTGATCGGCCGGATCGACTTGAGACCCAGGTCGAGCAGGATCTGGGCGCCGATGCCGTAGTTGCGCAAATCCGGCTTGAAGCCCAACCGCTCGTTCGCTTCCACCGTGTCGGCGCCTTTGTCCTGCAATTCGTACGCCTTGAGCTTGTTGAGGAGGCCGATGCCACGACCCTCCTGATCCAGGTACACCACGACGCCGCGCCCTTCCACCTGGATCATCTGCATGGCTTTGTCCAGCTGCCAGCCACAGTCACAACGCTTGGAGTGGAACACGTCGCCGGTGAGGCACTTGGAGTGCATGCGGACGAGCGTATTCTCGCCGTCGCCAATCTCGCCGTACACCAGCGCCACGTGCTCGTGCTGGTCCACGTCGTTGCGATAGCCGATGATCTGCCACGTGCCGTGCTCGGTAGGCAGGCGCGCTTCCGCCAAGCGATGCACCAGGCGCTCATTCTTGAGCCGGTGCGCCACGACCTGAGCCACCGTGATGAACGTGAGGCCGTGCGTGGCCGCGAACTTTTCGAGCGCCGGACGGCGCGACGCAGTGCCGTCCTCGTTCAGGATCTCGCAGATCACACCGGCAGGCGAGAGACCGGCCAGGCGCGCCAGGTCCACGGACGCCTCGGTGTGACCTACGCGCTGGAGGACGCCGCCTTCGCGCGACCGCAGCGGGAAGACATGGCCGCCGTGCCGCAGGTCGCCCGGTTGCGTGGCCGGATCCACGGCGACACGAATCGTGGTCGCGCGATCCTGCGCGCTGATTCCCGTGGTGACACCAAGGCGTGGTGAGGCATCGATGCTCACCGTGTAGGCGGTACGGTAGTCGTCGAGGTTCGCCTCACTCATCGGTGCCAAGCCAAGTGCGTCCACACGGTCGCCCGTGAGGGCGAGGCAGACCATTCCGCGCGCCTGGCTGATCATGAAGTTGACCATCGCGGGCGTGACCACTTCGGCCGCGCAGATAAGGTCACCCTCGTTCTCGCGGTCCTCGTCGTCCGCGACGACGACAAACTTGCCGGCGCGAATGTCCTTGATGGCCTGCTCGACGGTGCCTGAGCTCATGTATCCCTGTGCGGAGCCAACATCGCGCGCACGTGCTTGGCAATCATGTCCGCCTCGACGTGCACCGTGTCACCCGCTTTCAAAGCGCCGAGCGTGGTGTGTCGGCGCGTGTAGTCGATGATGGAAACCCGGATGGTGTCTGGCGCCGGCAGGGCGATGATCGTGAGGCTCGCGCCGTCGATCGCGACCGACCCACGCTCCACCATAAGCTCTGAGAGCGAGGGCGGGATCGCAAGGTCGATAACCTGTGAGTCTCCGTCGAGATGAGAGCTCGTAACTTGCGCCACCCCATCGACATGACCTTGCACGAAGTGACCTCCAAAGCGGTCCAAGGGGCGCATGGCGCGTTCGAGGTTCACGCGCCTCCCGACCCCCCAGGCTCCGATTACCGTCACGGCCAGCGTGGTTTCGACGGCTGCACACGTGAACCAGCCCGAACCGTGCTCACGGACGGTGAGGCACGCGCCATTGATGGCAATGCTCTCCCCATCGGTCAGGTCCTGGAAGGCGCACTTCGCGCGCAGTTCGCGCCCCGCGGCCGAGGCGGACACCAGGTCGATTGTACCGACGTCGCTGATGATTCCCGTGAACACCGCTAGCTCTCCACCAGCGCATAAACAGTCAGCACGTCTGGCCCGATCTCGCGCCGTTCCACCACCCGCATCAGGTCCATGCGTTCCACGAAGCCAGCCGTGCTGGAGCCAAACGCCCGGAGCGCCGAGGGGCCCAGGGTTATCGGCGCCTGGAACAGCGCCAGCCGGTGGACCAGCCCCTCCTTCACCACCTCGCTCGCGATGGTGGCACCGCCCTCCACCAATAAGGACTGGACGCCGGCCGACCGCAGCCGACGAAACGCGTCGTGCAGGTCCGTGGCATTGAGCACGTGAACGCCGGCCTCGCGCAACACGTCGGCCTTTGCCGGATCCGCCGCGGCGTTCGCGATCACGATCGTGGGCGTCTCCCGTGCCGTGAGCACCACCTTGGCCTGGAGCGGCGTGCGCAGTGACCGATCGAACACCACCCGCGCCGGCGGCTTCCTGGGCTTGGGCGCCTCGCGCACGGTGAGTCGCGGGTCGTCGGCGAGGATCGTGCCGACGCCAACGGCGACGGCGTCACTGTTGGCGCGCATCCGGTGGACCTCGGCGCGCGAAGGTTCGCCCGTGAGCCATGTGGTGGATCCCTGTTCCGTGGCGATCGCCATGTCCGCGGACACCGCGAGCTTGAGCGTAGTCCACGGCAGTTCGCTCACCGCCGCATGATAGAATGGCGCGTTCAATTCACGCGCCTCGCGCTCGAGCACGCCCGACTCAACCTCCAGCAGCGATGCCTTCAGGATTGCCGACCCTCCACCCGCCACCCCCGTCGGATCGGGCGCCGCGTACACGACACGCGCCACACCGGATTCAAGGATCACGTCCGTGCAGGGCGGCACCTTGCCGTAATGCCGGCACGGTTCGAGCGTGACGTAGAGCGTCGCGCCGCGCGCTGCCTCGCCCGCGCGCCGCAACGCTACCGCTTCGGCATGATCGGCGCCGAAGCGCGCATGAAACCCCTCTGAGACAATGCGCCCGTCACGAACAACAACGGCGCCGACCATCGGGTTCGGCGCCGTCTGTCCCCAGCCCTCGCGGGCCAATTCGAGCGCCCGACGCATGAACGCCTGATTGGCGTCATGCGCCGGACGTGCAGTGTCTGTCATTACAAGCCGAAACGGACTCCGACCGAACCGTAAACCCGGGACTTATCGGCCGGATTGTCGTAGCTGTTGAACGTCTTGATGTCGCCGCCGGACACCATGCCAATCGTGCCCACCAGCTTCATGACGAACAGATTCATGGAGATGTCGGCGAAGTAGTTGGTGCGCGTGGCTTCGGACGTGAGCGCCGGTGTATTGACCGACGCGACACCGCTCGTCGCGGAGATCTGCGTCGACGCATCGTACTTGTCCTGCCCCACGCCCGCGGCAATCCCGAACAGCAACAGGCTCTTGCTGACCGTCAGGCGCCACGCGAATGACGAGAGGTCGAGGTCATTCACGGTCATCGACGCGCCGGTCGTGGAGGTGGACAGGGTTGTCATCGGCAGCTTGCGCGACAGGAAGCTGAAACCGATGCCGGGAGCCACGAGGGACTCCTGGAGCAGGCCCACGCGCAGGCCGTAGCCGATGCTGAGGGGCTTGTCCGGCGTGATCGTGATGTCGGTGTTATTGATTTTCGGGAGATACGTGGCGCTCAGCAGCACGTCCACGCCGCCCACGTTCGAAACGCCGAGCGGAATGCCCTTGAACACCCCGACCGCCACGTCGATACCGGGCATCGGCACCAAGCCGGTGCTCGTGGTCAGCGACTTGGACGTCGCAGTACCGCTGGCCGGAAGACCGGGCGTCGGAGAGAAAGTTGGGATATTGCCCATCACCACGTTCACCCTGGCACTGACCGCGAACTTGGGGATCAATCCGAGTGTGCGGCCGCCGAGCGAGCCGCCCTGCGCAAGGGTTGTGTTGCCGCCGGTAAACGCGGTGCCTAGTTGCGGCGCCATGTACCGGAAGAAGTCGACCGCCTGCTGGCAGGCGTCGTTGGCGACGCCCGTGCACTGCGACGTCGCGGGGACGCCCTGTGCCTGCACAGAGCTCGCGACCGCGAGTGATGCCACCGCTACGGCGCTCAAGAATCGCATGCGTGAACCTCTCCTATTGCAGTATGACCTGGCCGCTGCCGCGTTGAATACGGCCGAGCGACCAGGCAGTGATGCCCGCGGCATTGGCGCTGCTCTTCACAGCATCAACGTCCGCCGAGCTTGTGATGACCACCATCCCCACACCCATGTTGAACGCCCGAAACATCTCGTCTCGCGACACGCCACCCGCTTTCTGCAATTGCGCGAACAGGTTGGGCACGCGCCAACTTGACGTCTCAACCACTGCATCCAGATCGGCTGGCAAAGCCCGATTGAGGTTTCCCGGCAGCCCACCGCCCGTAATGTGCGCCATCGCGTGAATGCGCGGGAGCACCGGGCGGAGCGCCTTCAGATAAGAAGTATGTACCCGCAGCAGCACCTCCGAGACGGTCCCCTTTTCGCTGGGGAATGCGTCTCTTACGGCAAGTTTCATGCGCTCGCTCACAATCCGGCGCGCCAGCGAATACCCGTTCGTGTGCAGACCACTGCTCGCGAGCCCGATCAGGTGGTCGCCCTCCACCACCCGCTGGGGCCCGAGTACCGCGCCCTCTTCCACATAACCGACGATGAAGCCGGCCAGATCGTAATCCGGAGGTGTATACACCCCAGGCAGTTCAGCCGTTTCACCACCAGACAGTGTACACCCGTTCTCGACACATCCGCGAGTGACGCCGGTCACAACCTGCTCGAGGACCGAGGGTACCAGTTTTCCGAAACCGACGTAGTCCAGGAAGAACAGCGGCACGGCGCCCTGCACTAGGATGTCGTTGACGCAGTGATTGACCAAGTCGTGTCCGATCGTGTCGTGCTTTCCGGCCTCGATTGCGACCTTGATCTTGGTGCCCACGCCGTCGGCGCTGGATACGAGGATCGGGTTCCGGGCGCCTGACGGCACACGAAACATCCCGCCAAAACCGCCAAAGCCTCCCACCACGCCGGCCGTGAACGTGGACTCGACCAGCTTCTTGATACGGGCCTTCGCGTCGTCCGCTGCGTGGATGTCCACGCCAGCATCCGCATACGCCAAGCCTTTCACGCGATGTCCTCTTCGAAGGCGACCAGCTTGCGGAAATCGGCCACGCGGTCGGCGAGCTGTCTCGCATCCACTTCAATCAGCCGCTCGATCGAAAAGCGCTCCACCGCAAACGAGCCCATGGCGGACCCGTAGATCACGGCCCGCCGCAGGCTCGCATCAGAAAGGTCCCCCGAGCGCGCCAGGTATCCCATGAAGCCGCCGGCGAACGAATCGCCTGCGCCCGTGGGATCAAACACATCCTCCAGCGGATACGCTGGGGCAAAGAAGACGGAAGCTGCCGTGAACATGAAGGCGCCGTGTTCGCCTTTCTTGATGATCACGAGCTTGGGGCCCTTCCCCATGATCCACTTGGCGGCCTTCACCAGGTTGGAACAGTCCGTGAGCTGACGCGCCTCGCCGTCGTTCAACGTGATCGCGTCCACGTGACCCAACAGGTCAATCAGGTCCTGGCGGCGGCTCTCGATCCAGAAATTCATCGTGTCACAGGCCACGAACTTGGGCTTGCTCACCTGCGTCAGGACATCGAGCTGCAATCGCGGATCGATGTTGCCCAGGAAGACATACGGCGCGTTCGCGAACTGCGGCGGAATCTTGGGGCGGAAGTTCGAGAACACGCCGAGGTGTGTCTCCAGCGTCTCGGCCACGTTCAGGTCGTGGCGGTATCGGCCACGCCAGCGGAACGAGCTGCCCTTGGCGCGCTCCACGCCGGCGAGGTCCACCCCGCGCCGTTCCAGCGGCTTGAGTTCGTCCATGGGGTAGTCGTCGCCGACGACGCCGACGACCTGCACCCGGCTCAGCAGGCTGGCGGAGGCGGAGAAGAACGTGGCCGAGCCGCCAATGACGCCCTCGGCTTTGCCGAAGGGCGTTTCGACGGAATCCAGCGCGACAGAACCAACGACCAGTAGGGACATTTGATTGTCATGATGACAGCCGCCAAATCTACATCCTCTCGGGCGCCGATATGCCGAGGAGGGAGAGTCCGTTCTTCAGGACCATTTGGGCCGCACGCGCCAGGACGAGCCGCGCATTCGTGATCCCCTCCGGCTCGTTGAGCACGTGCGCCTTGTGATACCAGGTGTGCGTCTTGCCGGCGAGGTCGTGCAGGTACGTCGCCATGCGGTGCGGCTCCAGCGCCTCGGCGGCGCCCTGCACCTCCGCCGGAAAGTCGAGGAGCGCCTTGATCAGTTCCTGCTCTTCCGGCAGCACGAGCACGGTGAGGTCGACGCCGTCGCCCGTGATCGTCGCGGGGTTGATCTCGCCAACGCGGAAGATCCCGCTCATCCGCGCATGTGCCATCTGGATGTAATAGACCGGGTTCTCCTCCGACTGCGCCCGCGCCAGATCCACATCAAAGACGAGCTGGGAATCGCCTTTGCGCATCAGGAAGAAGTAGCGCACGGCATCGCGGCCGACTTCGTCCACGAGTTCGCGAACCGTCACGTAGCTGCCCGCGCGCTTGGAAATCTTCACTTCCTCGCCCGCCTTCATCACGGTGACCATCTGGTGCAGGACGTACTCGGGGTAGCCCTGCGGAATCCCCATGTCCAGCGCCTGCAGCCCCACGCGCACACGCGTCACGGTGCTGTGATGGTCGGCGCCCTGCACGTTGATGGCGCGTGTGAAGCCGCGCTGCCACTTGGTCACGTGGTACGCCACGTCCGGCACGAAGTACGTGGGCGCGCCGCCCTTTTCGGCGCTGCGCAGCACCACGCGGTCCTTGTCGTCGCCGTACTCCGTGGTGCGCAGCCACAGGGCGCCGTCCTTGTCGTACGTGTGGCCGGCGGCCTTCAGCCGGTTCACCGTCTCGTCCACCTTGCCGTCCGAATACAGCGACGACTCCAGGAAGTACTCGTCGAACTTCACGCCGAACGCCTGAAGATCCCGGTCCTGTTCCTTGCGCAATTCCCGCACCGCGAACGAACGCACCTCGGCGAGATCGTCCGCATTCATGTCCTTGGGATGTTCCGCCGCATAGCGCGCGGCAATCTCACGGATGTATTCGCCGTGGTAGCCACCTTCGGGAATGACCGCCTCCAGGCCACGCATCTGACGCACGCGCGCCTGAACGCTGGTGGCCAGGTTGTCGATTTGGGCGCCCGCGTCGTTGTAGTAGAACTCGCGCGAGACCTTCCATCCCGTCCGCTCCAGGAGCGCCGAGACGGCGTCGCCCAGCGCCGCCTGGCGGCCGTGGCCCACGTGCAGCGGTCCCGTCGGGTTTGCGGAGACGAACTCCACGTTGACGGGGCGACCGTTTCCGCCGTTCGACTCACCAAACGTCGCGCCCGCGGCGACCAGCGCGACCAGTCCGCCCGCGACGCGATCGCTGGCGACCCGGAAGTTGATGAACCCGGGGCCGGCGATTTCCGCCGCGCTCACGCCGCCGCGGCCGCGATCCAACGCGGCAATCAGCGCCGTCGCGATGTCGCGCGGCTTCTGGCGCAGCTCCTTAGCCAGGATCATGGCGGCGTTCGTCGTCCAATCGCCGAACGCGGGATCGCGCGGACGCTCGAGCAGCGGAACGAAATCCGCCGGCGCGCCCACGGACAGCGCCGCACGAACGAGCTCGGCGCGAAGATCGGCTTCCTGGGTCATTCGGACTTCGGCTTTCGGACGTCAGATGTCGGCTTCGTGCCCTCTTTGCTCGTGCTCTTGGCGCCACCGCCTTCGCTCTTGGCCGTTGTTCCGGCGCCTTCGCTCTTGGGTGCCGCGGCCGATGCGTCCGACTTCTTGTCGGCGGCCGTTGCGGTCCCCGCCGACTCTGGCTTGTCGGAACCGGACGTCTTCTCCAACCCACGATGCGCGTTCTTGCCGTAGTCGGTGAGGTAGAACCCGGACCCCTTGAACAGCAGGCCGGCTCCGGCCGACAGCTGACGCTCCGCCACCGCGCCGCACTCCGGACATGGCAGCAGTGACAGCGCGGTGCTCATCGTCTTATAGAAGCGACTGAACTCGTGCCCCTTGGGGCAGCGAAAGTCGTAAGTTGGCATTTTTTGATGACTTACTGTGCTTCGATGAAGGTAGCGTCGAGGCCAGGGCCGCGGCAGTTCACGCCGGCCGGTGCGTACCCCACGCCTTCGCCAGCACGCCGGAGATCTCGCCGACGGACGCACGTTTCCGAACCGATTCGACGATCAGCGGCACGATTGGGGCGCCAAGGGCGGCGCCGCTCTTGACGCCCGCGGCAGCCTTGGCGAGTCCTTCGAGGGCGGCCGATGTCGCCGTCGCGTCCCGAGCCGACTTCCGCTGCTTCAGGCGCCCGACCTGTTCCTTCTCGAGGCGCGTGAAGTCGGGCTTGGGAACGTCGGGCGTTGCCGACCCGTCCTCGAACTTGTTGACCCCGACGATCACCGCTTCTCCACGCTCGACGCGCTTCTGATACTCGTACGAACTCCGCGCGATCTCTTCCTGGAAGAACGAGGCGTTGATCGCTTTGGCAGCGCCGCCGAGCGCGTCCACCCTGCCCAGCAGATCCATGGCACCGCGTTCCAGTGCTGTGGTGAGGTGCTCCACATAGTAGCTGCCGGCCAGCGGATCGGCGGTGAGCGCTACGCCCGACTCGTGCGCGAGAATCTGCTGGGTGCGGAGTGCGAGGGTCGCCGCCCGCTCGGTGGGGAGCGAGAGCGCCTCGTCGTAGCCGTTGGTGTGCAGCGATTGCGTGCCACCCAGCACGGCTGACAGCGCCTGCACCGCGACGCGGACGACGTTATTGAGCGGCTGCTGCGCCTGGAGCGTGACACCGCCGGTCTGGGTGTGAAAACGAAGGCGACAACTGGTATCGGAAGCGCCAAAGCGGTCGCGCATGAGGTGCGCGTACATGCGACGGGCCGCCCGGAACTTCGCCACTTCCTCAAAGAGGTCATTGTGCGCGGCGAAGAAGAACGACAGCCGCGGCGCAAAGTCGTCAACCTTGAGTCCCGCGTCCACGGCACGCTTCACATACTCCATCGCATTCGCAAACGTGAACGCCAGCTCCTGTACCGCCGTGGCACCGGCCTCGCGAATGTGGTAGCCCGAGATTGAAATCGGATTCCAGTTGGGCACCTCCGCAGCGCAGAACCGGAACACGTCGGCCACGAGCGCCAGCGACGGCTCCGGCGGATAGACGTACGTGCCGCGCGCGATGTACTCCTTGAGGATGTCGTTCTGAATCGTGCCGGAGAGCGCTTGGCGCTTGATGCCCCGCTCCTCGGCCACGACGATGTACATGGCGAGCAACGTGGCCGCGGTCGCGTTGATCGTCATGGACGTGGACACCTTGTCGAGCGGAATGCCATCGAGCAGGAGATGCATATCGTCGACGGTGTCAATCGCGACGCCCACGCGGCCCACTTCGCCAAGGGCACGCGCGTCGTCCGAATCGATACCCATTTGCGTGGGCAGGTCGAACGCGACGGAGAGCCCGGTCTGGCCGGCGTCGAGCAGATGCCGGAACCGACGGTTGGTCTCCTGCGCTGTGCCAAAGCCGGCGTACTGCCGCATGGTCCACAGCCGCCCGCGGTACATGTCGGGCTGGACGCCGCGGGTGTACGGGAACGATCCCGGATCACCCAGGTCGCGCGCGTAGTCGGGCGCGCCGTCCTCTGGACGATAGACGGACGCGATGGGCAGGCCGGACGGCGAGCGGCGGTCGCTCAGGTGCCCACGAGCTCCGACTTCCCCGCGAGCACTCTCGATGCGAGGTCCACGGCGTCCTTGGAACCGATGTAGAGCGGGACACGCTGATGCAGCTCGGTCGGAACGACATCCATGATGCGTTTCTTGCCGTCGATCGCGCCGCCCCCGGCCTGTTCGACCAGGAACGCCAGCGGATTGGCTTCGTACAACAGGCGAAGCTTGCCCTTGGGACTCTTGGTGTTGGCCGGGTAGCAGAAGATTCCGCCGCCGAACAGGTTGCGGTGGACATCCGCGACGAGCGAGCCGACATAGCGCACGCTGAGCGGCTTGCGCCCGCCCTCGAGCCCACGCAGTTGCCGCATCAAGCTCTTCACCGGCGCATCCCACTGCTGCTCGTAGGAATCGTTGACCGAGAGATACCGGCCCGCGGCGGGCATGCGGATGTCCGGATGTGACAGCAGGAACTCGCCAATGGACGGATCGAGCGTGAATCCGTGCACACCGCGGCCGGTGGTGTACACCAGCATCGTGCTGGAGCCGTAGATGATGTATCCCGCGGCCACCTGACGCGCACCCGGCTGGAGGAAATCTTCAAGCGTCGCGTTGGTGCCGTTGGACGTCTTGGCGACGATGGAGAAGATCGTACCCACCGGCACATTGACGTCGATGTTGGACGACCCATCGAGTGGATCGAACATCAGGCAGTACTTGCCGCACCGGAACTTGTCCGGAATCGGGATGATCTCCGCTTCCTCTTCCGACGCCATGCCGCAGAGCCGGCCGGAGTGGTCCATCGCCTTGATAATGGTCTCGTTGGCAAAGACGTCGAGCTTCTGCTGCACCTCGCCTTGCACGTTCTCTTCGCCATGGGAGCCGAGGATGTCGGCCAGGCCCGCCATACGGACCTTGTTGGCGATCATCTTCGCGGCCAGCGCAATGTCGTAGAGGACGCCCGACAGTTCTCCGGTGGCATCCGGAACCTGCCGCTCCTCCTCGATGATGAACCGCTCGATGGTGACGACCGAAGTCGCCTTGTTTTGCAGCACGCGTGAGGTCCGTTGGTTATTGCCTCGTCAAACTTCGCCTGCTGCTACTTCACACGCCACCTCTCCCCTCCGGCCTCGACCTCGATTCCCCTGCCGTCGGTGTGGAGCACAATGGTGCCGAATCGATCGGTGCGGAGTGTGACGGCCCCGCTTGCCGCCAGCCGTCGCACGACGTCGGGGCTCGGATGCCTGTACATGTTGCCATTCCCCACCGAAATCACGGCGAGGCTGGGTTGCACCGCGTCCACGAATGCTCCGGTGCTGCTGGTCGCACTGCCGTGGTGGGCCACTTTGAGCACGTCCGCGCGCAGCAGGCCAGGCGACTGCGCCAGCAACCACGCCTCCTCACCGGCTTCGGCGTCGCCCGCCAGCAACATCGTGACGCTCCCCACGCGCAGGCGCACCACCACGCTCGCCTCGTTCGGGTCGCGGAGCGTGTCCGCCCAGCCCGCGGCGGGCGCCAGGACCGTCATGACGATTTCGTCCACCACAAGCGAGTCGCCCGGGAGGGCGCGCCGCCAGCGCACACCCATCTCACGTGCCGCGATCAGCGACGCTCGATAGGAGCCGGTGGCACCGGCGTACGCCGGGTCGAAGTACCACACGGGCCTGAGCGCGCGGACCAGGCTGGCCGCACCGCCGACGTGGTCGGCATGCGGATGCGACAGGATGAAGGCCTCAACTGCCCCGCCGCGTCGCGTGATGTACGGAACCACGTCGCGGGCGCCCGCGTCGCCGCCGCTCCACTCCCGGCCGGCATCGAACACGAGCCACCGCCCGCGAGTGGAGCGCACGGCCACTGCGTCGCCTTGCCCAACATCCAGAACGTGGATCTCCGTCGTGGCCCCCGAGGTCTTCCACAACGGCCGCCACACCAGGAACGTGGCGGCCGCGCAGGCAATCACGAGCGGGCGCCCCGGATGCCGCGCGACACACGCCACCGCCAGCGCCGCGGCGGCAGCGATCGCCAGCGCGCTTGCCACGGCGTCCGTCGCCACGGCCATCGACGATCCGGGCAGCCGCGCGCCCACGGACGCAACGGCGTCGATGTATGCCAGCAGCGGATGACACGCATCGGCAACGAACTGCGCGGCCACGGGCACCGGGAGCAGCAGCGCCGCGAGAAACAACATCGGTTGCAGCACCGCAATCGCAGGCGCGGCTGCGAGGTTCGTCAGCGGCGCCACGAAGCTCAGACGGCCGAAGGTCGCGGCCACGAGCGGCGCCGTGAGCAGTGTGGCCGCCATCGACGCAACCAAGCCACGCAGGACGTTGCCGCGCCAGCCGCCGACACCGAGCAGCGCCCATCGTTTGGCCAGCGCGCCGGACGCCACCAGCGCCACCATGCCCGCCACGCTGAGCTGGTAGCCGACATCGAGCGCCGCCCGGGGATCGAAGACCGGCGCGCTGGCCCCTACGGCCAGCACTGCCCATGCGGACGTGGGCCGCTGCGCCACGACGCTCAGCGAGCCCGCCGCCAGCATGATGGCGGCGCGCACCGCCGGCAATGGCGCGCCGATGAGGAGAACGTAAAGAGTCGTCAGCCCGATGACGAATGCGTCCGCGCCACTTCGGCTCAGTCGGGCGATCTGTGCGAGCAGCAGGACCGCGGCCGCGATGAGACCCACGTGCAGGCCCGATACTGAAAGCATGTGCGACAGGCCGGCTGCCGCGAATCGCGTTCGCACGGCGGGCGAGATGTCGCCCATGTCGGCGATGAGCAGCGCGCGCACCAATGGCGCGTCGGTCCCGAACCGGGCGTCGATACCACGCCCTACCGCCTCGCGCACGCGACGCAGCGCGCTCGGCCGCCCCACGAGCGCGATGGTCGCTTTGTCCAACAGGAGGCCACGGGATCCGAGCGTCAGCTTGCCACGCGCGGCAACGCGTGCCCCGGCCGGAGCAACACCGTCGCGCACGGCGAGGTGCAGCGTGACGCCGCAATCGAGGCGCGCGGGCACGAACGCGCCCGGGCTGGCTTCATCACCAAGGGCGACGACGACGGCGCGCGACGTCGACGCTTGCCGTTCGCATTCGCTCGTGGCGACGGCGGAGGCCGCGCCGGCCACCACCCCGGCCGCCACGAACGCCAGCAACGCCACGCGCTCACGGGCGCGACGCCCACCCAACCACGCGACCAGGACGCCCGCACCGAACGCCACCGCATTCAGTGCGGCCAAGCCCGAAAGCAGGCCGCTGACGTACGCGAGGAGAGCTGCGGTGACGAGTGGCATCGCGCGACTGCATCATCGCGCGCCTGCGTCCAACTGTGTCACCAAAACGCCGCGGTGCGGCGCGCGGTATTGCAGTTACACTGCGACCGGCAGCGCGCTCCGTTCGGGTACCACCGCGCCGGTGAACGTGGACCCCGTGGTACCCGTGAGCTCCACGTGGAGATAGCGACCCAGCAAGGCGGCATCGCCGGGCACCAGCACCGTGCGGAAGTCGCGTGTGCGCGCCTGCATCAGTCCGCCGCGCCGCGCCGCGCGCTCGACCAGTACTTCGTACCGGCGCCCCAGCAATGTGAGGTTCTGCTCCCGCGCACCTGCTTTCACGGCCTCGACGAGCCGGCGCATACGGTCCGATGCCACCTCCTCCGGCACGGTCCATTCGGCGGGCATGCGCGTGGCGGGCGTCCCCTCGCGCGGCGAGAAAATGAACATGAACGCATCGGCGAACTTCGCCTCGCGCACCGCGCTCAACGTCTCCTGAAAATGCTGCTCGGTCTCACCCGGGAAGCCGACAATGATGTCCGTGGTGACGCTGAGGCCCGGGACCGCGGCGCGCAGGCGCGCCATGCACTCGAAATACTCCTCGCGCGAATAGCGCCGCAGCATGCGCTTGAGCACGTCCGTGCTGCCGGACTGCATCGGCAGATGCACGTGTTCGCACACAGTGGGCACTTCCGCCATCGCCGCAATCACGCGCTCGCTGAAATCATTCGGGTGCGGACTCGTGAACCGCACGCGCTTGACGCCAGGAACGACGCCCACTGCGCGCAAGAGGTCGGCGAAGTCATGCTCCCCGTCAGTGTATGAATTGACGGTTTGACCAAGCAGTACCACTTCGCTCATGCCCTGCTCCACGATTTGTCGCGTTTCGCGTACCACCTCGGCGAGCTTGCGGCTGCGCTCTGAACCGCGCGTGGTTGGCACGATGCAGTAGGTGCACCGGTAGTCGCAGCCGCGCTGCACCGGAATCCACGCCTTCACCCCGTCAAAGCGCTTGGGCAACACGTCCTCGTAGTGCTCCTCGAGGTCGAAGTCCGTGGACACGCTGCGTTCACCGCGGCGCGCGCCTAGCACGAGCGCGGCCAGCGCGCGATAACCGTCGGGCCCGATAACGAGACTCACATGCTTGGCATCCGCGAGCAGGCGTGGTCCCAGACGCTGGGCCATGCAGCCAGTGACACCGACGATGGCGTCGCGCTTCATGAACCGCTTGAGCTCACCCAGCCGACCAATGACGCGCTGCTCAGCGTGGTCGCGGATCGCGCACGTGTTCACGAGGATCACATCCGCGCCGTCGGGTTGGTCCACCGCCGCGTAGCCTTCGGCCGCGAGCGTGCCGAGTATCAGCTCGGAATCGCTCACGTTCATTTGGCAGCCGTAAGTCTCGATATAGACAGTGGGCACAGAAAAACCGGGGACTGGTGACTGGTAACTGGGGCCTGGACCTGAAGTTAGCGCGCCGCTTTGGCCACGAGCCGCCCGGACTCCACCGCCAGAGTCGCACCAAAGCGGTCGCCGCGGGGGCGCCGCTCGCCCGCCACCGGCAGCGTCAGGAAATCCTCGGTCATCGCCTCGGGCGACTCGCCCCCTCGCACCACGATGGCATCCGCCGCGGTTCCGGCGCGACGGTCACCGTGCACTCGGGATTTCGTGGCCGCCAGTTCGCGTAAGCGCGCCGAGCGATCTGAGGCAATGCCCCTCGGCACTGGCGCACCCAGCCTCGGCGCCGCCGTGCCGGGACGCGCGGAGTAGCCGAACACGTGCAAGTACGTGAACGGCAAGTCGCGCACGAGCGCCACGGTCGCTTCGAAGTCGGCATCGCTCTCACCCGGAAAGCCGACGATCACGTCGGCACCCAGCCCCAGGACTTCCACCCGTGACGCAATTCGCTCGACAGCGCGCGCGTACGTCGCGGAGTTGTACCAGTGCCGGCCCATGCGCTTGAGCACAGTATCGGATCCTGACTGGAGCGGCGCGTGCAAGTGCGGCGCCAGCCGCGTCGGCTCCGACACCATGAGTTCCACCAACGCCTCGCCCACTTCGGTGGCTTCGATGGACGAGAGCCGAAAGCGCACCAGCGGCACCTCGCGCACGAGTCGTTGCAGCAAGGCACCGAGTGTGGTGCCTGTGTCGGCGCCGTACGCACCGATGTGCGTTCCGGTGATGACGATCTCGGGGTGATGCTCCGCCAACATCCGGGCTTCGTTCACGACCGCATCGAAGCCCCGGCTTCGATTGGCGCCGCGCGCCAGCGTCGTCGCGCAGAAAGTACAGTGCTCGTCACAACCATCCTGCACCCGGAGCTGCGCGCGCACCGTCTGCTGTTGTCGCGTCCCCGCGGCCGCCCCGACCCCGAGCGCCAATGCGATGGCGTCCATGTCCGCGCCGCCCACGACGCGGTCAACCGCCGGAAGTGCGCCAAGCACGGCTTGGCCTGCCGGCAAGGCCGCGGAGCAGCCCATGACGATGGTCCGCACGCCGGGATTCAGCCGTGCAACCCGGCGCACGGCCTTTCTGGCGTCGCGCTCAGCCTCGGCGGTGACCGCGCAGGTGTTGATCACAGCCACATCGGCTCCAGCAGCGTCGTCCACAATCTCGTAGCCGCCGCGCCGCGCCGCCTCGAGCACCGCTTCGCTGTCGTACTGGTTGGCACGGCAGCCGAACGTCTCGACGAAGAGCTTCATCGAACTGCCGGCGTTGCCTCGGCCGCGTCGCCGGGTAGCACGAAGTGGAAGGCGCTGCCCAGCCCGTGCCCTGCGCTCTGCACCCAGATGCTGCCGCCGTGCGCCTCCACGACGAGCTTGCAGAAGGCCAACCCCAGTCCGGACCCGCGCAGCTTGGGAGCGCTGGGTGTACGCACCTGCTCGAACTTCCGGAAGATGATCTCCTGGTACTCCTCCGGGATTCCGGGGCCGTTGTCCGCCACCGTGAAGAGCGCGTCGGCACCCTCGCGCCGCACCGACAGGATGATCGCCACGGCGCGCGCCGAGTGGGTGATGGCGTTCTGGATCAGGTTGCCCAGCACGCGCTTGATCAGCGCCCGGTCGGCGTGAAACACGGGCGCGTCGTCGGCCACGTCGATGGCGACCGTACTTCCCTCCTGCTGAAACCGGTGCGTCCATTCGTGGGCCACTTCGGTCAGAAGGGCGCCCGGCGCGATGGCCACCTTTTCCAACAACAGCGACGCCTCTTCCATACGACGCACTTCCAGCAGGTCGTCGATGAGACCGAGCAAGTCCTCCGCCTTGTTTTCCGAATCCGCGACCGCCGCGCGCTGCGCTGGCGTCAGAGGGCCAAAATCGCCGTCGAGGAGCAACTCCATCGTTGCCAGTACCGAACTCAGCGGCGTCTTGAGGTCGTGCACGATCATTTTCATCAGGTCGTCGCGCAGCTTTTCCAGCTCTCGCAGCTTGCGCGCACTGTCTTCCAGCGCGTCGGTGGCCGCCTTGAGCTTGAGCAGCGAGGTGATGCGTGCGCCGAGGACCAGGCGGTTGTGCGGCTTGGTGAGGAAGTCGTCGCCGCCGGCTTCGATCGCCTTGATGCGGTCGGCGGCGTCGCTCAGCGCCGTCACGAAAATCACCGGAATCCGGCTGGTCCTCGGATCACGCTTGATGCGACGGCAAAGTTCGAAGCCGGCGGAGCGGTCGTCACCCCCGAGTTCGCCGGACGGCATCGCGACGTCGAAAATGCACAGGTCAGGACGGTGCTCGAAGCACATCGCCAGCGCCTGCGAGGCGGTGTTGGCCGCGATCGCGCGATAGCCCAGCGCGTGCAGTTGATCGAACAGCAGTTCGACGTTCGCGGGGACGTCGTCCGCGACAAGAATCAGGGGAGCGTCAACCGCCGGCGCAGTCAGCTCCACGGTCGGCTCACGGCCGGACGGAGAATCCCGTGCTGAGAGTCCAGGCGTTCTCGCTGGAGCCGCTCGGTCCACTGCGGGTTGCCCGAACCACGCCGACGTTGAGCTCCGAGCGTCCACGGGCCAGGGGGAGTCCCAAGCCACCGCTCGCCGTGCGTTCCGTGATCGCGTCCGGCCCCACCGAGAACGGCAGCGTGCGCCAACGCGTGCCGCCGCGGAGTGCAATCGAGCCCGCCCCAAAGCGCGGCCCGCGGACATCGGCGCCGACTCCGACATCCCAACCCTCGTGCACGTTGAGGCTCGGGCTCAGGCCGCTGGTGCGGGACCACTTGTCAGTGGCCAGCCGCACCGCCAGTGTCGTCCCCTCGATCCCCGTGTAGAGGCCCGACACGCCGAAGTGATCCGGCGCTGCGCTCGTGCGGGTCGCCCTGGATCCCGCGTACGTGCTCAGGGTGCCACCACGACGATAGCTCATTCCGATGCCCCCGTACTTCGGCCACATGGTCTGCACGCCCAGCGAGACGGCGCGGCCGCCGTATCCGACGTTGGCGCTCTGCGTATCACTGGCGAAGCGCACTGTGTCGTCGAAGGCGTGAACCGTCCGCAGCCCCGTCCGTCCACTGTAGGTGTGGCTCCCAAGTCCAACGCGCAACCATGGGCGCACGGTATACGCCGCGGCAATGCGCAGGTCCACGAGCGAACCGTCGCTCAGGTTCTCGATGGTGGAGCCGATGGTGTCCGCGCCAACGACCTGGGTGTCCCGGGCACTGGTGCTCCACGTGCGATCGAGCAGCGTCGACGCCGACAGCGCAACCGACCAGCGGGTGCCGATCGGCATCGACCCGAAGAACAGCGGGAAACGCGCGACCGATGTCTTCTGCGACGCGCCGCCCAGGCGCACTTCGCGGAACTCGGGCTCGACCTGCATAGCGATCGTGGTCGAGAGCAGCAGGCTGATGGCCGCGGGGTTCAGCGGTGACAGCGCATCGCTTTCACCGATGGACCCGCCCATCGAGAGCGCCTTGCTGCTCAGCTGCCCCGGCGGAAAACCCAGCCCTTGGGTGCTGAGGTTGCCCTGCGCGCCCAGCGGCACGACGGCAAGCGCCGAGACGCTGACTGCGCGCACCAACGCACGACCGAACGTGCTCATGGCAGCCCACCCTTGAGCTGCGGGATGTAGGTCACCCGCAACCGCGGCCGCACCGCGATCGGCGCACGCTGAGAGAAGAAGTCCGCCTGCCACGCACTCGCCCCTTCCCGGGTGGCACGCAGCGCGATGGCGCGCGGAGTGCGCGCCGGTGTGGTGAACCGCCAGCGACGCAGCGCCGCGATCATCTCGAACGTCCGCTGGCCGCTGTCCTTGGGCGCCAAGCTGGCAGAGTCCATGCTGAACGACAAGAAGATCAGGACGCGCTTGAGGTCCGTGATCGTCGCGCCCGACGCGAGTTCGAACGGCACCACACCCGCCGTGTCCGAGGCCTCGCCCGAAGCGGCGTTCGGCTTCTGCGTCACAATCAGCGTGGCGCGCACGACCGAGCTGCTATCGAGGATGCTGCTCGGGATGTTGAAGCGCAGATATCCGCGCCGGCCCGGAATCCCCCCGATGCGAATGACCTCGGCCGGCGGCGCCGGGGGTGACAGCGAGACCAATTGGAAGTCGGCCAACTCGGCCGCGATCCGCTCATCCACGGGGGTCTTCGAATTCGGCGCGATCGTGATCGAGTCCACCGTCGTGTCGAGCGACGGCCGGATGTACAAGAACGGTGCGAATCCCCCGTTGACAGAGAAGATCTTGACCTCGGTGGGCTGCGGAGCCGTGATCCTGACGCCGACGCGCAACCGCCCGAACGGAACGGTCCTGATCTTCGCCATCAGCTTCGCCGTGTCGAGCGGCACCGCGACCGAATCCTTGAGGGAATCAGCCGGCACGGTGCGAGTTCCGATGAGGTTCGCGGCGATGAAACGCGGCGTGAGCGCCACCGTGCTCGTGTCGTCCTGGGTCGAGTCCACCTCGACATCATAGAGTTCAAACGTCACCGGCGGGCCAAGCGTGTCGGCCTTCGCAATGCGCATCTTCAGCGCGGCGGTGGCGACCGACACCAAATCGCTGTCAGCACCGGTGTTCTTGTGGCGAAACGTTGACTGCAGGGTGTCAAACCGCACGACGGCGCGCAGGTCCATGCCTGGCCGCGCGCTCAGCACCAAGGCACCCTCCGAACCGGTGGTCGGATACCCGGCGATGGACGTGTCGTACTCCACCGCGTAGAAAGTCGTGTCGCGCAACGAATTCGCCAGTTGCGGGCACAGTAGCGGGCAGGCCATGCCCGAATCGAGGCTCTCGTCGCACCCGACGACCACGCCAACCAGCACCGCGGCCACGAGCAGGGGCCGGACTCGGGCAACACTTGATGACGACAGCATGCGGCTATTCAGACGTGTGCTCGAGGGATCTGGGCGAGAACGCCTGCGGCAGCAGTTCCGTCAGGCGCCAATGCGCCTCTTTCCCATTGCGCGTGACGCTCACGATCTCAAGGTCGGGTGCGAACTCGATCAGGGCCTGGCGGCACATGCCGCACGGGGGCGTGGGGTCTTCAGCGCTGGATGCGATCACCAGCTTGGCAAACCGGCGAACGCCGTGCGCCACCGCCGCCGAGATTGCCGCGCGCTCCGCGCATGTACCGGCCGGAAACGCGGCGTTCTCCACGTTGCACGCTTCGTAGACGCTACCGTCCTCGCCGACGAGCGCGGCGCCGACCTTGAACCGGGAGTAGGGCGCGTAGGCCCGTTCCATCGCCGACAACGCCCGCTCACGCAGCGATGCGAGGTCCGGCCCGGCGACGGGTGCGGACCTAGGCTTCGGCGCGGCCTTCAAGCGGCCACCAAGGACAGGAACGACCGCCCGCGACCACGGAACCCGATGCCCAGCCACTCTGCCACGGTTGCGCCGAGGTCGGAAAACGTCTCCCGACGACCGATCGACACCGGACGGATCCTCCGGCCGAACGCCAGCAACGGCACGCACTCGCGCGCGTGGTCCGTGGACGGCGTCGTGGGATCGTTCCCGTGATCGGCGGTCAAGAACAACAGATCCTCCTCCTTCAGGGCGGCCAGCAGCTCGGGCAGGGCGGCGTCGAATTGACGCAGCGCCTGATGGAACCCCGCAGTGTCATTGCGGTGCCCGTAGAGCTGGTCAAAATCTACAAGGTTGGCAAAAAGGAACCCATCGCCGCCGCGCAGCCATTCCAGGATGTGCTTCACGCCGTCCGCGTTGTCTGCGGTATGTCGGGCCGTGATGTTCCGGCCCGCGAAGAGATCGTCCACCTTCCCCACGCCGGTGCGCGGGATTCCGCCCTGGGCCAGTGCGTCCAGGAGCGTCGGCTCCGACGGCTCGACGGAGAAATCGCGGCGGTGCGCCGTGCGCTGGTACTCGCCGGGTCCGCCGACGAATGGCCGGGCAATCACGCGCGAAACGTCGTGTGGCGCCACGAGCACGTCGCGCGCGATCTCGCAGGCGCGATACAGCTCCTGGAGGCCGACCGTCTCCTCGTGCGCGGCAATCTGGAAGACCGAATCCGCGGACGTGTAGACGATCCAGGCGCCGGTCCGCTGGTGTTCCTCGCCGAACTGCGCGATGACCGCGGTACCGCTGCCGGCGGTGTTCGCGATGACGCCGCGGCCAGTGCGCTTGGCGAACAGCTTGAGCACCGCTGGCGGAAAGCCGCTGGGATAGGTCGGGAACGGCCGGTTCAGGTGCACGCCGGCGATCTCCCAATGGCCCGCGGTCGAATCCTTCCCCGCCGATTTGGGCACCAGCACGCCGGTGGCCGCGGTCGGATTCGCCAACGGCGGCACACCCTCCAGCGGGATCACGTGTCCGAGTCCCGCGCGCGCCATGTTGGGCAGGTTCAATCCGCCGACGGTCCGGGACAGGTTGCCGAGCGTGTTCGAGCCAACGTCGCCGTACGCGGCCGCGTCAGGCGCTTCGCCGCACCCGACCCCGTCCAGAACGATGATGGCCGCGCGATGCGTCACAGCGGCGCGCCGACGTACTGCCGCGGCAGGCGGCCACGCAGCCCCGTCAGGATCTCGTACGGCGAGAGCCCCCCGGCGTCGGCGACGTCCTGCACCGTGATCGTCACGTCG
>JBBTFS010000028.1:31287-43056 GCA_038060705.1 Gemmatimonadota bacterium
GGCCCCGACACGCCCGGTGAAGGTGACAACGTCGCCCACAGCGCAGCTTCGGTCCGTCACGTCGAGCATCGTCATGTCCATGGTCACAAATCCGACAACGGGCGTGAGCTGACCGTTTACCAGCGCCTGCGCCTTGTTGCCAAGGTCCCGGCGGTAGCCGTCGGCATAGCCAATCGAGACCGTGGCGATGCGGCTGTCGCGGGTAGCCTTCCAGGCCGCGTCGTACCCCACGGTGTCGCCGGCCTTGATCGCGCGAATCTCCACCACTCGGCTGCGCACGGACGCCACCGGATCGGGCAGGATGCGTGCCCCTCGGCCGCTGCCCACGCCGTACAGGAAGATGCCGGGACGCGCGAGGTTGAACGGCGATGGCAGGCGATGCTCGATGGCCGACGAGTTGTCCGCGTGCAGCAGCGCCGGCCGGACCGGCAGCTCGGAAATGCACTGGGCGAAGCGGCCCTCCTGCGCCTCGCGCGAACCGTCCTTCATCTGGGCCGAGTGGAAGTGCGTGCACGCACCCTCGGGGATGTTCGCGGCGAGCAACGCATGCAGGGACGCGATCTCGCGCCACGGCACACCGGCACGGTTCATTCCCGTATCGATGGCCAGGTGCCACGGCAGTCCGTACGTGGCCCACCGCTCGATGGCGCGAATGTCTCCGAGGACCGGCCGGAGGCTGGCGCCGCGGGCGTCGTCGAACTGGCGCGGCAGGAGCGGCGAAAAGACGAGGATCGGCAATTCGATCCCGGAGGCCCGCAGTTCCTCCCCCTCCTCGATGGTCGCGACGCCGAAGCCCCACGGCTTGATGGCCATCAGGGCCTGCGCGACCGCGATCGCGCCAAGCCCGTACGCGTCCGCCTTCACCATGGGCAGCAACGGGACCCCGGCCGCTGTTGCGTACCGTTCCCCATTACGCACCAACGCGCCAAGGTCGATCTCAACCCACGCCCGCGATGTCAGACGTTGCACGGAGCCAACGGAGAATGGAAAATGAAAAATGGAGAACGGGCGGGGATCAAGTTATTCGCCCATTTTTCATTCTCCATTTTCCATTCTCCCCGAGACGATGTCCAATCCCTCTGACAGCCACCCGACTCTTGAAGATACCCTCGCGCTCATGCGCGACTTGCGGGCGCGCTGCGAGTGGGACCACGCGCAGACGCACGAATCGTTGCGGCCGTACCTGATCGAGGAAGCACACGAGGTGGACGACGCGCTCCAGTCGGGGGACGACGCCAAGCTCCGCGAGGAGCTGGGCGACCTGTGGCTCCAGATCCTGTTCCACTCGGTGATCGCCGAGGAGCGCGGCGCATTCTCGCTGCACGACGTCGCCTCGGGGTTCGTGACGAAGATGAAGGGCCGCCACCCGCACCTGTACGGGGACGGGGTGCGCGAACCGTGGGAGGCGATGAAGGCCAAGAAGCGCGAGTCGCTCACCGAGGGATTGCCGGCGGGGCTGCCGGCGCTGCACCGGGCGTACCGGCTGCAGGATCGCGCTGCCGGAGTCGGCTTCGACTGGCCGACCACTGCTGGGCCGCTGGAGAAAGTGCACGAGGAATTGGCCGAGGTCGAGTCGGAACTGCAGTCCGGAGACCGCGAAAAGCTCATGAATGAAGTCGGCGATCTGCTGTTCGCCGTCGTGAACCTCGCTCGAAAGGCTGGCGTTCACCCTGCGCTTGCTCTGGACCGCGCAAACCTGAAGTTCTCGTCGCGCTTTGCTGCAATCGAGAAGCTCGCCAAAGAGCGTAACATCGTCGTGGCGGAGGCGGGGCTCACCGTTCTCGATTCTTTGTGGGACGAAGTAAAAGCGTCCGAGGCCTGAGGACCTCGGGCCTGAGGACCTCAATGGAATCTGGTCTCAGGCAACGAGGGCGGAGGAGTCAGAACCGGAATGTGGGGGTTGGGGTTGCATTGGAATGGTGATGGTCAGGCGAGAGTTCATCGTAAGTTCGCCGCGACACCAACCCAACCGAACATGCAAGACTTCAGAAATCTGGAAGTGTGGAAGAAGGCGCACGACCTTGCGCTCGACGTACAAAAGACGCTCGGCCGCACAAAGCGCATAGACTCCCACGTTCGCTCGCAACTCTCGCGAGCCACCAACTCAATCGCTGCGAATATCGTTGAGGGCTGCGCGAAAGGATCGCGGCTCGAGCTCGCCCGGTTTTCCGACATCGCGATCGGGTCGTCATCGGAGCTGGAGTACTGGCTCTTGCTTACCAAGGACCTCGGCCAACTTGGACCGCGCGATCATGAGCGGCTGACGACGAGCACGATTCAGGTCCGGAAGATGCTCTTCGGGCTCCGAAACGCGATCAAGAACGGCAAGTCGGCGAAGAAACGCACTTCACAACCCGTTGTTGCTGTCGCCGACGCCTGACCCCTCGACCCTGACACCAGAAACCATTGAGGTCCTGCGGTTCCTGAGGACCTGAGGTCTCGGTGTCAGGGCTTGAGGCGGTACATCATTCGGGGGAAGAGCGCCGCCTCGCGGATGTGCTGCAGCCCGCATATCCAGGCCACCGTCCTCTCGAGTCCAAGCCCGAAGCCCGAGTGCGTGAACGTCCCGTATTTGCGGAGCTCGAGGTACCAGTCGTACGTTTCGAGCGCGAGCCCCTCGTGCTTGATCCGCGCGACCAGCTTGTCGTGGTCGTCTTCGCGCTGCGACCCTCCGATGATCTCTCCGTAGCCCTCCGGCGCCAGGCAGTCGCTGCATAGCACTGTACGCGGGTCGGCCGGGTTCTCCTTCATATAGAAGGCCTTGGCCTCCTTGGGGTAGTTCATCACGAACACCGGGCGGTCGTAGTCGGCTACCAGCAGCGCCTCGTCCTCCGCGCCGAGGTCGTCGCCCCACTTGACGGCGCTCCCCTTCGCCTGGAGCGTCTCCACGGCCTTCGCGTACTCGATGCGCGGGAACGGCGGCTTGATGCTCTCGAGCTTCGATACGTCACGCTCCAGCGTCTTGAGCGCGTCCCCGCACCGGGTGAGCGCACGCTGCACCAGGTGCGTGATGAACGCCTCCTGCAGGTCCATGTTGTCGTCCTGATCGTACCACGCCATCTCCGGCTCGATCATCCAGAACTCGGTCAGGTGGCGGCGCGTCTTGCTCTTTTCGGCGCGGAACGTGGGCCCAAACGTGTAGATCAGACCGAACGCCGCGGCCGCGGCTTCGCCGTAGAGCTGGCCGGTCTGCGCCAGATACGCGATGCCCTCCTCGAAGTATTGCGTTTCGAAGAGGCCGCTCCGCTCGCCGATTGCGGCGGTGAGGATCGGCGTATCGGTGCGCAGGAAGCCGCGCTCGTAGAAGAAGTCGTGGATCGCCTGCTCGATCTCGTTGCGGACCACGAAAACGGCACGCTGCTTGGGACTCCGCAGCCACAAATGCCGGCGATCCAGCAGAAAGTCGACTCCGTGCTCTTTGGGCTGGATCGGGTAGTCCACCGGACTGGCGCCCACGATGGCCAAGTCGCGCACACCGATCTCGAATCCGCCGGCGGCCTTGGGGTTGGCGCGCACCTCACCGGTGATGCACACCGCCGTCTCGAGCGTCAGCTTGCCGTACCGCTCCCACACCTCGGGCGACACCGCGCTCTTCACGAACACCGCCTGCGACACCCCGCGACCGTCGCGCAGATCCGCGAACGCGACTTTCCCTGACGAGCGCAGGTGCGTGACCCACGCATGGACCGTGGTGGACTTGCCTACGTGCTTGGCGAGATCGGCGAGACTGGTGTTTCTGAGCGACATGGTCCTGGAGGCGTGAACCGCCGAAGCTAACTGTCAACCTGAGCGAAGCGAAGGACCTCCTCGTTCGCAGCAGATCCTTCGCTTCGCTCAGGATGACACGGTCCTCTCTAGTTTGAGGTCATGCGCCTCCCAGGAGTAGCGCTCCTCGTGCCGATTGCGGCTGCCATCGCTCAGGAACGGCCTGTTCGCTGGACACTCGAATCGCGTGCGACGCCGGTGGTCATTCGCGCCTCCTCGGCCACCAGCGTGGTAGTCGTAGCGAGGATCGACACTGGCTGGAAGCTCTACTCGCTCAACCCGCAGGTTGGCGGCCCGATCGCCACCGCAATCACGCTCGGCGACAGCGCATTCGTCCTGGGTGAAGTCACGGCGCCGCCGCCCAGGCGTTATCCGGACCGGAACTTCAACATCATGGCGGAGATTTACACGGAGGCCGTGCGCTTCGAAGCGCCGGTCCGCGCCCATGCGTCCACGAAGTCCGGCGCACGTGATCTCGTGATTCTGGTGCAGTTTCAGACGTGCACCGATCGTTATTGCCTCCCGCCGCGAACCGACACGCTGCCAGTCCGCGCGCGCGTGATTGCCGACGCCTCCAGCGCAGCATTGGCCCGCACCGTGCCGCCCGCCGCGAGTCCAGCCCCCACGACCGCACGCGCCCCTCTGCCTGCGCCAGTTCTGGAGCGAGCCGACTTTGTCGCGCCAACAGACCTCACGTCGCTGCTCGCCTTCGTCTGGCTCGCCGTGACGATGGGGCTACTGTCGCTGTTAACGCCATGCATCCTGCCGATGATCCCGATCACGGTGAGCTATTTCGGGAGAGACGCGGATGGTAGCCGAGGAGCGCGCACGCGCGCAGCGCTGGCGCACGCGATCGGCATTGTCAGCGCGTTCACGCTGCTCGGGTTCGTCGTAAGCGTCACGTTAGGCGCGGGCGAAATCGTCCACCTCGCCGCCAACCCGTGGCTCAACGCCGCAATCGCGGCGCTCTTCATCGCGTTCGCGCTCAACCTTCTCGGGCTCTTCGAGATCACGCTACCCCAGCGCCTGCTGACCGGGGTGTCGCAGGCCGGTAGTGGGCGCGCTGCGGGCGCGCTGGTGATAGGGAACGTCTTTGCCATCACGTCGTTCACGTGCACCGTGCCGTTCATCGGCACGCTACTCGTCCTGGCCACGCAGGGCACGTGGCGCTGGCCGTTGCTCGGACTCGCTGCTTACGGTGCCGCGTTCGCCATTCCGTTTGTGGTGCTGGCGCTCGCACCGCGCGTGCTCGATCGCGTACCGCGCGGCGGACCATGGATGTTGATGCTCAAGTCGTCATTCGCGGTGGTCGAGCTTGCGCTGGCAATCAAGTTCCTGTCGAACGTCGACCTCGTGCTCGGTCTCGGCGTCCTGACGCGCGAGGTCGTCAATGCATTGTGGATCGTCGCGGCGGTTGCGATCTCGGCGATTTGCCTGTTGCGAGCGCGAGGGCAGCGGCTGCAGCCCGGTCGATTCGCCGCGTCAGCGGCCGCACTCGGGATCGCCGTCTGGCTCTCAGGCGGGCTGCGCGGCAAGCGACTCGGCGAGCTGGAAGCGTATCTGCCGCCGCATCGTGCCGACCTTGCGGCCAGGCGGATCACGAGTGAGCTGTCGTGGCTGCACGATGACTACGCGGCGGCGGTCGCGCGCGCGCGCGCCGAGCAAAAACCCATCATGCTCGACTTCACCGGATACACATGCACGAACTGCCGGTGGATGGAAGCCAATATGTTTCCGCGCGATGACGTTCGCGCGCTGTTGTCACGCTACGTGCGCGTGCGGCTCTATACGGACGGCCTTGGCGAGCCGTTTCTGTCGCAGCAGCGGATGCAGCTCGAGCGCTTCGGCTCGATCGCGCTGCCGTACTACGCCCTGCTTGACGCGCGCGGCACGCCGATCGCGACTTTCCTTGGCATGACGCGCGACTCGCGCGAGTTCGGCGAATTCCTGGAAAAGGGCCTCGCGCCCCGTTAGGGCACGGGCCGGCCTCCGGTCTTGAGGCCACCCTTGAGCATGTCGACGCGCCACAGGAACTCCTCGAGGACGACGTCGCTCGCGCCGCGGTGCACGAACGCTGTCTTGCCGTCGGGTGAGACGAACCACGTCGTCGGATAGGCGTTGATGCGCGCCTTCTCCGTCACCCATCCGTCGTCCAGCAGCACGGGCATAGTGAACTTCTTCTGGTTCATCCAGTCACGCACCGTCTTGACCTCGTCGCGGTAGTCCACGGTCAGGAACACCACCGACGTGTCCTCCTTCACACGCTCGTAGAACTGTTGCAACTGCGGCATCTCGGCGACGCACGGGCCGCACCACACGCCCCAGAAGTTGATGACCGCGATCTTGCCCTTGAACACGTCCCGCGAAACGCGGGGACCTGCGATGACACTGTCCAGCCGCAGGCGCTCCAGCGAGAACGGCGGCACGTCTCGCGGGTCCTTGAGAATCGAGTTGGAAATCATCTCCTTGCGTCGCGCGCGATCCTCTTCCTTCAGCTGTTCCACGTGCGCGTCGAAGCCCGTGAGTGATCCCGTGCGCGCTTCGAACAGTCGCTTGAGCGCGGTTGCGTTCAACACCCCGCGGCGGAATCCGGACGTTTCGTACTGATAGCCCTTGCTGTAGTGGCGCTCGGCGATCACGATCCGCCCTTGCTCCTCGGCGACGCGACCGAGGTGATAGTGTACGTTCGGCACTCGGGGCGACGCTTCACGCCCGGCCAACAGCTCGCGTTCGGCGTCCTCGTAGCGACCGGCCTTGAAGAGAATCCACCCAAGGACGTCGTGCTTGTGCGCCTTCACCCAGTCCATGGACTCGGCGAGATCGGCGATGCTCGTGTATTTCTCGCGCCCCTGCATCTGGCGCTCATTCGCCGCTTCGTAACCCTTGGCAAGCTCGGTGGCGTACGCGAGATCAAGCTTGCGTTCCGCCAGCAGCATCGGCGCGTCGTAGTTCGTCCACTGCGGATTGTAGGTGTTGTACTTCACCATCCCCTTGATAGCCGCGAGGATCTCGTCGTTGGTCGCATTGAGCGAGTCCTGACTCAGCTCGCCGTACAGCGTCAGGTAGGCGTCGCCGAGGCTTGCCAAGCTGTAGTGATAGGACTGGGCGATGAACTCGTTCAGCGCGCGGCGGAGGTTTGCCTTGAGGCGGATTGAGTCTTCGCGCGTGGGCCGGGGCTTGATCGTCGTGTCCCACAGAACGCGCGTCGAATCGCGGTGCGCCGTCAGCCGGTTGTTGCGCACCAGGTAAGCGTACCGGCTTGTCGGGTAGTCGTGCAGCAACCGGTCGTACAACTCTTCCCTTTTCTCGGGGAGGCCAAACGTCCCGAATCCGCCAGCGCTTGTGTACATGAAGGGCGCTTGGTTAGGCCGGTTCGCGAGGTATCGCTCGACATCCGCGACACCCATCGCGCGACGCACAGAGTCCGACAGGTCACGACGCGCCTGCAACGCAGACCAATACGCGGCATTTATAGCGGTCGACGAGGGCGACAACTGAGACGCCTTCCGCAGCAGGACGTAGTTCGTAGTATCGCCGCGAGCCGCAGGTGTATTTGACGCAGCGAGGTACAGGATGCTGGCGTTGGTAGAGTCGAGGCGTATGGCATCGGCGAAGGCAGCGCGGGAGCGAGTTCCGGCGCTCGTGTCCGCATTGAGGGTGCGAGAGTAGGACCTGAGGAGCACGCCTCTGGCGGCGAACAAGTGCGCGTTGCGCGGGAATCGGGGAGCGATGGAGTCGAGGTACGCCAAGCCCCTGTCGAACTCGCCCATGCGGTCCAGCATCTGGACGTAGAGCAAGGTGAGGTGCGGGTCATTCGGCGCCCGCGCCAGCGCGCGCCGCGCCGCCGGTACCGCCTCGTGCGCGCGAGATACCTGCCGCGCCTGCGCGAACGAAAGCGCCATCGTACTCCACGGAGAGCGCGGATGCTGGCGCACCAGAGTGCGGGCGGAGTCCATGGCCTGTTCGACGAGGCCGGACGTTGCGTAGTTGACGACGTACCACGCTCGCACTTCTGGCGACGCCGGGAATCGGCGCGCGAGCTTCTCACCCTCGAGCCATCCATCGACATAGGCCTGCTGCAGGTACATCGATCGCAGCTGCGCCGCGGCTGCTGCTGGCGTGGCCGGTTCCTGCGCGTGAACGGCAGTGAGTGCAACGAGTGACAACGCTGCGATTCGCATACCAGTCCTCAGTCGGGGAACGACCCCTTTAATATGGCCTGAACATGGGCGACAAGGGACTGATGACAACCTTCACCCAACCCTGAAAAGCTCGATCGCCCTGCGGTACCGCGCGTTCATCACGCGCCGGAGCGGCTCGTGCTCGCGCTGCCGCAGTTCCGGGTCGTCCGTGAGTATCCGCACGGCGGCCTCGCGCGCGCGCTCGTTCAGCGCCTCATCCCGCAGCGGGCGCTTCCCACCGTGCGGCAGTTCAATTGGCGCAAGCAATTCGGCGACGAGTGGGTCCTTCGGGTGACGTGAAGAACTACATTGAGTCTCGCTGTCTTCGGCACGACGCTCACGTGCTCGGGGCGGCGATGACAGGCAGGCCTTGGCGGACGCTCGGCTGCGGGCGGACTCATTACTATGCGATACTTAAAAGGGAGGTTTGAGTTCGATGCGCGACTGGACGGTCCTCGTCGCCCTATCACCTTTCGCGGGACCGAGACGCTCGGCGGAACGAGCTGCCCTGCAACTGGGACGCAGTGCCCGAACGCTGAGGCGAAGCCTCCAGGCCCACGGAGGAACTTCGTGGTGCGAATTCGGTGTCGCCGTAGGCTGGGAGTGGGTCGTCGAGCGTGGACTTTCCCGGACCGGCGTGGAGCTCCAAGATTCGCGATGGGCGCCGCGCATCGCGTCTCGGTTCCCGCGGCGTCAACGCGCAGTCGGAAAAGCGTTCGCTATATAGAGCAAGCGCAATCGACATTGCTCGGTCACGAATGACAGTTCCTTAAAGGTGTGTGTCAACGGCTGTCCAATCGGCTGGGAGCGCGACAGCTTAGGCCATCGTATGGTCTTTCTACGAATGGCCGCTGGTGTCAAGTTTTCCAGCGGCACATTGGCATTGGTGAGGGTGCGAATGGGCTTCGAAGTGACTGGCGGCTAGCGCGCATGAGCCGTGCCGATCGCTCACTGCACTTCGCCCGGACGATGTTGATCGCCTTGGGTGTTGGCACCTTTGCGTCTCCCGTTTGGTCAGAACTCGACGCGCAGGTTGTGCGTGGGTTAGTGACCATGCCCGACCGGTCTCCGGTTGCGTCCGTGGTAGTCGAACTGCGCGATTCCGCTTCCCGCACCGTTGCACATACGCTGAGCAACGAGAAGGGCGAGTTTCGCCTCGTTGCGACAGGTGCGGGCACGTTTGGTGTTCGGTCAATACGGATCGGCTACCGCCCACAGCTCGACTGGGTGACCCTGCGAGTGGGTGAGGAGCACTCCATTCGCGTCGTGCTGGCGAACGGGCTAGTGATGCTTGACACCGTCCGCGTCCTGGGAAGGAATGCATGCGGGCGCCTTGACCCTGCCGCCTCAAACATGACCTTCGGCGTCTGGGAACAAGCCCGTTCCGCGCTCACCGCTGCGCTCTTGACCGCGGGAGGCCGCGGTTTGACGGCGACGGTGATTGGTTTCGATCGCGTGTTTGATGCGACCGGGCGTCGTCTATTACAGCAGAGTTCTGGCGTGACGACCGGACTGGTCACGCGGCCTTGGCGTGCCCTCGCGGCCGACAGTTTGCATCGCATCGGTTTCGTCACCACCGCGCCAGATGGCGGGAAGACCTTTCACGCGCCCGGCTTGGAGGTATTGCTTTCCGACGTGTTCCTCGCAGACCACTGTTTTCACATTGAGGAAAGCGCCGCGGACAGACAAGTGGGCCTCAAGTTTCGACCCAATCGCGACCGGTCACGAATTGCGGAGATCGAAGGAACCCTCTGGCTCGATCGCAATTCGGCGGAACTTCGGTCGCTGGTTTACCGTTACGTAAACATCGAGACCGGTGGCGCTAGTGGCCGCATGGCGTTCGCCAAGCTGTCAAACGGAGCGTGGGTGATCGCGTCTTGGAGCATCCGCATGCCCGTGCAGGAGCCGCGCGCAGGCGCATTCGGAAGTTCGCGCGAACCGCGCGTATTCGAAGTCTGGGAGGTCGGTGGCCAACTGGCGCTCGCGCGGAGCGGCGACGACACACTCTGGGCGATGCCACCTGTGACTTTGAGCGGCACCGTTCGCGATTCGTCCAGTGGGGACCCAGTGGAAGGCGCCCGTGTCAGGCTTGCGGGCACCAGTCTACAAGCGCGTACTGACCGCATGGGGCGGTTTGCGCTGCGGCAAGTGCTTCCAGGGGACTACCTCCTGGAGGTGAGGACGCACTCCCTTGATTCGGTAGCCGCGTTCCACGCCCAACGGATCGCCCTCTTCGGCGCCGACACCACGGCGACCATTCGCGTTGTTTCCGGCCCTGAGCTTGTTCGCGGGACCTGCGCGGCCTCCCGGAGCGCTCGGGAGCTGCCCAATCGCGGCATCATCCTTGGAACGGTAACAAACTCGGACGGTCGGAGCCCTGCCGCGCGCGTGGTGGTAGTCGGGCAATGGGAAACAACACCGACCGCCACGTCAGGAAGCTCGATCACGACGGAGCGGGCCGAGACTCGCACCGACGCCAGCGGAGCGTTTCACATCTGCGGTGTTCCCGTTGAGGTTCCTGTGCGGGTCCACGTCGAAGGGACGGGCCAGCGGGCGTCAAACGTCAGGATTGCGGAAGGGATACGATTCGCAAGAGCCGACCTCGTGGTCGAATCGGAAGCGGGCCTCGGTGCCGTCATCAGCGGAACGGTTGTGGCCGACTCCATGAAGGAGCCGATCGCACGGGCCGAAGTGTCTCTTCCCAACCTCGGGCGTGTCCTACTGACCGACGACAGTGGTGCATTCCGCTTCGCCGACGTGCCGCTTGGCCAGCATCGGTTCCTGGTGCGCCGGACGGGCTTCTTTCGCGGAGACACCGTCCTCAACGTTGGCACGCCTGCCCTCCTGATCATTCAGGTGACACTGCCGCGACGTGAGCCGGCGGGGCATGCCGATGGAGCACGATTCGCGAGTGGCGACCTCGTGGCCGAACGGGCCTCGGGCAGCGGGGTCGTCGTCAGCGGCACCGTTGTCGCCGACTCAACAATGGAGCCGGTCGCGAACGTGGAATTGTCCCTTCCCGGGCTGGGACGGGCCACGCTCACCGACGATCGTGGCGCCTTCCGTCTGCCCAACGTCCCTGCGGGCCAACATCGGTTCCTGGCGCGTCGCGTCGGATTCGGGCCAGTTGACACTGTCGTCAGCGTGGGTGCGAAAAACCTCACGATGCGACGCGTAATTCTCCCGCGCATCGTCCTGCTCGATTCGGTATCTGTCACGGCATCACGAATTGATCGGTTTCTCCTGAGTTTCGAGGAGCACCAGAAGATCGGCCTTGGGCATTTCTTCACACGCGATGACCTGGCCAAAGTGGAGGGCCAGTCGCTGCCAACGATTCTGCGCCTCACCCCGGGTGTCCGCATCATGCCCGGGACAGGCAGCCATGCTTGGCTTACGAGCGGCCGCGGTCAACGCTCATTGGGCAGCGCGAGCATCGGGGGCGTTGACAGTGAAAGCGCCGCAAGGGGCGCGCGTCGAGCTTGCTACGCGCACGTGTATCTCGACAACTCCCTTGTTTACGGTGGCCGTTCGGGTGAGAGACTGTTCAATCTGGGCACGATATCGGCCGCAGACATTGAGGCAATGGAGTACTACTCGGGACCAGCCCAAACGCCCGCTCGCTACACCCGCCTGAACGCGGTTTGCGGCGTGCTCGTGATCTGGACTCGTAGGCGGTGACCGCCTTGCCAGCGGCGCGCGCCTATCCCTCGAGTGCGAACCACCCGCGACAAGGCAACTCGGAAGGGTTCGAATCGCGACGGCCGAGACGCTAGCCGTCGCGCGACAACGGCAGCGGTGATCCGGCGATGCGAATCGCGGCAAA
>JBBTFS010000029.1:0-4056 GCA_038060705.1 Gemmatimonadota bacterium
GCATCAAGGTCTTCGGACCGGACCTCGCCGAACTGGAGCGCATCGGCAAGGACGTCGAACGATCGGTACAGATGGTGCCGGGCACGCGAAGCGCTTTCGCTGAGCGCGCCATGAGCGGCTACTACCTCGACATCGACATCGACCGCGCAGCGGCGGCACGGCACGGCCTGAATGTCGGCGACATCCAGGCGGTCATCGCCACCGCAATCGGTGGGATGACAATCACGCAGACGGTGGAAGGCCGGGAACGCTACGGTGTGCGCGTCCGGTATCCGCAGGAACTGCGTGACACACCGGAGCGGCTCGCCAACGTGTTGATTCCGATCGCGCACGATATCGGAGGAGCGCGCACAATGCCGGGCGCCATGGGTCGCAGCGGCATGGGGCTCGGGACCACGACTCGCCCGGGACTGGCTCAGGTGCCGCTCGGCCAGGTGGCCCGGATCGCCGCGGTTTCCGGGCCGATGGTCGTGCGCACCGAGGACGCAATGCCCACGGCTTGGGTGTACGTCGATGTCGTGGGTCGTGATATCGGCGGCTACGTGGCCGAAGCGCGGGCGATGGTGGAAAGTGAAGTCCGGCTCCCACAGGGGTACTCGTTGGTGTGGAGCGGACAGTACGAGTACATGCAGCGCGCCGCGGAGCGCATGAAACTCGTCATCCCCGCGACGCTCGCCATCGTGTTTCTGTTGCTGTATCTGAACTTCAGGAACGTGGCAGAGGCGTCGATTGTGATGCTGTCGTTGCCGTTCGGACTCGTGGGCGGACTCTGGTTCATCTGGGCCCTGGGTTACAACTGGTCTGTGGCGGTAGCCATCGGATTCATCGCCCTCGCCGGGGTCGCGGCGGAAACCGGCGTGGTCATGCTCATCTATCTCGACCAGGCCTGGGACAAGCGACGCGCGGCTGGGCGGCCCGTCCTGCGCGACTTGCATGAGGCGGTGGCTGAAGGCGCCGTTGGACGTGTCCGGCCAAAGGTGATGACCGCGGTCGCGATCACCGCGGGACTGCTGCCCATCCTGTGGGGTGACGGCGAGGGGGCCAGCGTCATGCGGCGTATCGCGGCGCCGATGATCGGCGGGATGATCTCGAGCACCCTGCTGACCTTGATCGTCATTCCCGCGGTGTATGCCCTGTACCGCGCGCGCCAAGTGGCGTACGCGCAGGGCGATGCTCCCGAAATCAGCCCGCCAGCAGCGCGTCCCTGAAGAAGCCCGGCGGAATCGTCCCCATACGCATGAAGCGCTCGTGGAACTCACGCGCCGAATACGCGCCGCCCCTCCGCGTCCGATACGCTTCGCGCATCGACACAATCGCGTTCTTGCCGAGGTTGTAGGTAAGGGCCTGCGTCGGCCACTTGCTGTACCGATAGATGGCGCGGGTCGCGGAATCGGTGACGGCCTTCGCCGCCGGCTCGCGCGCCGCACGCGCTGCCGCATTCGGATAGAAGCTGACGTGTTCGGCGAAGTAGGTCACGGCTTCGTCGAACGTCATGCGGCCGGTGTGCAGGCCCACGTCCACGCGCACGCGCACCGCGCGCAACAGCTGGCCCTGGAGCTGATACAGGTATTCGCCGTTCGTATAGAAACCGTACGGCTTGTTCGGCGACGGCTCGGCCATGAGCTCCTCGGAGTACAGCCCCCAGCCCTCGGTCGCCATCGAGTCGGCCCACATGGCGGACGAATCCTCCACGGCGCCTGGCGTATACCAGCGGACGTTCGAAATCTCCGCCGCGTGCCTGGTCATGTACTTGAAGTGCCAGTCGTGGCCGGGGAACCCTTCGTGGATGGCGGTGTCGGCGATGGAGGCGCGGCTGTGTTCGCGCAGCGCCGCGGCGTCATTCCCCGTTGGCGTCAGGTAGAAACGTCCCACGCCAGATTTCTTGAACGGCGGCGCCGGGAAATACGTCGCGTCCACTGTGCTACGCAGCACTGGCGGCGTTGGCACAATATCCAGCTGATAGTCGGCGGGAATGTCGAACATGTTGCGCTCGCGCCCGTACGCCACGGCGCGCACGGCGGTCTCGCGGTACCAGCGCATCAACTCGTCGTCATTGGCCGGTGATTCTGCCGACAAATCCTCCAGCACGCGCCGGATGCTCCAGGCACGATCCTGATCCGTGTCAAACGGCAGCTTGACCCCGCGCTCGGACGCGATGCGCTCCGCCACCTCGGCGATGCGGCGCGTGTAGTGCTCGACCTGTTCCTCGCCGTACGAGTAGAGGTCGGAGGCGGACCGCTCGTCCCGCAGCACGGTGCGCACGCGCCACTCATATGCCGGCTCGCCAAGGGCAAAGCGATCGACGGTCTCGTTTGTCGTATAGGTTTTCTCCAACCACGCCGCGAACTGCTCGAACGCCCTGGCAGCAGTCTCGCCCGCGGATGCGACTTCGGTCAGCGTTGCACCGGCGAACCGTTGTCCGCCCAGGAACGCCTTGGCTTGCTCGGGAAAGCTGCCGCGCAGGAACGCGGCATTCGCGCGGCTGCCGTTGACGCCGTCGCGCAGCACCATGCGACGATCCGGCACGTTGCCGGACTTGCGGCCGGCATCGAGGTTGGCCTTGGCGACTTCGAGGAATTCCGGAATGGCGCCGAGCCGCTTGACCAGCATCGCCCACTCTGGCGCGTCACCCAGCAGGCCGTCGGGCAACGCGCGCATTTGCTGCATCGACCAGTCGATGCCGCGGAACGGTTCGGTGACGTAGGTGTCCACGGCGCGTTCGTGATAGCGGCGATCCATCTGATATCGCAGGAATGCGAGCTGCGCACCCATGACCGCGTGGTCGATGCGACGTGCGGACGACAACAGCGCGGAATCCAGTGCGGCGTGCGCGCGTTCCAAACGGCGCGTCTCCTGCGACTCGGCGCCCAGTGCGCCCGGCGAGTAGTCGCGGTAGCGGCCAGCCATTCCCGTCAGCGCTGGATCCCAACCCTCGCCGCCCAGGTACGTGCACGTGACGGGGTTCATCGAGAGCTGCCCGCGGAAGTACTCGTCGCGCCGCGCGCTGAACGCGTTGTCGGCCAGCGCCTGACGCGACTCGAGCCGGCACGCGCCGAGCAGTGGCGCCGCGGCGACGCCGGCCGCGATGGTGGCGCCGGTCAGGATGAATCCGCGGCGATCGACGGTCATTGGCGGTACCAGTGCGTCGCCGAGCTCCAGCGTTCAGGCACGAAGAGGTTCTCGTCCAGCGTCTCGTTGACTCGTACCTGCGAATACTCCTCCATGAACGTCAGTCGCCCACCCGCATAGAAGCGCACGACTTCGGCCACCCAGCCGCCCCCGTACTGGATGTAGCGCTCGAAGCGGATGTCGCGCGTGCGGCCTTGCTGCGTCTGGATCAGCCGAACAAACAGCAGGCGCTCGGCGTCCACCCAGAACTGGTTGGTGCTGCTGTCGCCCTTTGCGGCTCCCACAACCCACACGCGCCGACCGTCGAGCGAGTCAGCGCGAATCACCGAGAGGTTGATCCCTTCCCGCCGAAGCTGATCGTTGGTGCGGCTCGCCGGTTGTGCATAGACGTCGAAGCCGAGCACGAGGAGCGGGTTGCCGCCGACGCGATGGTCGGTGACGCGGCGGCCCTGAAGCTGATAGGTGGAGTCCGCGCGATACAGCACGCCGTCGCCGCGAGAAGGGTCGCCCATGTCAATGCGCAGGCGACCCGGGAGGTGCCCCGCTTCGTACCAGGTTTCGGTGCGCAGGATCGAGCCGTCGGCGCGGTAGTACGTGCTCTTCTGAATGAACGTGATCGTGTTGTACCAGCGCCCGCTATAGCGGTTGCGCATCGCATTCACGAGCTGGTCGCCGGTGTTGATGGCTGGCGCCGAAGGGCTGGAACCGCCGGTGTAGACCATGGGACCGCAGCCAGCAACCACAGCCAGCAGGCCGACGCGCATGAGAGTTTGGCGCATCTCTTAAGGAAACTCGGTTGCGAGGGACCTACAACTGTTATCGCGGAACAACTGCCTCAGCGCTCGCCGGCCGAGATGGACAAGAATGTCCGAATCGCCCACAATCCCTCGTGCCGAAAATCTTCGACATCTCGGTTCCGCTGACGAC
>JBBTFS010000029.1:4156-17685 GCA_038060705.1 Gemmatimonadota bacterium
ATCGCCCACAATCCCTCGTGCCGAAAATCTTCGACATCTCGGTTCCGCTGACGACCGGCGGAACAGTGTACCCGGGCAATCCGGAAATCCGTATCGACCCGGCATCCGAGCTCAGCAAAGGCGCCAGTTCCAACGTGTCACGCCTGTCCTTCGGCTCGCATACGGGGACGCACGTGGATGCGATGAAGCACTTCTTCGACGATGGCAGCGCCGTGGACGCCCTGCCGCTGGATTCGCTCGTCGGACCCGCGACCGTGATTGCGTTCCCGGACGACGTAATGAGCGTGACCGCAGCGCACTTCAAGCAGCACCGCCTGGACGGGGTGTCTCGCCTGCTGATCCGGACGCGGAATTCCGGCTTCATCAAGGACGGGACGTTCCACAAGGACTACACATACGTCGCGCCGGACGGCGCCGAGTATCTCGTGTCGCTGGGCGTGAAGCTGGTTGGCGTGGACTACCTGTCGGTGGAGCAATTCCATTCCGGGCACCACAAGACCCACCGCACGTTGCTGGGCAAGAACGTGGTAATCGTCGAAGGACTGGACCTCTCGGCGGTCGCTCCGGGCCAATACGACCTCTACTGTTTGCCGTTGCGCCTGGCCGGGCTGGACGGCGCTCCGGCGCGAGCCATCCTCATCCAACACTGAACAGCCATGCAACTCGCGATGATCGGCTTGGGCAAGATGGGCGGCAACATGACCGAGCGACTGCTACGGGGCAGCCACAGTGTCGTGGCGTTCGACCGCGACGCAGCGACGGTGCAAAAGTACGCCAAGCTCGGCGCCACCGCCGCGACGTCGCTGGCGGACGCGGTGAAGAAGCTGGCCGCGCCGCGTATCGTGTGGATCATGGTGCCGGCCGGCCAGCCGGTGGACGACACCATTCATGAATTGCTCCCCCTGCTGACGGAGGGGGATGTGATCATCGACGGTGGAAACTCGAACTTCCACGACACGATTCGGCGCTCCACGGCGCTCGCCACGAATGGCATCGCCCTCATTGATAGCGGCACCAGCGGCGGCATCTGGGGACTGGAGAACGGTTACTGCCTGATGGTGGGTGGCGAGAAGCGCGCAGTGATGCGCTGCGAGCCGATCTTCAAGACCTTGGCGCCGCCGAACGGCTACTCGCACGTGGGTCCGTCCGGCGCGGGCCACTACGTGAAGATGATCCACAACGGAATCGAGTACGGGATGATGCAGGCCTACGCCGAGGGCTACGAGATCCTCCACGCGTCAAAGACGTTTCCAGGCCTGGACCTGGCCGCGATCGGAGATCTGTGGCAACACGGCAGCGTCGTGCGTTCGTGGCTGAATGAGCTCGCCGTGAGTGCGTTTCAGAAGGACGGCGATCTCGACAAGATCAAGGGCTGGGTCGCCGACTCGGGCGAGGGACGCTGGACCGTGCAGGAAGCGATCGACCTCGACGTTCCCGCGCCGCTGATCACGCTCTCCCTGCTGACCCGCTTCCGATCGCGGCAAGACCAGTCCTTCTCCGCCAAGGTGCTCGCTGCGCTGCGTAACGAGTTTGGCGGCCACGCGGTGCACAAATCGTGAGCGACGCGCCGCGACGGGTGTCGGCGCGGCCCAGCCAGATTCTCCGGGCGCTCGGCGACCAGCGACGCGAAGCGGATCCTTGCACCGTCGTGATCCTCGGCGGCGCCGGCGACCTCGCCAAACGCAAGCTTCTGCCCGCGCTGTATCAACTGGCGAAGGATGGTTTGATGCCGGACGGCTGTGACATCCTCGGCATTTCGCGCGAGGACTTCACGGACGAATCCTATCGCGCATTGATGCGCGACGAGGTGAAAGCCAGTCACGAGATCACCGAATTCGATGAGACGGTCTGGTCTCGCATGGCCGCGCGCATGTTCTATGTCTCCGGCAACCTCAGCGACCCCGCCGCCTACGTCGAGTTCGCCAAGCGATTGGAGGGCGTGGAGACGCACCGTCCGCCCGAGCGGAAGAATCGCATGTTCTACCTGGCCGTGCCTCCGAGCGTGTTCGAGCCGATCGCGCGCGCCCTGTCGGGAAGCGGGTTGGCGCCGCGCGTCTGGGACGCCAACCAGCGACCGTGGCATCGCGTGGTGATTGAAAAGCCCTTTGGCCGCAGCCTGGAGACCGCGCGCGCCCTCAACCGACTGGCCCTCGACCTCTTTGCCGAACGCCAGATCTACCGCATCGACCACTACCTTGGCAAGGAAACGGTTCAGAGCATTCTCGTCTTCAGATTCGCTAATGCGATCTTCGAGCCGATCTGGAATCGGCAGTCCATACAACACGTGCAGATCACGGCGGCAGAGACGGTTGGCGTGGAGAAGCGGGGCCGGTACTACGAGGAGGCCGGAGTGGTCCGGGACATGTTCCAGAACCACTTGCTCCAGTTGCTCACCCTCACGGCGATGGAGCCGCCGGTCACCATGTCGGCTGACGCGGTGCGCGACGAAAAGGTGAAGGTGCTGCGGTCGCTGCGCGCCTGGCGCGACGGGGACTTGGAGGCCGCCGCCGTGCGGGCGCAATACTCAGCCGGACTCATGAGCGGCGCGCCAGTGCCTGGCTATCGCGAGGAGCCGGACGTGGCGAAGGATTCGGTGACACCGACGTTCTCCGCCGTTCGGTTCTACGTCGACAACTGGCGCTGGCAGGGCGTGCCGTTCCTTCTGCGCAGCGGCAAGCGCATGGCGCGTCGCGTTTCGGAGATCTCGGTGCACTTCCGCGAACCACCGGTGTTGATGTTCAAGCAGTCGGCCCGGGAGCAGATCGCGCCCAATCTCTTGACGCTCCGCATTCAGCCGGACGAAGGCGTGTCCCTCTCGTTCCAGGTGAAAGCACCCGGTGCGGCGTATCAATTGTCGCACGGCGTTGAGGTTGCGCCTGTGGCGATGGATTTCAGCTACAAGCAGGCGTTCGGCGACGCCAACCCGCCGGCATACGAGACGCTCCTGCTGGACGTGATGCTTGGGGACGCCACGCTGTTCACGCGGAGTGACGAGGTCGACGTCGCCTGGTGCGCGGTCGACCCGCTCATCGAGTACTGGGAAAAGCACCGGCCCGCGCGGATGCCGTCGTATCCCGCCGGCTCGTGGGGGCCAGTGGAGGCGGACCGGTTGATCCAGCAGCACGGCGCCGTGTGGCGTGAGCCCGAGTAGAGCCATTCAGCGCGCGTTGATGATCGTGAACCCCGCCGCACGGAGCGCGGCGGCGGCTCGCGATGAGGCTGTGCGGGCGTTCGCGGCGGCCGGCGTCCTGTGCGACGTAATGGTGACCGAGCGGCCCGGCCACGGTGGCGAGTTCGCTCGCGCCAACGCAGCCCGATACGACGCGGTCTTCACGCTTGGCGGTGACGGCACTGCAGTCGAGGTCATCGGCGAGTTGGCCGACAGCGGGCCGCCCGTCGGCGTGTTGGCGGGCGGCACTGGCAACGTATTGGCACGGTCGCTGCGGATCCCGCTCAGCATCCGTCGCGCGGTGCCCGCACTCCTCAACGGTACTGAGACGCGCATCGACCTCGGCCAGCTCAGCGACGGCCGGCACTTCGTCATCGGCGTCGGCGTGGGCGTGGACGCCGAGATGATCTCCGGCGCATCGGCGACGATGAAGCGGAATCTCGGGTTCCTGGCGTATTTCGTTTCCGGCATCACAGCCGGCCTGCGACTGGAGCGCTTTCGTTATCGCGTCATTGTGGACGGCGTCGCGCACGAAGGCGAGGCCACGTCCGTATTGGTGGCCAACCTTGGCGAGGTCCTCGGCGGCCTCATCAAGCTGGGCAAACAGATTCGCGAAGACGACGGCGTGTTGCACGTCGGCGTCTTCGCGCCGCGAAGTGTGTTCGCCGCCACGCGGGCGTTTGGCCGAATGCTGGCGGGCGACTTGAGCATCGATCCGAGCGTGACCTACATCGCGGGGCGCAGCATTCGGATCGAAACGGTTCCGCCGCGCCGCGCACAGGCGGATGGTGAGATGCTGGGCGAAACGCCGCTCGACATCACGGTGCGGCCCGGCGCCGCACGCCTCCTTATGCCCGCCCGCTCCCGGCTGTCGGCATCAGTCGAAATCCAGCGCGAGGTTGAGAGCGGGCGCTGAGTGCGTCAGTGCTCCGATGGAGATGCGGTCCACGCCGGTCTCGGCGATCGCGCGGACCGTGTGGATGGTGATGCCGCCGGACGCTTCGGTCATGGCACGCCCCTTCGCGATGGCCACCGACTCGCGCATCGCGTCGACCGGCATGTTGTCGAGCAGCACGATGTGCGCACCGGCGTCCACGGCCGCTTTCACCTGCGCGGGCGCCTCGCACTCAACCTCGATTTCCGAGCCAGCCGGGGCCATCTCCCGCGCGCGTTTGACGGCGATGGCCACATCACCGTCGCAGGCGGCCAGGTGGTTGTCCTTGATCAGCACGCCGTCGGCCAGGTCCATGCGGTGATTGAACCCACCTCCGGCGCGCACCGCGTACTTCTCCAACGACCGCCAACCGGGCGTTGTCTTGCGGGTGTCCATGATGCGGGCGCCCGTGCCCTCCACGAGATCCACGAATCGCGCCGTGAGCGTAGCGATTCCGGACAGGTGCTGCGCGAAGTTCAGCGCCACGCGTTCGGCGCCCAACAGAGCACGGGCGTGCCCCGTGACGTGGAAGAGCGACTCACCGCCTGCCACGCGCCACCCGTCTTCGCGATCGACGCGGATCGCGACCTTGGGATCCAGGAGCCGGAACGCCTCGATCGACAGCACCATGCCGGCGACCGTGCCCGAGTCGCGCGCCACGAATGAGGCGCGCGCGCGACGGTCGGAGACAACGGTGGCGATCGTGGTGATGTCGTTGAATGCGCGATCCTCATCGAGCGCATCGCGCACCAGCCGCAGCAGTTCCGGTTGGGCGAGCGGGAACCTGAGCGCCGAGTCGCGGGCATAGATCGGCATGGACATCGGCGTGATCGCTCTCGGAAGACTGCGCTCCTCCGGCCGCTTTTTGTCGGGCGCCTTCATTTCCAGCCCTCCTTGCCGCGCGGACTCACTCGCCCGGGTCGAACGTCGCCGCCGGCGAAAGTGCCGGACCTTTGTACGCACCGCCGACGGCGATCATCCGTTCGATGGCCTTTCGGGCCCGCGCCGCGATGCTGGCGTCAACGGTGATTGGATATTGGTTGAGCTCGATGGACCGCAGGATTTTCGGCAGCGTGGTGACCTTCATGTACGCGCACGTCGCCCGGTCGTTGGCGGCAAAGAACTTCTTGCGCGGATTCTCGCGGCGCAACCGGTACAGGATGCCGACTTCGGTGGCGACGATGAACTCGTCCGCCTCGGACTCACGCGGCCGATTGATCATCCCTTCGGTCGAGAGGATCTGGACACCCGATTTGTCGATGTCGCCGGCGGATATCGCCTCGATAACGCTGGTGGAGCAGCCGCATTCCGGGTGGATCAGGAACTCGGCGTGGGGATGCAGGCTCCGCTGCAGCCGGATGTTCTCGGGATCGATGCCGGCGTGCACGTGACACTCACCCATCCAGACGTGGATGTTGTCGCGCCCGGTCACGCGCCGCACGTGCGCACCCAGGAACATATCCGGCAGGAAAAGAATCTCCTTGTTGCGCGGGATCGCGTTCACGATTTCGACCGCGTTGCCCGACGTGCAGCAGTAGTCGCTCTCGGCCTTTACCTCAGCGGTCGTGTTGACGTAGGACACGACCACGGCCTTGGGATGTTCTGCCTTCCACGCGCGCAGTTGGTCGGCATCGATGGTCGCGGCCAACGAGCAACCAGCGGCCATGTCCGGCAGCAGCACCGTCTTCTTCGGCGAGAGGATCGCCGCGGTCTCTGCCATGAAGTGGACGCCGCAGAACACAATGGTATCCGCATCCGTCTTGGCCGCTTCGCGTGAGAGGCCCAGCGAGTCACCCACGAAGTCCGCAACATCCTGAACCTCGGCGCGCTCGTAGTTATGCGCGAGGATGACCGCATTCTTCGTCTTCGCCAGTTCGCGGATCTCAGCTTGAAGGTCGCCGAACTCCGCCTGACCGGGCAGGTCTGCTACTGACGCCATAGGCTGAATTTAGCTTCACCGCCAGGGCCACGGAGAAGCGCAGTTCCGGATCACAGTTCAACGTGTCGTCCACGCCAAGAACCCTTCGGGCGCGGATAATCCGACCTGTAGTGACCACCGCGAGACTCACGCCGGCGCAAGGCGCCCTCAACAATCAGTCGCGCCGTCTGGACGAGGTTCTCTTCCTCGGTCGCACCCACGGGCAGGCGCTCCTCGATGTGCCGCAGGCGATCGCGCGCGTTGCGCAGCCCAGCCGCCGAGCGAATGACGCCGGCTCCGTGCCACATGATCTCGCGAACGAGGTCGGCCGCCACCTGCGCCGCGCCGCGGTCCGCGAGCATTGGCACGCGCCAGCGTTGTTTCCTGGGCAGCGACGCGAGTGCGTCCACGTCCGCAATGTCCCGCGCCGCGCGTTCGGCGAACACCAGCCCTTCCAGCAATGAGTTCGAGGCCAGTCTGTTTGCCCCATGCACCCCGGTGCGCGACACCTCGCCAACCGCATGGAGGCGATGCATGCTCGAACGGCCGCGAAGGTCCGTCACGATGCCGCCCATCATGTAGTGGGCGGCCGGCGTGACCGGGATGAGGTCGCGACGCGGATCGATGCCGCGCGCCAGACACAGCGCCAGGATGCCGGGAAAGCGACGCGAGAACGTGCGTGACTGCCGGCGCGCGTCGAGAAACACGCTATGCCCCGAACGCTGCTGGCGCGCGATGGCACGCGACACGACGTCGCGCGGCGCCAGCTCTGCCATTCGATGCAGTTTGCGCATGAATCGAACACCGTCGTTGTTCACGAGCGTGGCGCCTTCACCGCGCACCGCCTCTGAGATGAGCGCCAACGGGTTCTCGGGGGTGTCCAACGCCGTCGGATGGAACTGCACGAACTCCATGTCGGCGAGCGTCACACCCGCGCGGTGCGCGATGGCGTAGCCGTCACCCGTGGCCACCACCGGATTGGTCGTGTAGCGGTAGACCTGGCCGCAGCCGCCGGCGGCAAGCACGGTCGCGTCGGCGATGATCTCGGTAGCCACACCGCGCACACTGGCCGTCACTCCCGCGCACGCGCCGCGGTGCACGATCAGGTCCAGCACGCGCGCCTTCTCGATCACGCGAATGCGCGGGCTGCGGCGCACGCGTGACACCAGCGTTCGCGCCACCTCCGCGCCGGTCTGGTCGCCATGCGCGTGCACAATCCGCTTTCGGGAATGCGCGGCTTCGCGACCCAGCCGGAAGCCACCGGTTTCGGCGTCGAGGTCAAACTCCGCGCCGGCGGCCTGAAGTTCGCGCACGCGGTCCGGTCCCTCCTCCACCAGGACCTCGACCGCGGCCGCGTCGCAGAGGGCGGCGCCCGCGGCCAGGGTGTCGCGGCGATGCAGCTCCGGCGAGTCGCCGGCGCCGAGTGCGGCGGCGATGCCGCCCTGGGCATACGACGTGGCGCTGTCGAACAGCGAGCGCTTGGTCAGCAGCAGCACATCGCCGAATTCGGACGCGCGCCAGGCCGTGTGCAGGCCCGCAACGCCGGACCCGACCACCAGAAATCGCGTGCGAATGCGTTGCACCGGCATCGCTGGAATATGGGGTCCCGGAGCCACATCTTCCTGCCCCATGCGAAAGTTGTGGACCGTGCTGTCCGTGCTCCTTGTGGCGCACGTCGCATTCCTGTTCGTGACGCCCACGGGCGCGGAGCCCACGCCGGCCGACGGCGCCGTGAAGGTCGGCGTCGTATTCGACATGGGTGGCCGCGGAGACAAGTCGTTCAATGACGGCGCATACATCGGCGGCGAATTGGCCGCCCGCGATCTTGGGGCTCACGTGCGCTTCATCGAGCCCGGCGACGGTTCCGATCGCGAAGCAGGCCTGCGCCTCCTGGCGGCCGAAGGCATGGACCTGGTTTTCGGTATCGGGTTCATCTTCTCCGACGACCTGACCCAGCTGGCAAAGGAGTACCCCAACACCAGGTTCGCGGGCATCGACTATTCCGTCGGCGTCGACGCAGCCGGCAAGCCCATCGAGCCGCCGCCGAACCTGGCCGCGCTCAAGTTCCGCGAAGAAGAGGGCTCGTTCCTCGTGGGCGCCCTGGCGGCACTCGTCAGCAAGACCCAGAAAGTCGGCTTCGTGGGCGGGATGAACTTCCCACTCATCCACAAGTTCGAAGCTGGCTTTCGCGCCGGCGTGCGCTCCGTCTGCGCCAAGTGCACGATCGTCTCGCAGTACGCTGGCGTCACGCCGGAAGCGTTCCGGAATCCGGGACGCGGCAAGGAGCTCGCGCTCAGCCAGTACCAGCAAGGGGTGGACGTCATCTATCACGCCGCCGGTTCCACGGGACTCGGCGTCTTCGAAGCGGCGCGCCAATCCAACAGGCTCGCGATCGGCGTGGACGCGGATCAGTTCGCGGAGGCGCCCGGGTTCATCCTCACATCCATGGTGAAGGGCGTGGACGTCGCCGTCCATGAAGCGATACGCTGGGCAAAGGAAGGCACGTTCAAGGGCGGGATCTACGAGCTTGGATTGAAGGAACAGGGCGTCGGCTACGTGTACGACGACAACAACAGGGCGCTGATCCCGGACGCGGTTCGCGCCCGCGTGGAAGCCCTGAGGCAGGAGATCATTGCCGGTCGCATCCGCGTACTCAGCACCCTGCAATGAGTAACGGTCCTCGGCCGCGACTGTGCCCCGGATTCTCGTGCTGATGATTCGACTTGCCGGAATCGAGAAGCGTTTCGGCCCCGTACTCGCGAATCGCGGCGCTACGCTGGAGGTTTCTGCCGGCGAAATCCATGCGCTTGTTGGTGAGAACGGCGCCGGCAAGTCCACGCTGATGCGTATTCTGAGCGGCATGTTCCAACCGAATGCCGGCCGCATGGAAGTCGCCGGCAAAGACGTCACTGGGTGGAGCACGGCGGAGGCGATCAAGGCCGGCGTCGGGATGGTGCACCAGCACTTCATGCTCGTGCCAACGCTCACCGTTACCGAGAACATCACGCTCGGCGCCGAACTCACCAAGGGCGGCGGGCGCCTGGACCGGGCGCGCGGGCGCGCCGAGATGCAAGCGCTCATCGAGCGCACGGGACTGCACGTGCCGCCAGAGCATCGCGTCGCGGACCTCACCGTGGGCGAGGCGCAGCGCGTGGAGATTCTCAAGACGCTCTACCGCGGCGCCAAGGTGCTCATCCTGGATGAGCCGACGGCCGTGCTGTCGCCGGCGGAGGTGAACGAACTGTGGCGCGTGCTCCGCAAGCTGCGCGATGAAGGTGGCACGATCGTGCTCATCACGCACAAGCTCGACGAAGTGATGGCGATCAGCGAGACCATCACGGTGATGCGGCAAGGAGAGACAGTCGGCCGACTGAAGACTGCTTCCACATCGCCCGCGGAGATCGCGAAAATGATGGTAGGCCGCGAGGTTGTTTTGGCGCAGCGAACGGCGGACACAAGACCCAAGGCCCAAGACCCAAGACCTCAGGCGGTCGCTGCGCTTGAGGTGAAGGACCTCACGGTACCAAGCGCGCGAAAAAAGAACGCGGTGGACGGCATTTCATTCTCCGTCGCGCCAGGCGAGATCCTCGGCATTGCCGGCGTCGAAGGCAACGGACAGACCGAACTCATCGAAGCCATCGCCGGACTGCGCGACGTCGCCAGCGGCAGTATCACGATGGCGGACACGGACATCTCGCGATTGTCGGTGCGCAAACGCGGCGACCTCGGCCTCTCGCACATCCCCGAAGACCGGCACGAACGCGGACTGATTCTCGAGTACTCGGTCGCGGCGAACCTCATTCTCGGCCAGCAGCATCGCTTCACCAAGCGCGGTGCCCTGGACGTCACCCGCATCGCCGAACATGCCCGCCGCCTGATTGCGGCGTTCGACATCCGGCCGGCCGACGCGTCGCTCCCTGCGCGCGCGTTGTCCGGCGGCAACCAGCAGAAGATTGTGATTGCCCGTGAAATGGGAGGTGCGCGCGATTTCAAGATCCTGCTCGCGTCGCAACCCACGCGCGGCGTGGACGTCGGCGCCATCGAGTTCATCCACGCGCAATTGCGTGCCGCGCGCGACGCCGGCAAGGGCGTGCTGCTCGTTTCGGCGGACCTCAACGAGGTGTTGGCGCTCTCCGACCGTATCGCGGTGATGTACGGCGGGCGCGTGGTCGCCATCGTGCCGGGCGCTTCGGCCACGGCCGAGGCACTCGGTTCGTTCATGACGGGGGCCGCTGCCTGATGCGCGCGAAGCTCGAGGAAGCGCTGCTGCCGCCGATTGTCGCGCTACTGATCGCGCTGATCGTGGGCGACGTGCTGATCCTGAGTTTTGGCCAGTCGCCGGCGGCGGTCTTCCGTTTGCTGCTGGAAGGCACGTGGGGCAACGCGTACGGCTTTGGGCAGGTGCTGTACAAGGCGACCATGCTCACGTTCACCGGACTTGCCGTGGGACTCGCCCTGCGGGCGGGCCTGTTCAACATCGGCGCGGAGAGTCAGCTCGCGGCCGGCGGATTCGCCGCGGCGCTCGTGGGACTGGTCCTGCCCGCCGGCCTCCCGGCCCTGCTGGTGTTGCCCGCCTATGTGCTGGCGGCTGCCGTTGGCGGTGGTGCGGTGGGCATCGTGCCCGGCGTCCTCAAGGCCAGGTTTGGCGCGCACGAGGTGATCACGACGATCATGCTCAACTTCATCGTGCTCGCGCTGCTCAACTACCTGATTGCGGAACGCTTCAGCGTCCACGACACGCTGCACACGGCGGAGATCAAGAGCGGCGCACTGCCCCGCCTGGCGGATGTGTTCCCGGCATTCCATGGATCCGCCGCAAATACGGTTCTGTTTTTGGGTGTACTTGTTGTGGCCGCGCTGTGGTGGTTTCTGTTCCGCACGCGCGCCGGTTTCGAGCTGCGCGCGGTGGGCCTGCAGCCGCGCGCGGCCGAATATGGCGGCGTTCGCGTTGGCCGCGTCTGGTGGACGTCGATGGCGCTGGCGGGCGCAGTGGCCGGCATCGGTGGACTCAACTACGTACTGGGCTACAAGCGCTACTACGAAGAAGGCTTCGGCGCCGGCGCCGGATTCCTCGGCATCGCGGTCGCGCTGGTCGGCCGCAACCACCCCGTGGGCATCGTGATCGCGGCCGTCCTGTTCGCGACGCTGTCGCAGGGCGGGCTGGCCGTCAACGCGCTCGTACCAAAGCAGATGGTGGACGTGCTCCAGGCCGTCGTGATCATCTCGATGGCAACGGCGGTGCCGGAAGTGCGCCGGGCGTTGCTGGCCATTCGACCGGCAGCGTCGGCCAAGGCCACCGCATGATGATCTTTGGATTTCTGGCGCAGACGCTCCGCATCGCGATGCCGTATCTCTTCGCGTCGTCTGGAGGAGTGATATCCGAGCGCGCCGGCATGATCGCACTGACGCTCGAGGGCTACATGTTGATCGCGGCGTTCACCGCGGCACTCGGCAGCCACTACGCCGGACCGTGGGTGGGCCTGTTGACCGGCGTCGCCGGGGGCGTGGCGGCTGCGTTGCTCTATGGCGTCTGTTGCATCCGCTACCGCGCGAATCAGGTCGTCGTAGGCATCGCGATCAACCTCTTTGCCATCGGCATCACGCGCTTCTTTTTGCGGCTCATCTTCGACAGTTCATCCAACTCGCCGCGTATCGCCGGGTTCACCGAAACCGGCACGGGCTTCGCGGCGCTGGCACTCAATCCACTGGTGTGGCTCGGCCTGCTCTCGTTGCCGGCCGTCGGTTGGATCCTGTTCCGCACTCCGTTCGGCCTGCGACTGCGCGCCGTGGGTGAACATCCGGGCGCGGCGCTGTCGGTGGGCGTCCCGGTGCAACGCGTTCGCTGGATAGCGGTGGCGATCTCGGGCGCCTTCGCCGGGCTGGGTGGCGCGTATCTCGCGTTGGATCAGCACCAGTTCACGGACGGCATGACGGCCGGCCGCGGGTTCATCGCCATCGCCGCGACGATCTTCGGACGCTGGCATCCGCGCCTCGTCGCCATTGCGTGCGTCCTGTTCGCCGGCGCGGAGACGCTGCAGATACAGCTCCAAGGCGCGCAATTGGTGCCGTCGCAATTCGTCGAGATGATACCTTACGTCCTCACGATCGTGGCGCTCGCTGGCGTCGTAGGACGCGCGGTGCCGCCCGCCGCACTCGGCAAGTCCGAGGTGTAGATGGACGCAGTAGAGACAAAATCGTCGGCCGGGAAACTCGTCGTCCTGATGGTGACGGCCTTCATGGACATGGTCGGCGTCCTGATGGTCGTTCCGTTGTTGCCGTTCTACGTGAAGGACATGGGGGCCGGTGGCCTCGTGGTGGGCCTGCTCGTCTCGTCGTTCTCCGTCGCGCAATTGCTCATGGCGCCGGTCTGGGGGCGCCTCTCCGATCACTACGGCAGGCGGCCCGCGCTGCTCATCGGACTCACCGCCTCCGCGATCGCGTTCGTGATCTTTGCATTTGCCAATGCGCTGTGGCTGCTCTTCTTGATGCGCCTGGTGCAGGGAGCCGGAGGCGGCACGGTGAGCGTGATTCAGGCATACGTGGCCGACGCCGTGGAGCCAAAGGACCGCGCGAAGGCGCTCGGCTGGCTCTCAGCGGCCACCAATGCGGGCGTCGCACTGGGCCCGGTGCTCGGCGCACTGGCACTCACTTTTCTGGGAAAATCCGGTCCTGGCCTCATGGCCGCGGCACTGACCGTGTTGAACATCGCGTTCGCCTGGCGCTACCTCAGAGAGTCGCGCGACATGGTCGAAGCCGCTGAAGTGCGGAGCAAGCCGAAGGTGGCCGGTCGCTCGCGGCAGGCCGTGTGGCGCGTGGCGTCGCATCCGGCTGAGCCAGCATCGCGGCTCATCTGGATCTACGCGATCGCGATCGGTGCTTTTCAGGGAATCATTTCGATCCTCGCGCTCTTTCTTGCGGTTCGGTTCGGCGTCACGGCGAACACCATTGGATATTTCTTCGCCTACATCGGCGTGCTGTCCGTCGTGTCGCGCGCGCTGATCCTCGGCAAGGCCGTGGACCACTTTGGTGAAGCGCGCCTGTCGCGGATCGGACTGTCGTTGCTGACGCTGGGACTCGCCGTGTTGCCGTTCATGCGGCCGGCGGCGAATCCGCTGCTCACCTACGTGCCGCTGGCACTGGCCGTGGCGCTCTTGCCGCTCGGCACGGCGTTCACGTTTCCATGCGTGACCGCGCTCCTGTCGCGGGTGGTGCCAAGCGCGGAGCGCGGTCTGTACATGGGCGTGCAGCAGACGTTCGGGGGCGCATCGCGCGTGGTCTTCCCGATCGTCTACGGATTCCTGTTCGACCGCGTCGTCGAACTGCCGTTCCTGCTGGGCGCGGTGCTTGTGGCGCTTACGATCTACCTGGGCCGCGGCATGGGGGAGTACGCGGCACAGGCAGAAGCAAAGCCAGCCTAGTACTCCGCCGGCTCGCTAATGCTAGCCGGATGTACGTCTCTATTTGGTTTCCGCTCCCGGCTCCGACGCCAGGACCGCCTTCGCGATTTC
>JBBTFS010000030.1:0-5995 GCA_038060705.1 Gemmatimonadota bacterium
TACGGATCGATGATCCGCGTCAGGCGTGCGCCAATCGTTTCGTGATCGAATGTCGGCGCGGGCGTCACAAACAGCTCGCCGTGTACGAGCTCGTACGTGTTGCCGTCGTCCGGGAGGCTGTCGAGGTCCTCCAACGTCCACTGCTTGGTCGCGATTGACACGGCCATGTCCCTGCCCTCCCCGGCTTGATGTCCCTGATGCGCACGGGCCGAGGATACCAGTGCGCGCCCGGAGTGCGTCACCAAACGAACGCGCATCGTGCCGCGCGCTTGCGACGCAGGCCCACCGCCGAGCCTACCCTCGGCGGGTATGCCGAGTCAAGGGCTCGGCTCGCGGCTCGCGGCCCTCGGCTTCTACCTTTCGGAGCATGCGCCCACATGATGCCGTCGCAGTTCTCGTCCTGGCAGCACCACTCACGTTCGCTCCGCTCAGTCCAGGCGCGGCGCAACAGATCTCCACCATCGAGCGCGCCCGTATTGATAGCGCCGTGAACGCGGTCCTCACCGCGACCGGCGCACCCAGCGCCGCCATCGCTATCGTCCGCGGCGGCGAAATCGTCTACGAACGCGCGTACGGCAACGGCCGAATCAATCCGCCCACGCCGGCCACCACGGCGATGCGCTACAGCATCGGCTCCGTCTCCAAGCAGTTCACGGCCACGGCCACGCTGCTCCTCGCCGAGGACGGCAAGCTGTCGCTCGATGACTACGTCTCCAAATGGCTGCCACAGCTGACGCGCGCCAACGAGGTCACCGTCCGCCAGTTGCTGTCGATGACCGCCGGCTACCAGGACTACTGGCCGCAGGACTACGTCTTCACCGACATGCAAAAGCCCACGACGGCCGACGCCATCATGCGCCGCTGGGCCGGCAAGCCGCTCGACTTCGATCCCGGCACCAAGTGGCAATACAGCAACACGAACTACGTGATCGCCGGCGCCATCATCGAGAAAGTCGCAGGCATGCCACTGATGACGTTCCTCAACCAGCGCGTCTTCCGGCCGCTCAAGATGACGTCCGTCGCCGACGTGGACGCCGGTCCGCTCGGCGCCAACGACGCCGAACCGCTGATGCGCAACGCCGTCGGTCCCCTGCGCGTCGCTCCCAAGGAAGCCGCGGGCTGGCTCATGTCCGCCGGCGAACTGGGCATGACGCCGCACGACCTGGCGCTCTGGAACATCTCCGTCATGAATCGCACGCTGCTCAAGTCGGCATCGTACAAGCAGCAGCAGACCGATATGCTCCTCGAAAACGGACTCGGTACGCGCTACGGTTTGGGCGTCACCCTCGGCACCGCGTCGGGCCGCAAACGCGTCTCGCACGGCGGCGCGGTCTCCGGCTACACGACGACCAACGAGATCTACCCCGACGAGAAAGTCGCCATCGTCGTGTTCACGAACATCTACCCCGGCGCCGCGGGCGCGCCAGGACAGATCGCGGGACGCATCGCCGGCGTCCTCTTCTCGCAGACGAGCGAAGTCGCGGATAAAGCACGCGAGCAAGCCCGGGTCATATATGCCTCGCTGGCGAAGGGCACCTTCGATCGCGCCCTCTTCACCACCGACTGCAACGCGTACTTCAACGCCGAAGTGCTCGCGGATTGCGCGGCCAGCCTCGGGCCGCTGGGGACGCCAACCGAGTTCACGGCTGGTGGCGAATCGCTCCGGGGCGGCATGACGATTCGCTCCTACCGCATCCGCGCCGGCAATCTGACGCTCGATCTCACGACCATTACGCAGCCCGGCGGCCTCATTGACCAGTATCTCATCGCCCGCGCAGGCTGACAAATGACATTCCGAAAGCTTGTCGTCTACCTCGCAATCCTCGGCGCCGGCGCGTGGGGCGCCAGCGAATACCGCACCAAGCGCGAGGACAGCGCCCGCACAGCCAACGAGGAAGGGTTACCCGAGTCTGCCAAAGCCCCTGCGTCGCCTGGCTCGATGGGGTCGAAGTTCGGCCCCGCCGCCCAAGTCACGGCCGATGGCATGCCGGCTGCTCCCGAAGGCGCCGAGATCCGAATGCTCTTCATCGGCAACAGCCTCACCTACACGTGGGCCATGCCGCAGATGCTCACGGGCCTTGCCCGCGCCGGCGGCATCAACCTCAAGACTGAACAACACGCGCCGGGCGGCTGGCGACTCGTGCAACATGCGTCGGCGGCCGAGGCGCTCACGCTCATTGACGCCGGCGGCTGGACGGCCGTCGTCCTCCAGGAACAGAGCCAGTGGCCGGCCTTCAGCGAGCAACAGGTTCGTTCTGACGTGGACCCCGCCGCAACTGCGTTGGCGCAACGGGCCCGTGCAAGCTCACCCGGGGTGAGGATCCTGTTCTACGGCACGCCGGCCAACAAGAACGGCGACCCTCGAAACGCGGCCAGCATCCCCGAGCTCAGTGCATATGAAGGGATGCAGACCCGCCTCACGGCCACGTACCGGCGTCTGGCGCGCGAGATCGGCGGCGTGACGGTTCCGGCCGGCGAGGCATGGCGCGCGGTGCGCCGAGCCAACCCCGAGATTGAGCTGTACGGCGACGACGTACACCCGAGCAAAGCCGGCGCGTACCTGATCGCGTGCGCCTTCTACGGCTCGATGTTCGCGCGCAGCCCGGTGGGCAATTCATACACGGCCGGACTCGAGCCATCGGTTGCCGCCCAGTTACAGCGCGCGGCGTGGGATGCGGTGATCGACGAAGCAGCGCGACGTTAGGGCACATGGCGTAAGGAAAAGGTGATGGTCGCGCGCATGGCCGGTGATACAATGCCGCGTGATCACTTGTATTTCTCACGCCGAGCCGAGCAAATTATGGGCATGCCTGCTGAGGTTGTGCGCCGCCGCTGGACGGCAGCTGAAGTTCGCGCACTCATTGCGGCTGAGTCGCTCGCATCGCCGCGGTACGAGCTGATCGACGGCGAGCTGTTTGTGACGCCGTCGCCCGCCCCGCCACATCAGATAGCCGTCCTGGAACTCGTCGTTGCACTCAAGTTGTACTGCGACGCGAACGGCGTGGGACAGACCATGCCTTCGCCTGCCGACATTGAACTCGAGGCGGAGAGCGTGCGGCAGCCGGATGTGTTCGTGCTACCGATCGCCGAGTGGAAGCGCATTGCGCGGGAAGGCTTCCCGGCGCGGCAACTGCTGCTGGCCGTCGAAGTGCTGTCGCCCTCCACGAAGAAGCTGGACCGCGTCACCAAGCGCGCATTGTTCCAGCGGCACGTGTCCGAATACTGGGTCGTGGACGTGGACGCGCGCGTCGTGGAGCGCTGGCGCCCACAGGACACGGAACCGGAAGTAGTGGCCGACCGTCTCACTTGGTGGCCGCGTGGCGCGCCCGAACCGTTGGTCATCGGTCTGGTCGCACTCTTCGCTCGCGCCCTGGGCGACCCACCGCCGCGCTCTCCCGGCGAGTAGAGCCGCCCCCACGGGCGGCCCCGGCTACGAACCGCTCTTGTCGTCGTCCTCGAACGCCTTGAGCGACATCTTGATCTTCTCGGCCACAATCGACGCATTCGGCTGACCCGGGTTTGCGGTGGCCGGACTGATCAGGGTCCCGTCCGTGTTCGTGAACCACGCCCGGAGATCCACCTTGATCGTCGCGTTGTTCGCGCCGTCGGTGACCACCAGCGGCGGGTTGAACTCGATCTCCACTTCCTGGTCCAGCTCCGACGTGAATACGAACGCCGTGCCGTTGTACGTGCCCTCGACGCGAATGCTGACGTTGTTGAAGTTTGGATTCGCGGCCACGAAAACGAGATCGGCGGAGTCTGTGCCCGGACGCCGGATGTCGAACTCAATCTCGCGATACGTTCCCAGCGGAACGGTGGTGGTCAACGCGGTCGTCACCACGTCCGTCACCGGCAGGTCGATCAGGGTGGGACCCAACACCACCCGCTCGCAGGAATCCGCCGCCGTTCCCGTGGCACACGTCGTCGTGCTGCTCAACTTCATCTCCATCTCACGAAGCACCAGCTGCGCCTTGGTGATGACGAGCGAATTGGCGCCGTTCGTCACCGTGATCGCCGCCCGCGCGCTGTTCGGTCCCGCCATCAGCAGCGCCCCGGTCGCCTTGGTGGAAAACGACACGCCGACGCCCTGTCGGCCGGTATTCGTCGAATCACACGCCACCACACCCAACAGCAACAACACCCCGCCGACCCGCGCGACATTCCTGGACTGCATGACTTCCTCCGACCGAGTGAGACTTCACCGCATGCTTATGCAGTAATGAAGCAACGCCAGCTATCGCACGGCAGTGGGACAACGCCTGACACCACTCGGCACAGCGCACATCCAGCGCGTGACGCTCGTCACGCACCGCCACACCAGCGCACGATGGCCCAGGCCTTGGTTGATGCCTCGCACGGCGTTCGGTAAGCTCTGTCAGGCGACTCCCAACCCACCGACTCCCACGGAGCCCCACGTGTCCAGGAAGAAAGTCTCGCGCCGCCAATTCGTGAATGACGCCGCCAAGGCATCCGTCGCCGCGATCGCCGCCAGCCGGCTGCCCGGCTTCCCCATGATCGTCCCGCGACACGTGCTCGGCGGACCGGGCTACACGCCGCCGAGTGCGCTGCTCAACATCGCCGTCGTGGGCGTCGGCGGCCACGGCACTGGCAACGCCGAAGGGGTGGTCACCGAGAATCTGGTCGCGTTTTGCGACGTGGACCCGCAGTTCATGGAGCGCAACGTCATGGGCGACGGCCGCCCAACAAACCGCGAACCCAGCCCCGAGCGCGCGCAGCTGCGCGCGAAATTCCAGAAGGCCAACAAGTACGTCGACTTTCGTGAAATGCTGGCCAAGCAACGCGACCTCGACGCGGTGATCATCGCCACACCAGACCACACGCACGCGGCCGTCGCCGCCGCCGCCATGCGCGCCAGGAAGCACGTCTACGTCCAGAAGCCGCTGACGTGGTCCGTCCATGAATCCAGGCTGCTTCGTCGCCTGGCGCGCGAGCACAAAGTCGTCACCCAGATGGGCAACCAGGGCCACTCACGTGAAGGCACGCGTCGCGTGGTTGAGTGGGTGCGCGCCGGCATCATCGGCGACATCAAGGAAGTGCACATCTTCACGGACCGGCCGGCGCGCTACTGGGCCCAAGGACTGCCGCGCCCCGCCGCGCCGCCTGCCGATGCACCGCAGGGCCTGGGACCCGGCGCCGTGCTGCGCAACGGCAACGTGGGCAGCGTGATGGGCGCGCTGCGCACCGCGCTCCACAACGCAGACGTCACGCCCCCGCCCGGCCTGCGCTGGGATCTCTACCTCGGCCCCGTCGCCGAGGATATTCCATATCACCCCGTGTACCACCCATTCACGTGGCGCGGTTGGGTGGACTTTGGCGCGGGCGCGCTGGGCGACATGGGCGCGCACTTGATCGACCAGTCGTATTGGGCACTGGAACTCACGCAGCCCACCAGCATCGAGGCAACGACGTCGCTGTGGGGAATGGAGACGATTCCAGTTCCGCCGGGCTCAGCGGCCGACGCTCGCCCCACGCAGCGCCACGCTTCCTTCCCGATGGCAAGCACGGTGCACTACAACTTTCCGTCCAACGGCAAGCGCGGGCCGGTGAAGCTCAGCTGGTACGACGGCGGACTGTATCCCCCGCGCCCCGACTACCTGCCGGACGAAGTGCAGTTCGTGTCGGAGGGCGGCGGCGTTCTCGTCGGCAGCAAGGGCGTCATCATCCACGAGACGTACGGCGACAACCCGCGTGTCTTTCCGGTCTCGGTCGCGGAAGAAGCCGCCGCCGTTCCGCGCACCATCGAACGCATCACGGACAGCCACACCACGAACTGGGTGCGCGCGTGCAAAGGCGAGACGCAGGCCAGCTCGCCGTTCGAGTACGCGGCGCAGCTCAACGAGACGATGGTGTTGGGCGTGGCGGCGATGCGCGCCGGCGCCGGCCGCAAGCTGTACTACGACGCCGAGAAGATGGAGTTCACGAATGCGGCGGATGCAAACAAATTGTTGACGAGAGAGTATCGGGCGGGCTGGGA
>JBBTFS010000030.1:6095-11100 GCA_038060705.1 Gemmatimonadota bacterium
TCCACCACGGCCACCGCGTCGGACCACCACAGACTCGCAAACAGAATCTTCCCATCGGGCCGCGTCGCAAACCAGTGCGGAAAGTGGCCCGTGCGGACCTGCGCCACTTCCTTCATGTCCGACAGGCGCACCACGCGCAGCAGGTCATTGATGTCGTCCGAGAGCCACAGCTCCTTGCCGTCCGGCGACAACTGCAAGTCGTGCGTCCACGTGTCTTTGTACGGCACCGGCATTCCCTCGGGCAGCGTGCCCAGTTCCACGCGACGTATCACCTTGCGCGCCTCGACATCCACGACCACGAACCCCAGCAGATTGGACAGTGCCACGTAGAGCGTCTTGCCGTCAGCGGACGGCCGGATCGGGCGGACGCCCGCCTCGGTGGGGATCACGTGCGACACGGTCTGCGTCGCCGGGTCAATCACGGCGATCCCGGTCCCGTATTGCGCGCCAACATAGATGCGCCCGTCCGCCGCCGTGTAGGCGTCGTGCGGCCCCAAGGGCACGTCGAGCTTCTTGATGACGCGCAGCGGATTCAGCTGCACCACGGCAACCTTCGACTCACCGCGCATCGGCACGTACGCAAACTTCTCGTCCTTGGACAGCGTCATCTGGTTCGGGTCGCTGCCCAACGGCACCTGACCCACCACCGTGCCGCGCCGGGCATCCACGATCTGGAACATGCCGGTCTTGTCGCTGGCGATGTAGATCTTCGTCCCGTCGGCAGTCGGGGCCAGGCCGTGCACGCCGCGATCCACTTTGATGCGGCGGATCGGCGCGAACGTGGTGGCGTCCACCTCCACCAGTTGGTCCGAGTCGCCGAGCGTGACCCACAGCGAGTACTGGGTCGCCTGCGCTGGCGCCTCCCCTGCCATCAAGGTGAAGACCACCACGCTAACGATGATTCCAAGTGTTCTCATTGGCCCGGTTCTCCCTGAAGTGATCCGCGTGATTGTAATTCGCATTTCATGGGCGCTCCGATCGCACCCGGAGTCGCGTGCCCCACGGATCGGCCACAACGGCGGCCTGCTCATCGCGCGCGACTGTATTCCTTGCGCGTTCCAGAGCCTCGATCGCCGCCGCAACGTCCTCCGCGGAGGGGACTACCAGCTCCCATTCCAGCAGCTTGGCATCCTCGCTCGACGCACTCGTTGCGTTGCGCGCCCACGTGTTGGTGCCCAAGTGGTGGTGATATCCGCCCGCCGACATGAAGAGCGCACCGGGGTAGTTCCACACCACCTTGTCGAGACCCAGCGCTTCGTGATAGAACGAACCCGCGCGCTCGATGTCGCCGACATGCAGGTGGACGTGCCCCATCGTCGTTCCCTTGGGCGCGCCCTGCCATGGAGCGCCCTCCGCCGCGGCAAGCAGGTGGCGCACGTCGAGCGGGTTCGTTGCCATCTCCAGTTGGTCGCCCGAGCGCCTCCACTCGACTCGCGGGCGGTCGCGGTAGACCTCGATACCGAGGTTGTCCGGGTCCTGCAAGTAGATGGCCTCGCTGACCAGGTGATCGGACATGCCCGGCTGCTCGCCAAGCTCACCCAAGTGGTGCAGGAATCGTCCAAGCGCTGGCCGGTCGGGCAGGAGAATCGCGAAGTGGAACAGGCCCAGCAGCCCGTGGCGCGGCACGGTCCGCACGCCCTTCTTTTCGTGCAACTCCACGAGGACGCGATCGTCGTCGTGCGGTCCGAGGATCGCGTGCGTGGCAGACGTGTCCTTGGCGTGCAGCCCGATCACGCGCTGGTAATAGTCCAGCGAGCGGGACAGGTCTGAGACCTGGAGTCTCACGCGCCCGACATGCGTCGCGTCGGGCAGGCGGTAGCCCGGGGGACGAACGCCGGAGGCGAGGGATAATGCCTGGCTCATACCCTCAAACTACTTGGTGCGTTTAGTCCGTCCTCAGCGCCGTCATGGGATCCACACGTGCGGCCCGCCAAGCGGGAACCACCGCGGCGGTACCTGCGACCAGCAGCATCGTGCACGACGCCAGCATTACCGCGCTCGCGTCGGTCGGTTCGACTCCAAAGAGCATGGAAGCGAGGAGTCTTCCAGCCGCCATTGACAGAATCACACCAAGCGCCACGCCGATCGCCACAGTCCGAATGCCCTCGCCAACCACGAGGTTGACCACGTCACGCGCCTGCGCGCCCAGCGCGATGCGCACGCCGAACTCCCGCGTGCGACGATTCACGCCATACGCCACGGAGCTGTAGATGCCGACGAGCGCGACCAACAGCGCCAACACCGCAAACGCGCCGAACAGGCTCGCCCCCACCCGCCATGGTCGATACTCCGCGGCCAGGTTCTCGGACATCATTCGCACCGACGGATAGCCCAGTGGAAACTCCTCTTTCAGCAGTGTCCGCAGGTCGGCGACAACACGCTGGCGCGTGTCGCGACGAGTGCGCACGATGATCGTCGTCGCGCTCCAGAATCCGTCCGACGCTCCGTGGCCAAGTGGCACGTAGTACTGCGCCGCCTCGTTCTCGATCACGTTCATGCGTCGCTGTTGATCCACGACGCCCACCACGCGGTGACACGGCGCGGACGGCGACGCGAGATTCAGGCACCGGCCGATTGCGTCGCGGCCCGGCCAGTACAGGCGCGCCATCCTGGCGTTCACCACGACTTCCAGCGGCACCGAGGTGTCTTCGTCGCCGCGGAAGATCGTGCCGCTCATGAGCCGCAAGCCCACGGTGCGAAAGTAGCCGGTGGACACCGGCATCGCCGACGCGCCCTCGCTGCCGAAATTGATGGTCGAATCGCCGTCGGGATATGCGCCCTGATATGACATCCCGCGCATCGGCGTGACGGATGAGCGCGCAACGGCTTCGACCCCGGGCCGGCCCTCGAGACGCAGCGCAACCCTGCGCAGCGCCCTCGCGCGCAACGTGTCCGGAGGCGCTTCTCCGGACTCGAAGCCGACCGTCGCGAACACAAGGCGATCGGAGTCCACGCCAAGCGGCACGGCAAGTACGTTCTGGAAACTCCGCACGAAGAGAACTCCCGCCACGACCAACACCACCGAAAAAGCCGCCTGCGCAACGATGAATGACGACCGCATCGCCGCATGGCGTCGCCCGTGCCCCACCGACACGTCCCTCAAGGCTCCCAGTTGCACGTCGGTGGCCTGAACCGCTGGGACAATGCCTGCCAGCAGGCCGGCCAGCACGGCAACGGCCACGGTGAACACAACCACGCGGCCGTCCGCCGGCGAATCGGTCCAGACCACGTCTGGCATCAGCATCGCGCGCAGGACGCCCCCACCCCAGGCCGAGACCAGTATCGCCGCGGCACCGGCCGTCAGAGACAGGAGCAACGTCTCCGTCGTGAGCATTCGCGCCAGCCGCACGCGCGAAACGCCGAGTGCCAGTCGCAACGCGATTTCGCGTTGCCGGCCCATGGCGCGCGCCAGCAGCAGGCTCACTACATTCGCAAATGCGATCAGGAGCACGACGGCCGCGACGCCGCCGAGCCGCGTCGCCATCACAACGTTCTGCTCCAGGTTGCCGGGCCCGCGGGCCTCGATGATGGATCCCAGTTTCGCGGAGTACAGTGAGTCGCTGAAGCGCTTGGGGTCCCCCGCCAATTCATTGCGCCGCATCGCAACGGTGGCGCGCGCGACGAACGCGGCGGCGTCGAGGGAGGGTGACAGCCGCACGATGGCGCGCGCACCGTACGTGGTGCGGGTGAGCCACCAGTCCTTTCCGGCCTGCTTGCGCCCCTGAAGCGCCGCCAGCGGAATCCACACGTCGGCCGCCTGTGTGTCCAGGCCGCGGAACGCGGGCGGAGCGACGCCAATCACAGTGAACGGGCGCAGGCCCAGGCTGATGGTCCGGCCGATCACGCCCGAGTCTCCCTCGAAGACCCGGTGCCAGTACGCATGGCTCAGCACCGCGACGTTGATCCCGGCGCCCATCACGTCCTCGTCTGTCCCGATGAAGCGGCCGAGGGCCGGGCGCACGCCGAGCACGGAAAAGAGGTTGGCGGTCGCGTACTCGACGAGCACGCCCGGTGGCGTGCGGTCGCGGCCCAGATAGTAGCGGTTGTCCGGAACGTACAGCGCCACGTCCGCCTCGCCTCCGCCCGCCTCGCGCAACGCGGTGAGCGTCGGGTAGCCGATCATCGCAATCATCTGGCGTCGGCCGTAGCCGGCACTCGCGTCCGCCCACACGCGGCGCAGTTCTCCCGGGCGCTCCACTCCGGCCGGCATCCGGACAAAGAGCCGGTCCAGGAAGCTGAACAGTGCGCCGTTGGCTCCGATGCCGAGCGCGAGTGTCACTACGACCATGGCAGTAAACGACGGTGTGCGCGTCAGCGACCGCCAGGCGTACCGCGCGTCCTGATGCAGGACATCCAGCCAACCCAGCCACGTGGCCTCCCGCGTCGCTTCCTTATGGTAGGTGCGATTCCCAAAGTGCCGCCGTGCGGCGTCAGGACTGCCCTCGCCTTGGGCGCCCAGCTCCAGGTGATGTCGGATCTCGTCGTCCAGCTCGCGATCGAACGCCGTTGGGTTGAACAGCGTGCGCAACCGGTGTCGCATTCCGTCAATCCACGACATCACGCCCTCCCCAACACCCTCGCGATCGCGAGCGAGAGCTTGTCGAAGTCCGAGATCTCCTGCCCGAGCCGCCGGCGACCGGACGCGGTGATCGTGTAGTAACGCGCCCGCCGGCCCGTGGGCGACACACCCCATTTCCCGACGATCAGGCCCGTGCCCTGCAGCCGCTCCAGTGCCGGGTACAGCGAGCCCTGCTCCACCTGAAGCACCTCTTCGGACAACTTCTCGATGTGCTGTGCAATCGCGTAGCCATGCAGCGGGCCGACGCTCAGCGTCTTGAGCACCAGCATGTCCAGCGTGCCGGGAATGAGGTCACTGCGCGCGTCATCGGTCATCGGCCCATGGGTTGGCTGTCTACACGTGATAGTCAGACAGCCTACATGTCCATGAGAAAGCCCGCAAGAGTGTGCTGGCGACCGCAGGGACGTTCGGCCATCCTTCTTCCCA
>JBBTFS010000031.1:0-9817 GCA_038060705.1 Gemmatimonadota bacterium
TTCTCGCGCATGAGCTTCACTGCCTCGGCCTGATCCAACGCGGTGGTGCCGGTGCCGCCGCTCTCGGTGTACGTCGCCAGCGCGGCTTTGAGTTCATGCGCGAGCCCCAGATAGTCGACAACGAGGCCGCCGGGCTTGTCCTTGAACACGCGGTTGACGCGCGCGATGGCCTGCATGAGCCCGTGGCCGCGCATGGGCTTGTCCACATACATGGTATGGAGGCTGGGCGCGTCGAAGCCGGTGAGCCACATGTCGCGCACGAGCACGAGGCGGAACGTGTCGCGCGAGTCGCGGAAGCGATTGGCGAGGGCCTCGCGGCGCGGCTTGTTGCGGATGTGCTGTTGCCAGCCCACCGGGTCTGACGCCGAGCCGGTCATGATGACCTTCATGGCGCCGAGCTCGTCGTTTTCGTTGGCCCACTCGGGGCGCAGGCGTTTGATCTCGTCGTGCAGTTCGACGCAGATGCGGCGGCTCATGCAGACGATCATGCCCTTGCCGTCCATGGCGTCGAGACGTTTCTCGAAATGGTCCACGATGTCGCGGGCCACGAGCTGGATGCGCTTGCCGGCGCCGACGATGGCCTCGAGCTGGGCCCAGCGGGACTTGAGCTTTTCCTTGCGCTCCACCTCCTCGCCTTCGGTGGCCTCTTCGAAGTCGGGGTCGATTCTGGGACGCTCCGCGTCCGAGAGCGCGAGCTTGGCGAGGCGGCTTTCGTAGTAGATGGACACCGTGGCGGCGTCCTGGACGGCGCGCTGGATGTCGTAGACGCTGATGTAGTCGCCGAAGACGGCGCGGGTGTTGGCGTCCTGGAGCTCGATGGGCGTGCCGGTGAAGCCGATGAACGACGCATGCGGCAAGGCGTCGCGCATGTGGCGGGCGTAGCCGTCGATGAAGTCGTACTGGCTGCGGTGGGCTTCGTCCGCGATCACCACGACGTTGCGGCGGTCGGAAAGGACCGGGTGGCGATCGCCCTTCTCTTCCGGGAAGAACTTCTGGATGGTGGTGAAGACGACGCCGCCGGCGGCGACGCTGAGCAGTTCGCGCAGGTTAGCGCGCGACTGTGCCTGCACCGGCGGCTGGCGAAGGAGGCTTTGGCAGCGGGAGAAGGTGCCGAAGAGCTGGTCGTCGAGATCGTTGCGATCCGTAAGAACAACGATCGTGGGATTCTCCATGGCCGGCTCGCGGATGACGCGGCCGGCGTAAAAGGCCATGGTGAGGCTCTTGCCGGAGCCCTGGGTGTGCCAGACTACGCCGATGCGGCGGTCGCCGGGATCGCCGCCAGGCTTGCGACCGGCTTCGTAGCGGCCGGCGATGGGAGGCTCGGCGGTGAGGCGGCGAAGTTCGGCGGCGCGGAGGGTTTCGCCGACGGCCACCTGCACGGCGTGGAACTGGTGGTAGCCGGCCATCTTCTTGGCGATGCGTCCGCCGCCGTCGTCCTCGAAGACGATGAAGTCGCGGACAAGATTGAGGAAACGCCGAGGCGCGAAGAGTCCTTCGATGAGCACCTGAAGCTCGGGCATGCGCGCGTCTGCCAAGGTCTCGCCGGCGATGGTGCGCCAGGGCTTGAACCACTCTCGGCCGGCGGTGAGGGTGCCGACGCGGGCTTCGATGCCGTCGGACACAGCCAGCACGGCGTTGGCATCGAAGAGCGACGGGACCTCGGCCTTGTAGGTCTGGAGCTGGTGGAAGGCCGTCCATATGGTAGCGGACTCGTCCGCAGCGTTCTTGAGCTCGATGACGGCGAGGGGCAGGCCGTTGACGAAGAGGACGACGTCGGGGCGGCGCGAGTGGCGGTGCTCGACGACGCTGAACTGGTTGACGGCGAGCCAGTCGTTGTTGGCGGGGTTGTCGAAATCGATTACGGCGGCCTGCGTGCCGCGGACGGCGCCGTCGGCGTCGCGGTAGTCGATGTTGACGCCGTCTATGAGGAGGCGGTGGACGCTGCGGTTGCGGGCGGCAGCGTCGGCGCCCTTGGGGTCGGTAAGTTTGCGAAGGGCGTCGTGGAGTGAGTCCGCCGGGAGTTGAGGATTGAGGCGGGCGAGCGCATCGCGGAGGCGGCTGGTAAGGAAGACCTGGGCGAAATCGTCGCGTTCGGCGGCAAGTTCGCCGGGGGCGATGTCGGGGCCGTAGGCGATGGCCCAGCCGGCGCTCTCAAGCCACGAAAGCGCCGCTTCTTCGACGGTTGACTCCGAGAACTTTGGTTTCACCGGCGTGGGAGGCCAGGGCTTGCCGCGAGGATGGCTGGCGGAACGGGTCGGGACCCCACCTTGCCCTTCCGACGACTTTTGCCGATTGAAAATGCAATTGGCAGCCTAAAGTCGACGAATGTCAAGTCATTGTCATATAAGCACTTCCGGAACAATGGCCGCGCAGGGCGCGCGTTTAGACAATCAAATCTCGTCACCGGCATCAGGATCGCGGCTCCTGGGCGATCTTGGCGATGAGCCATCGGGCACCACGTGCATGACCCCGCGTTTGGACCAGTTCGAGCTGACGTAGAAACGACAGGTCTCGTTGCAAACCGGGCGTCGTTGGGCGCTGAGTCAGTCTCGATCTGAGATCACCAAACGACAAGCCAAGAGGAGCAGCAGCGAGCAGCTGCAAGATCTCCTGCTGTCGGGGGCTGAGTTCTCGCGACACCCGGCTTGGGGCTTCTTGCCTTCCCGACCGGAATCGGACAATAACGGCGCCAGCCGAGGCCTCGATCTCCGGTCGAGGCAAACCTGCGCCCTCGGCAAGCTCCGCCATCTTGATCGTGCCCCGCCCCCACGATTCGATGATTCCGCGGCGGTAAAGGACCCGAGCAATCAGCGGATTCCACGGAAGCGATTCGTGCTGCTGGAAAAGCGCTTCCGTTGTCAGGCCAAAGTGCAGAGCGCCTGACGAGGTTATCTCCAGACGATCGCCGTAAATGGCAAGGCCAACAGAGCCGCCTCCGCCGGCATAGTCGCGATGGCAAAAGGCGTTTGCCAGCGCCTCTCGCAACGCAACCGGTGGATACAATGGATCGTCGACGCGCTCGAACAGCCCGGGCACCACGCGGCCGGCGACAGGCAGAGACTCCCTCAGAAACCGTTCTGCCTTGGTGAGCAAATCGAAAACATTTCCATGGAACTGCCGATTGTCGAGAAACTCAGTGCGATCACTGCCGCGAAACTTCGCCACCCGCAGCAGGCACTGCGGATAGTCGCGTTCGAGGCGGTGTGCTCGCCCAAAAAGCGCTACCGCCGCCTTGAGCAGCTGACCCTCGCGCATAAGTCCAAGGCCGCGGAGGAGCGCGGAGATCTCGCGCGTTCCTGGCTCTTCAAGGCGGCCGCGACGGATCGACTCCTCCACCGTAAACAGCACTTCGGCCTCTTCGAGCTCGTTCAGCGGGAATCCGACTGCCTCTTCGTTTTCCCAGCGACGCTCGCCATGCAAGCGTTCGAGAAGGAGCGTGTTGTACTGCTCTTGTGTGAGGACGTTGTTGGTGTTCCCCACTCTTCGATACGCTGAGCCCTGGTACGTGTAGGGCTGGCTGCGTCCCGGGTTCACGCTCACCACGAGCACCTCGTTCCCTGAAGGAAGCGGCACGCGATCAATGCTCGGGAACGTGGGTGGATCAATCATACGGAGTTCGCCAGCGACTTCCTCGATGGTGCGCTCGCCGACCTGCTGTCCGACGATGTGACGGTCCGGCGTCACACCGAAGAGCACGCGTCCGCCGCGGTTGTTCAGCATGGCGGAGACCGTCTTCGCCGCTTGTGAACGTTGACCAGTGCTGGTCTTGAACTCCAGCAATTCCGATTCCCCAAGGCGAACCATCGCCTCGACCTGTTCAGGGGTCACGTCGTCACCGGAGGTACGGCCTCATCGAGGCACTGGAGCGCGTCGATGGCGGCCTGTTCGACGACGGATTCGTTGAATTTGGCCACGGCTGGCGGTGATTTGGTGATGGCGGGTTTCGGGAACGCTATAAGATGGGGTGACCGGACGGCCCTGGGCCATGCGGCTCAACTCAACGCAATGCGTCCATGCAAACCCCTGTTGCGTCCGTGCGTGGTCTGGGAGTGAGAGCGCTTGACAGTGGGCACAGGAATCGCAATAATCCGTGCGCCGGGCTCACTGCCCGAGCCATTTATGACCCCCCGCTGTCGTCGAGCCCAGCTCGGCCACGGCGGGTTTTTCTTTCTCTGCACTTGGAGTCGCGCTAGTGCGCTGGCCACTGCGCCCAGGCAACGGTAAATATTGAAAGTGCGTCGCCCTACCCGACACCGGCCCCAAGTGGGAGCGTTCAGTGCGCCGCCGGCCACCATCGTGCTGGCTGACGTGGCGGAGCGCGCCCGGTACGTGGGCAGTCCGGAGCACAAGGACACGCCATCGTTTGCGGGTCAGCCGCGGCCGAGGGCGGACGCTGCCATTTGTCCGCGGGAGCTGTTTGACCGACAGGAGGACGTGACAGGATGGCTCAAGGGTGCGATCCGCAAGGGAGCAGTGGGTGGCCCGTGGGAAGGGGTGTTTCCGCGTTATGTTTGGCACAAGGAAGGGTCGATCGTCTACCTCGCGCGGCTCGTCAATCGAGAACTCGGCGAATACAAGGGATGGCCGCTGAACCAAGATGAGTGGCCTGGCGGAATCGAGCGGTACTATGGATAAGAAGCTCAAGTTCGAATTCGAATGGGAAGAGCCCGGTGGAGCACGGGGCGCCGAGTTACGGGCGACCTGGGCGCGTTTCCGCATAGACATCGACGGACAGTCGCTGACGCAGCTCCTGGATCATCGGACAAATAGCGTTCGGACCAGCGTGTACCTGCCGCTGTATCCGGTGGCCGAGTGGATTGCGACGCATTGGTGGTTCCTGGCCAGGGAGTTCGAGACGCCGGAGAAGGCGTCGAACGGCTATGCGAAGCGGCATGATCTTCGGTTCGCAGGCGAGGGGTTTGCCCTGCCGTCGGTGCAGTTCAAACCTCTTGGAGATTACGTCCGAATTGAGTGGAAACGGCGAGTGTTGGAGTCACAGCGTGTGGAATTCCCGGCCCGCGGTGAGGCCTACATCCCACTGGATGCATTTCAACAAGCGCTCCGCGACTTGGTGAGCGCCGTCGTAGAGAGACTCAGTGAAGCCAAGATTACCAACTCGCTGTTGCACGAGGAGTGGGCCGGCCTTGCGAAGCTCGACAAGGAGGAGCAGGACTTTGTCTCTGCCGCGGCGGCACTGGGCCTTGACCCGTTCGCGACACAAACGAAGGAGCAGGATCGGCTCCTGCGCGCCGCCGCCGATGTGCCGGGGAGCTTGCTCACCTCGTTTCTCGCGATCGCCTCGATCAACACCCTGGAACAACAAGTGGCGACGTTACGAGCCGCCATCGCAGAGACAGCAAAGCGCTCCACAAAGCTCTACGCTCTCGCGCATCTCCGCTCGCACGTTGAGTCGGGTTCGAACAACGGCGCCCCATGGCGGCAGGGCTACGACTACGCACAGCGCCTACGCAAGGCGCTCGGTATAGAGGTGCAGCCGCTGACGACGTTTGCGTCGTACTGTGCCGCACTCAGGGTCCATGAGAATGACTTGCGCGAGGCCGCGCACGACGAACCGTCGCCTTTGTTTGTGGCATTGGTCAACTCAAACGCGAAGGGGAGCCCCGGCTTTGCTCTCGGTGGAGGGTTGGCGCGGGAGATCGGCAGAAGCCGCCGAGCAACGTTTGCCCTGACGCGAGCACTGTTCGAGTACCTGTCTTCGCCGGTGGAGCAGCCGTCGCTGGTGACCCGCGCGGTTTCGGACCGTGAAAAGCGCAATCGCGCGTTCGCGGCGGAATTTCTGGCTCCCGCGGAGGCGCTAAGGGCGAAGGTGTCCGGTTCGGTCGTAGGCGAGGATGAGATGGAGGACATGGCCGCGACCTTCGGTGTCTCCTCGTTCGTCATCAGGCATCAACTCTTCAATCATGGCATCGCGCGGTCCATCGCTGCGATGGATGACGAGGAGTGAGAATGCGGACAGGTGTTCCTGTATTGGGAATGATCGCACCCAAAACGGGAAAGCGACCTGACGGTCAGCCGCTGGCGAACTGACGGGCACTTTTTGCCACGCGTGGCGGTAGAATGATGTTGGTGCCCCGGGTCAACGGAGTAAGATGGCAGGATGAGCACGCCCTTTTTTGGCCATCTTCCGCGAGGCCCGCTTGACGACGCGCGTTGAACCGCCGAACGTACGCATACAGATGCCGGTCACCATCCCATCCGCAGCAATGCGGCAGATGTCGGAGAGCGAACGCGAGCGGTTGCTGGACTCCGCGTTCGCCTGGTCGCCCGAAGCGCTGAGCAACTATCTGGCGCTGATTGACGCGCGACTGCGCGAGTACGAGCGGCGCTACGAGCTGCCGTCGTCTGAGTTGGGTGAGGCGCTCGCGCACGGACTGCGGGAGACCGCGGACGTCAGCGCATGGCTTTTTTGGGCCCACGTACGAGCCGACCTTGCCGGGGCGCGCGTTTAGACAATCAAATCTCGTCACCGGCATCAGGATCGCGGCTCCGATGTCGCCCTATTTCACTTGTTCTTGAGGGCCGGCAGCTTGCGCACGGCCAGCAGCACCGAGCGCGCGGCGGCTAGCAGGTCGGCGAGCAGGCGGTCGTCCACGTCGAGTACGCCTTCGTACTCGGCGAAATTGCGTTTCTCGTGCGCTTTGGCCAGAACGCGCCACGTAGCCGCTTCAATGCCAAGCGAGTGCGCAAGGGCCTGGAACACGACGTAGCGATTGCCGGAGCGATAGCCAGCGTGACGGAGGGCGGCCAGCGCCAAGGCGTGCGCGGCGTTGTACGCCAGGTCGAAGCGGCTCTCCATGGATAGCGAGTCGTTTTCGGCATCGGCGAGGCGTTTCGCTCCGGACGAGACCAAGCCTCCGAACTCCTCGGGTGTGCACAGCTCTTTCTTGAGCTGACCCATTCGGACGAGGTTCTCGAGTTCAGTCGAGGTCACTGTCGCTGCCGATGATGAAGAGGCGTGGCCCGCGAGCCACACGGGACGCAAACGAACCGGGCTTGGCGAGTTTGGCGCGCCATTCGCGCCGAGTGAGGACGTTGGCGCTCACGGGCCGGGCGAGCTCACGCTCAACCTTGGTGAGCGCTCGAAAGAGGTCTGGATACGTGAGCGTATCACTCACCACCATGAGGTCGATGTCGCTGTAGGCGCTGGACTTGTCAGCTGCGACTGAACCGAAGACAAAAGCCGCAGCTATGGCTTTTTCGTGGGATCGTAGGGCACGCCTGAGGGGTTGGGTGACGGCAACTGTCTTAAGGACAAGGCTGTTCAGTTCCCGATAGACCGGGGAGTTGCGATTGGCCTGGTAGTGTTTCTGGTTGCCGGACTGCGCGACGGTGATGAGGCCAGCGTCCGCGAGCGTGGTGAGGAGGCGATGGGTGGCGCCGGTGCCACTGCCGGCAAGGCGAATGATCTCGGCGCTTTGAAAGCGGCGGTCAGGCTGCCCGAAGAGGAGGCCGAGCACGCGCTGTTGAACGCGAGTGAAGAGGGCGTCGGCGAGGCCGGGGCGACGGAGTGTCGTTCCCATATTGGGAATGATCATACCCAGAACGGGAATGTGGCGCAAACGGTTGCGTGCACCCTCGGGCCGGGAGTGGGATCACTTGAAGCGGTCTTTCACGTAGGCACTTGCCTCGCTGGGCGAGAATTCGCGCGAGGAGTTGCCGCTCCGAACATAGAACCGCTCAGTGCGAACACCGTTCTTGTCCACGGTTTCGAGGAAGATGGCGCGGTCCGATGGAGAGACGTCGACCTGGCACACTTCGCGGCCGCTGGCGTTGGGAAAGGCGACACGAACCTTGGTCGTTACGAGACTCTCGCCGAGTTGCTTGATGAGCAGGTTGCGCAGGTGCAACTCGAACTCGTCGCGATCGCCCTGAAGTGATGCGTAGTCGTGGTCGAGCCCGAGGACTTCCCCGTGGTCGCTGACACCAATGAGGAGTGTGCCGCCCAGCCGGCTGTTGCAAAAGGCGGCGGCGGCCTTGATGATCGCCTCTTCCATCACCTTGCTCACGGCCTTCTTCTCGAGGTCCCAGCGGAGTGTGGACTTGTACTCCAATTCCTCGCTCTCGCCTTCGCGCACGAGGTCATCGATGGACGCCTCGCGTTCCGCTTGGGTGGTTTCCGTGATGCCGGTGAGAAACTGATTGATCTGCGATGCGAGCAGCTCGCGCCGAGCTTCGAGGAAGTCCTCGTACCGGTCGATCTGCCAAAGAGACTCGTGTTCCGGAATCGACTGGAGGGCGAGCGCATTGGGAAAGCGCTTCTTCACGCCGCGGAGATAGTCGGCCGCGTCCGTGTCTGACTTCGAGCGGTTTGCCACCTGCGTGAGCAACGCCCGGTTCGTGAACTCCTGCGCCAGCGCGTACTTGACGCGACTGCCTTTGCCGAAGCCGGCGTCCTTGAGACGGGCGTACGGGAAGATGTGATCGTTCTCGAGTTGATAGCGGACACCCATGTTCTTTCTGATGCTGAGGCCCGTCGTGAAGCAGACGGCGCCGCGGCTCTTGAGTAGCCAGCGCATCATGCTGAACAGGGGGTGCTGGATGGCGCGGCCTTCGAACTCCAACGGGCGCACTTCGAGTGCCCCCTCCTCTTCCTGTATTGTGCGGAGCAGGTCGTCGAACGGACTGGGTGATTCCTGGAGCGCCCGCAGATCGCGATCCAGTTTTTGGGGCAACTGGCTGACGTAGCGCGTGCGGATCTGCGAGTAATAGAACCACTTCACGACTTTGCGAATCTCGGCGTCGCTGAGGTGCTCTTTCCCTTTGTCGAAGCAATAGACGATGATAGGGACCAGCGCATAGATGGAACTGATCTCCTCGGTATGGTCAACGAAGGCATTGGTTCGCAACAAGTTGGACACGTAGTCCAGCAGGCGCTCGTCAAGTCGCTTCCATGCCGCGCGAATGGGCGCATCGTTCTCGTCCCCGTGGAGCTTCCGCATCTCGGAGCCGACGTGGTACAGGCAGCCGAGGAGGACGTAGACGATGAAGTCCAGCTTGAGCACGAACCCGTCGGCCTGGAGCTTGGCCAGTTTCGCCTTGAAGATGTCGCGCGCCTGCGGCCAATAACCCGAGATTTGTGCCAAGGCGAGTTCGGCGTCAGTGAGGGCAACGCCGCTGGCGTTGACCTTGTAGAAGATGTCGATCGCGTCGCGGATGCTCGCCTTGATCGGAATGGTCTGTTCCGGAAAATCGCGCTCGAGAATGTTCTCGACGGCGCTGGTGTTGTCGTCGATGCGGTCGTCGCGCTCTCGCGCGACGGGGCCTTCGCGCTGCTCCAACTGACGTACCACGTCCTTGGCGCGAACCTTCTTTTGGAAAATGTCCGTGACGTTCTGCCACAGCGGGTTGTTTTGCATGCGCTGCTTGACGTAGTACTGGAGCTCGAGCGTTTCCAGGTTCACGAAGAGGCCGCGCGTATCGTTGGTTATCTCGGCCTGGGTGTAATAGGGAGGCAGGTCACCGCGGATGAGGAGGTACAGCGTAGTCACGCGCTGCTGGCCGTCGAGCAGGATGCGCACGGCGCCCTGCTTTTCGTCGTAGCGGTGGGGACCCTTGAGTTCCGGCGGCTTCGCCGTCTCCCAGGTCAGCATCATACCGGTGGGGTACGCTTTGATGAGGGAATCGATGAGCTGTTTGGCGTCGTCGCGCTTCCAGACGTACTCGCGCTGGAACGCGGGGACGAAGAGTTGGCGCTCGTCGACTTTGTCGAGAATCGCGCGGATCTTCATATAGCCTCCTGGTACCGCGCGACCGCATTGGGCACGCGGATATCTCCGGAGATGAGTTTTGGCAGGAG
>JBBTFS010000032.1:0-2045 GCA_038060705.1 Gemmatimonadota bacterium
CTAGGTCTTGAGCGGCTTCTTCTTCGCGGCCGGAAACAGCACGTTGTTCAGTATCAACCGATAGCCCGGCGACGCCTTGTGCAACGACAAATCCGTCGGCGCGTTGCCGATCGCGTGTTGCGGGTCTTCGGGGTCATGCCCGCCGTAGTACGTCCACGTGCCCTTGCCGTAGTCGCCATGCACGTACTTCACCCACGGCGCGCCCTCCTCGAAGGCCAGCACGGTATCGCCCGGCTTGAGCGTGGCCTTGTTGAAGCTTGTGGTGACGCCGTAGAAGTCGGCGATGACGCTGCGGTGGTTCTGCACCAGCATCGCGGCTACCGGGTCGAACTTCGCCGAGAAGTTGAACAGCGTGAACGCGCCCAGCGGCTGGCGCCGGCCGGGGACGTTCACTTGGTGCCCGTCGATGTCACTCATCGAGTTCACGAACGGCGACTGCTCCAGCCGGGCATTCTGGAATGCCAGCGAACGCTTCCAGTCCATCTTGCCGTCGGCGTTCTCGTCCATCGGCGACCCGTCGGCGAACGCGCCCGCCAGGTCCACGCCGTAACCCGCCATCGTGAGCTCCAGCGTCTCCGTTGCACCACACATCGCGAACAGGAAGCCACCGCGCTCCACGAACAGCCGGATGTTCTCGCCGACGCCCTTCTTGAGCGCCGGGATGTTGTTGAAGCCGAGTCGCCGCGCCGTCGTGGCGTTCTTCTGCACCAGGTCCACGAACCACGACGCGTCGCGGTAGCCCAGGTGGAACTTGTTGAGCTGTCCCGTGAAGTCCTCGTGGTGCAGATGCAGCCAGTCGTATTTGGTCAGGTCGCCCTTTTGCACTTCCTCGTCGTAGATCGGCGTGTACTCGATACCGGCGTACTTGAGCGCCAGCGTCACCGCGTCGTCCCAGGGCGGCGCGTCCGGCGGGGTGTACACAGCGACGCGCGGCGCTTTCTCCAGCGGAATCGCGTCCATGTTGTTGTTGGCGATCTCCGCGCGAATCGCCCTCATCTGGCCGCCGTCCATCGTTTCCGTCGAAATACCATCGAGCCCGGCGCGCCGCCGCAGTTCCGGCGTATCCGGCAGCAAGAACGAACCGCCGCGGTAGTTGAGCAGCCACTCGGCCTTCATGCCTGCCCTGAGCGCGCTGAACGTGAGCCCGTACGCCTTGAGATGGTTCTGTTGCGCATCGTCCATCGGGATAAGCATCTGCTGCGGCTGTGCACGTCTCGAACCAGCGAGACAGAGTACTGAGAGTACAGAGTACAGAGTACGTCGTTTGACACCGGTCACGGTATCGCCTGCCTCATCAATTCCAGATCCCGCCGCGCTTGTGGAACCAGGGCGCTTTGGGGATAGGAGAGGATCAGGTGCTCCAACCGCTGCGCCGCGCTGGTCGAATCCCCACGTCGTTGCAGCGCACGCGCCCACTCCAGTTCAGCCGACGGCGCCTCCGCGCTGACCGCGTACTGCTCCACCACGCGCTGCCACAGGGGAATCGCCTGCGCGTCGTTCTTCTGTGCCGCGCGCAACTGGCCCGCGGTGTAGAGCAGCAACGAAGCGACGTCGGGCAAACGGTCCGCTGATTCCACCATCGCCATGGCCGCGCCCGCAGTGTCACCACGTGCAAGTTTGAGGAACGCCTGTCCCAGCGCCGTGGAACTGTCGCCCTTGACCCGGGCAACGGTGCCAAGCGCCAGCGCGAGTTCCGGCGACGCATCGGCGCCGCTGCGCAGCAGGCGCCGCGCCGTGACCAGGTCGCCCGCGTAGAGCGCCAGCCAGCCTGCGGCGTCGCTCGAGTCCGCGTCAGGACCGGCAACCGTCAGTGCGGTGCGGGCGCGTGACATGTCACCGACGCGCACCCAGCCAAACGCAATGGCGCGCGCCAGCGCGGCGCGGCTCGTGGGCGTGAGCCAGCGTTCGTACGAATTGACGAGCCGTTCGGCGGTCGCGGGCCGGCCCAACGCAGCCAGCGCGCGAACGTGCACGGGCAGCAGCGTGCGCGCCACGCGCGCCGAATCGGCGCCACCGCCAGTGAGTGGCGCGAGTTGCAGCGCGCC
>JBBTFS010000032.1:2145-11040 GCA_038060705.1 Gemmatimonadota bacterium
GCGCCACCGCCAGTGAGTGGCGCGAGTTGCAGCGCGCCGCCGGGATCGCCGCTGTTGAGCGCCGCCACTGCCGCGCGGAGCGCGACGTCTGGCGTCTGGCGGTACTTGAGCACCGACGCCAGCGCCTCACGCGCGTGCGTCCATCGCTCCTCGGCCTCGGCACGCTGGGCGAAATCCAGCCACGCCGTCGCGCTGGCGCTGTCCGGCGGCAGGTCTCGCAGCGCCACCCAGCCATTGGCCGGCGATCCCCAAGCGCCTTCAAGCGTGGCCATGGTGCGTCGTGCGGCGACGAGCATCGGCGGCGCGAAGAACTGCGCGCGAATCACATCGCGCTGCGGCAATGGCGCCGTCGCCAATGCGTAGGCCGCCGCTTGTTCGAGGTACGGCGCGTTGATCAGCGCTTGGCGCCAGGCCGTGGCGGACTCCTCCCATTGCCCCAGCGCCGCACGCGCCTGCGCGACCTCGAGTTGGACGTCGCCCGTGCCGCCGAGGGCTACGCGCGCTCGCGCCAGGATCGAGTCCGCGCGTACGGCTTGACCGGACTGCAACAACTGGCGCGAGTATTCGCGGTATGCCGTCGGGTCCTTGGGCGATTCCTGAATCCAACGTTCGAATGCCTGGCGCTGCTCTGGCTCGCGTCCCAGCGACTGCAGGCTCCGCAACTGCACGGAACGGTAGATCGGCTCCTTCGGGAAGGCGCGAATCAGGGAGTCCAGCGGAACGAGCAGCGAGTCCGTGATCTTGAGTTCGGCATACACGCGCTCGAGTCCGAGGAGCGCGCTCACACTGGTGGGCGTGAACAGGGACCGGCGGAATTCCGCGGCGGCCTCGCGATACTTTCCCGCGCCCTCGAGATCCATCGCGCGGTAGAAGGCGGAGGAATCGGGCGTCGCCTTCGCGGTCGCCCCCTGCGCACCAAGTCCGGTTATCGCGGCGAGGAGCGGCAGCACCCTGAACGCCGCCCCCCGCACCCTGTACCCCGGTTCAGGGCGACTTGGCATTGATTCGCTTGAAGTATTCGAGAATCGCCCGGCGCTCGTCCGCCGACAGTCCGCGCAACTCGTCCCACGTGGGCTCACTGAACCGCTGACCAGCGCGCCCGCGTACCGCGTTGGCCCCAGGGTCGAACCGCTGGTCGCCGCTGGCCGCCTTGGCCTCGCGCTTCTCGTTGTCTTCCCGTTCCTCCTTCTCCAGCGAGCGGCCCGCGTCCAGCATGCGGCGGAACAACTGTTGCTGGCGCGCCACCGTCTGCGCGTCCACGCGCGTTTGCTCCAGCGCGTCCGCCAACTGCCGCGCTTCTTTGGCGAGTTCCCCGGCGCGGTCACCGCCGGCGGCGTCCGAGATCTCCTCCAACTGGTTCGCGATGGAGCGCTGCTGACGTGCCAGCATGCGCGCGGTGGCCTGCGATTCCGGACTCATCTGCCCCTGGCCTGGAATGGGCATCAAGCCTTGCGCCTGCGCATTGATGGATCCCTGCTTCTTGGCCATCTCCTGCATCTGCTGGATCATCTCCGAAAAGCCGGTCGCTGAATTGGCGCTGTTGGCCCGCTCGCGATCGCGCGCCAGCGCGGCCGCGGCGCGATTCAGCGCCTCGGCGGCGTCACCCAGGGCGCTGGAGGCCTGCTGGCTGCCGCGCTGTTCGGTGAGCTGCTGCGTTGCCTGCTGCGTCCGTTGCGCCGCCTCGTTCATCGCGCGCCGCGCGCGTCCCGACAACAAGGACGACTTCTGGCCCTCCTTCTGCAGGCGTTCGGCCGTCTTGTCCACGCCCTGCTGCACTGCGCTCTGCTGGCCGCGCAGCGGATCGGTCTTGGCCTGGTCGCGTCCCGCGGAGCGCGCCTTCTCTTCGAGAGCCGCCTCCTCGCGTGCCATCTGGAGCAGTTCCTGGATGGACTGATCCAGCGCCTCGGTGAGCTCCTTCTTCCATTCGCCCACCTGCTGCTCGCGCGCGTCCTGCAGGTCCTTCGCGGCCTGCTCCATTTGCTGCGACGCGCTCTTGGAATCCTGCTGCCGCATCTGCTGCTCCGACTTCTCGGCGTGTTGCTGCGCGGAGTTCGCCTTTTGCGCCGCCGCATCCGCCTTCTCCTTCTGCAGCCGCTGCTGCAACCGCTGGACGTCGTTGGCCAGGCGCTCGGAACGATCGGCGAGCTGTTCACCCGCTTCCTTCTTGCCGTCGGGGCTCATCTTCGCCGCGGAGTCCGTCATGTCGCGCTGCTTGTCCGCGATCTCCCTGGCTTCGTCTTTGAGCGTCTCCATTGCCCCCTCAAGGGCCGCACGCTTCAGCATCTCCGCGCTCTTCTCGAGTTGCTCGCGCAGACGCTTCTGCATCTCGGCCATGTTCTTGAGCGCATCGCGCGACTGCTCACCCGACAATTCGCGCGTCGCGTTCTCGAGCTTCTTCATTTGCTCCATCATCTCGGGCGTGAGCGCGTCCCGAAGCAGGTCCTGCGCTTCACGCAGCTGACGAGCCAACGAACTGTCCAGCGCTCCGGCTTCTTTCAATTGCTCCTGCAGCGCCGCCGCCGCGTCCTTGAGCTGGGCAATCTTCTCCGCCAGCTCGCGCTGCTCCTTCGCCAGGGCGCGCGCTTTTTCGGCGGACTCGTAGGACATCTCCTTGTCCTTCTGCCCACGCGAGGCGTCGGCACTCGGCTGATTGTTCGTCTGGCCGCGATTGCCGCGTTCTCTGGACGCTTCGTCGGTCCGCTGTTCCAACGACTTCTGCGCCGTGGCCGCGTTGCGCGCCGCGTTGGCAGTAGAGTCGGCCGCGTCGCGGGCCAGGGAACGGCGTTCTTCCATGGTGGGAATGCGAACGACGACTTCGCGGCTCGCACCGCGCTGCTTCCGCGGCGAGTTGTCCGTGGCCACCACCTGAAGCCGCAGTGCGTCGCCGGCCTGCAGCTCGAAGGGCGCGAGGTCCACCGTCGGCGTGCCATTCCACACCGTGCCTTGCTGCGAGGCCAGCTTCACGGCCACAGGGGCTTCGTTCTTGCCGCGGGCCACGCGGCGCGTCGCAGTCAACTCGATGTCGCTCAGCCCGTGATCGTCCGACGCCGTGATCTGCAGCAGGATCTTGTCCACCGCCGCCACCAGCGTGTCCGTCGCCGGCTGGATCAGCTCCACTGTCGGCGCCGAGTCCGGCATGACGTCGATTTCCAGCGGCAGCGGCACGTCGGCAATCGCCACGCGCTCGCCAAAGGCGAACCAACTCCAGCGCGAAGACTGCTTCGGCGTCAGCACGCCGCTGAAACTCTGGCCCAACACGGCAAACGACACCGAGTCATGCTCGCTGCGCACATACACGCGGTCGAGGGCAGTCGACGCTCGGCCCGTCACGGCGATCACGGTTCCGTGCGGCACCTGCGCGGGCTCGCCCACCGGGAGAGCCTCGGCGGCTCGACCGAGATACGCGGGATACGTGGCACGCAGCACGACGCCGCCTACAAACGGCTTGTCGGTGACGCGCACGACCAGCGTGTCGGTCTCGGTACGGCCATCTGTCGCCGAGAGCATGAGGTCGCCGCGCACCGGCCCGATCGTGATCGACGCGAGTCCGGTCGCCGGATCGACACGCAGCGATGCGGTCTGCCATCCCTCGCCGGTCGTGCGGGACGACAGCGTGAGCGCGCGGCGGCCGGCGGCCTGGATCCGTACGTGCAGGACTTCGCCGCGCAGCAGGTCGGTCGGCAGATTCTGGAATGCGAGTGCCGGAACCAGTGATCCGCTCCACGCCGCAAACGGCCGCCGGATCGCGAGGAGGCCGTCGCTCAGCGACGGCGCGGCCCAGAGCAGCAGCGCCAAGGTGACAAGGGCCACGGCGCTCATCTGAACCGCCCGCGTGCGCCGCGACCGCAGGAGGGCAGGCGCCAGCTTCGGGCCGCGACCTTCGAGACGTCCGGCCATTGCGCGATCGGCCCGCCGGACTATGGCAGACTCGGCGACCTCGATCACGCCGCGCAACGCACCGGCGCGCAATGCCTGTTCCACCTCGATGGCGGCCGCCACGCTCGAGTGCGCCAAGCCGCGTCGGCCGCGGGTCCACATCTGAAACGCGGCAATCGCATTGAGCGCGATCAACGCGAGCCACACCAGCACCGGCACCGCTCGCGGCAACGCGATCCAGCGCCCGCCGCCGAGGAGCCAGGCACCGCCGCCCACCACGATCGCGGTCACGGCCACGAGCAAGGCCGCCGTAGTCACGCGGCTGGACGCACGAAGCCTGGCGCGCTCGCGTTCGACGAGCTGAATAGCGGTCATGGGACGGGCCGGCTGGTCATGGCGTAGACAAAGAGGTTCACGCCCATCCGTAGCGCCGCCTCATGGAGCTCGGGTGGGTCATTGTGCACCTGCGTGTCCTCCCATCCGTTGCCCAGATCGCATTCGTAATCATAGAAGACCGCAAGTCGGTCACCGATGAAGATGCCGTAACCGCGGGCGGGTTTGCCATCGTGCTCGTGAATCTTGGGCAGCCCGGCGGGAAACTCATACATCAAATGGTAGATGGGGTGGGTGAGCGGAACATCCACCAGCGGTCGGTCTGGCAACACCCGCGCGATCTCGCGACGAAACGAACTGTCGATGCCGTAGTTGTCGCTCACGTGCAGGAACCCGCCGCGCACCAGGTACTCGCGCAACCGGGAGACTTCTGTTTCTGAGAGCTTGATGTTCCCGTGCCCGGTCACGTGCAGGAACGGAAAGTCCCACAACCGGTCGTCCGTGAGGCGCACCCGCGCCTCGGCTTTCTCCACTTTGATCGCGGTGCGTTCGCGAATGGCAGCAAGGAGGTTCGGGAGGCTCGATGGGTTGGCGTACCAGTCGCCGCCGCCGTCGTATTGGAGGCGGGCGATGGTGAGCCGAACTGCCGGCACAGAGGCAATCGGAAATCGAAAATCAGTCGCGGCAACAACGACCGCGGCCAACACGCCGGCCCCGAGCACCAATCGCAGTCGTACGATTTCCGACTTCCGATTCACGGTTTCCGTGGTTCGATTTCCAATTCCTGGGCGAGCCGGTAAGCCACGTTGCGCGCTGCGCCGAGTGCCATCAGAGCCGCCGTCGCGTCCTTCACGCTCGAACCCGCCTGACGCAGGCGCCGGGCTTCGCGCGCCAACTCCGCTGCGTCCACCGTTACGGGCGACGCCCCTCCCACGAGAATAACCACCTCGCCTCGCGGCGGAGTCTCCTCGTAATACGCAGCGAGTGACTCCAGCGTTCCCCGCCGGATCTCCTCGAATTGCTTGGTCAGCTCGCGCGCGACCACGGCCTCACGACCCGCGGCGCGCGGCGACAAGTCCTTGAGGGTCGCCGCCACACGGCCAGGACCTTCATATAGAACGGCCGTAACCCGGGACAAAGCGATCGCGTCCAAGGCTTCGGCGCGCTCGCGGCCCTTGCGCGGCAGGAAGCCGTAGAACGTGAACCGGTCGGTGGGTAACCCGGACGCCACGAGGGCCGCCAGCATCGCGGACGCGCCCGGCACCGGCACCACGCGAAGACCGGCATCCAGTGCCGCACGCACCAGCCGGTGTCCGGGGTCCGACACCAGCGGCGTTCCCGCGTCCGTGATCAACGCCAGATCGTCGCCGCGGGCCAGCCGCTCGACGAGCTTGGGCGTCGCCGCCGCCTCGTTGTGCTCGTGATACGCCGACAACGGTGAGCGAATCTCGTAGCGTTCCAGCAGCGCACGCGAATGCCGCGTGTCCTCGGCCAGCACCAGCGACACCGCGTTCAGGACTTCAACCGCCCGGAAAGAAAAATCCCCCATGTTGCCAATGGGGGTGCTGACGACGAAGAGGGTGCCGGGCGGCCGCGCCGTCACATCACCTTCCAAGGCATCCGGTCGTAGAAGCCGGCCGACTGGAACATGTGGCGCCGCTCCCACGTGAGTTCCTTGAGCAGCGCTTCGGGCGGCGTGCCTTCGTGATCGGCCGTGGCCCACATGACCTCGGACAACCATAAGGCCACGGCCGTCGTCAGCGTCGCCGTGTCGGCAACGGGTTCCCGCGTCGGCCGCTTGCCGATGCTGAAACCGTCCAGTTCGGGATGCTTCGTCAGGAGATTTGTCCGCGCATGCTCCGCGATCGCGGGCGCGCTGTCGCGGCCGTCCTTCACGAGGCGCTGCACCAGCGCGTTGCCGAGCTCGCGGTACGCTTGCACCAGTGCGGGCGGCGCCTGCACGGGCAGCGGCGGCAGAGCATGCCAGCGCCGAAACTTGCCCTCAGTCACCTTGCTGCCCGGCGCGAACAACTTGGCGATGCGCTCCACGATCGAGCCGGTGGCAGGTATCGAGAGGTACGCGCGATCGACCGCGCCCGCGTGAAACACCAGGTAATTCACCGAGCCTTCCGCGACGATCTCCAGCAGGCCGTCGAACATGATGGACATCAGGAACGGAAACAGCACGGCGGGATCGTGCAGGTTGAGTTCGGCGGGCCAGCTGTCCGCCGTCATCGTCTGGGCCGCAAACATCGCGGCCACTTGCTCGTCGTCGGCCTCGTGGAAGCAGATCTCGCCATACTCGGGTTCGGCAGGAATCCGCTCCAGCGCCGCACTGATGGCCAGAGACCGCCAACCGGCCTTGTCCATGATCGTCGTATTCACCACCTCGCCGCGCTGGAGGTACAGCACCACGAATTCCTCCGGCAGCCACACGGCGACGTACCCGGATACACGTGCCGCGCGATCGCGCTTGGCATCTGTGAGCAAATTACGCAGATGCACGTACGCGAGGCGGGTCCGCGGGAGCAGCACGCGTGAATGCGGATACCTGAGTCCCGCGACTATCGCCGGCATGTGACGGGAATATTGGCGCCTATCACGCCGGTGGCAACGGCTTGACTACCGGACGTCTGACGTCAGTCGCCGAACGCCCGGCACGCTAAGCGTGCTTTGCGATCTTGGCTTCGATGCTCGCCTTCGGCACCGCACCGACGATCTGGTCCACCACCTTGCCGTCCTTGAAGAACAGCAGCATGGGGATGGAGCGCACATTGAAGCGGGCGGACGTCTTGATGTTCGTGTCCACATCGAGCTTGCCGACTTTGAGCTTTCCGGCGTGCTCGGCGGCAAGCTGTTCGAGGACCGGCGCTATCATCCGGCACGGGCCGCACCATGTGGCCCAGAAATCCACGACGGCCAAGCCAGGGTGCTTCTCGATTTCGGCTTCGAAGTTGTCGTCCGTGACCAGCGTCGTGTTGTCGGTCATGTTCATCGCGAAGTGTCTCCTCGAAAGTTATGCGAACGCCGACGCGGCGTTCTATAGTTTCTGTCGCACTCTCATCCGCTCCCAGAGCAACCCGGCATGCCCAAAGCCGCGCCCCGTGGCACCCGCATCGCGCACATCGGCGTCGCCGTCGACGCGCTCGACCGCATCCTGCCCTTCTACCGCGACATCCTCGGCCTCCCCGAGGTCCCGCTCAACAATACCGATGGCGCCCGCATTGTCGGCCTGACCGCCGGCGACTCCCTGATCGAACTCCTCGAATCGCAACGTGCCGATTCGCCGATCGGCAAGTTCGTCGCTAAACGCGGACCCGGTATTCACCACATCTGCTTCGCCGTCGACGACCTCACCGCCACCCTGGACCGCTGCCGCAAGGCGGGCCTCCGACTCATCGACGACGTGCCACGCCTCGGCGCTGAGGGCAAGCACATCGCCTTCCTGCATCCGTCATCCACGGCCGGCGTGCTGGTGGAACTCACCGAGCACCAGGCCCTTCTATAAGGAAGTACAGATCGGCTGGAGCGGGTCCGGTTGGAACTCTTGCACGTACCAGCGCCCATTCGGCCCTTCCACGACTGTGAAATTTGACGACGCCGTCAAGTCCTTGAGCCAGAGCTGCACGCCCAGAACCCTGTCTCCAGTCGCGGTCTGGGTTTCGCCTCCGATTTGGTACCGATCGTGACGCATGCACCGCATGAAAATGAACTCGCGCTGCTGCAACTCGGCCTTTTGGATCGTTGCGCGCGCGGGACCCTTCGCGGACCCGAAGATCAGGCCCATTCCCTCATAGTCCTGCGCTTTGGCGGTGCCGAGAAAGCGCTCGATCGCCTCGCGCGGGCTGTTCGCGCCGCCGGCGCGCGTCGTGCCCGTACCCATTCGTCCGCGGCAACCCGCCACCGCCATCACGAGCAATGCTGCGATCGCTAGTTTCTTCACGCGGGCTCCGGTTCTGCGAACCATAACGGGTCGCGGAAACGCGAGCAACAAACAGACAGACAGGCGATGCAACGACTGCGGCTTTACATCAACGTGGACCACGTCGCCACCGTGCGGCAGGCGCGGCGCGGCAGTGAACCCGATCCTGTGGAAGCGGCACGTTTGTGTGAAGACGCCGGCGCCGATGGCATCACCGCGCACCTGCGCGAAGACCGCCGCCACATCCAGGACCACGACATCGAGCGACTCGCCAGGTCTGTTCGCACCGTCCTCAATCTGGAAATGGCGCTCACCGAGGAGATGATCGACATCGCGGTCGCGCTGGTGCCGCATCAGGTCAGTCTCGTTCCGGAAAAGCGAGCCGAGGTCACCACCGAGGGCGGACTGGACGTCCTCCGCGACGCGAAGCGAGTGGCCGCCGGCATCGCGCGACTTAACGCCGCCGGCATCCGCACCAGCCTCTTCATCGATCCCGACGAGCGCATGGTGCGCGCCTCGCATGACGCCGGCGCTGTGGCGATCGAGCTCCATACCGGCGCCTATGCGCACAACCCCGGCGACGCCACGACCCTGGGCGCGCTGACGCAGTCGGCGGCATTGGGCGCCAGCCTTGGGCTCGCCGTTCATGCCGGCCACGGCCTCACGGTCGCCAATGTCGGCGCGGTCGCCACCATTCCCGAAATCGAAGAGCTCAACATCGGCCACTCGGTGGTCAGCCGCGCGATCTTCGTGGGCATCACCGA
>JBBTFS010000032.1:11140-17457 GCA_038060705.1 Gemmatimonadota bacterium
AGAACACCTTCCATTGGCGATGACCTCTCCAGGCGCATCCTACCTCGACTTCTTCACGTTGGAAGCCGGCGAGTACGTCGAGCAACTCGACGGGGTTCTGTTGCGCGCGGGAGCCGCCCCCTTGGAGGCCGACACCCTCCAACGCGCGGCACGCGCCCTGCGGGGCAGCGCCCAGATGGCCAAGATCGGCATGCTCGTGGAGCTCGCGTCCACCGTCGAGGCACTGGGGCGGTCCCTCAAGGCTGGCACCCTCACGTTCGATGCCGCGCTCAAGGGCGCGCTCACTGCCGCCGTCGACGACCTGAAGATCCTCGTCCGCTCGGCCCGCGCGTGGTCCACGAACGAGGATCAGTTGGCCATGAAGCGCATCGGTGAGCTGTCGCAGTATGTCGGAACGCCGGCGGCAGGCGCCGCAACGCCCGCATCGTCGGCCGCCGCGTCGTACTTCGGCGCCGAGGCAACCCATCTCGCCGGTAGCCTTGAATTGCTGGCCGCCCGGTCCAGCGATAGGGATACGGCGGCCACCGCGTTGCAGCGGGTGCGTGCGCTGCGTGGCGTGGCCGGAGTGCGCGAGATCCCGGCACTCTCCGAAGCCTCGGAGGCGGCGGAAACGGCCATGCGCCCGCTCGAATTGGGCGAAGCCCAATTGCCCGCGGACAACGTGGTCGTCCTGCGTTCGGCCGCGGATCTGTTGCGCGCCATCGCCGCAGCGATCACCGCCGGCCGGTCGGTGAACGCCGAGACGCCGCAGTACCGCGCCTTTCTGTCGTCGCTGGATGCCATTTCGTCCAACGAGTCTGGCGCGGATCGCATCAAGCCCATCGCCGACTACTTCTTCGACGATGCCGGTCCGCACGTCGTGAGCCAGGCGCCCAACCCACCCACGACGCCGGCGCAGCGGTTCCGCATGGAAGTAGTGAGCTTGGGCGAGCACCTGCATCGCGTGATCGATGAAGCACGCAGCGCCGGCAACGACATCCAGCGTGAGCACGCGCGCGCAGGCCTGGGGCGCGCGCTGCGCGCGATTCGTGGCACGGCGGCGAGCTTCGGCCAAATGGCCGTGGCGCAGACGGTCGAGGGACACCTGGAGCGGACCGGCGACCTGAACGTGTCGGCGCTCGACGCCATCTCGAGTTTTGCCGCGACGATTTCGCCGGCGGCAACCGCGCCGACGCCGCTGGCGACGACCGCAGTCGGCCTGCGAATGACGGCCGTGCGCGGTGCGGTCGCGGCGCTCGGACCGCACGCTCCGCCGCCCGTATCGATGCCAATGCCGCAGTCCATGTCGCCCGCGCCCGCCGCCCGGCCCGCCGCAATGGCACCGGTGATGGCGCCAGCCGCACGCCCGGCACCACCAATGGCGCCGCCGGGACGCCCTGCTCCGTCGACGCCGGCGCGATCGTCAGCCGCGGTGGTGGCCGCGGCGTCCGCGCTCGACGCCTCGATCGCCGCGTTCGAGTCCATCGCTATGGAACGCATGGCCGAGCCGGCGAACCTCGGCGAGGATCTGGTGCCGGTGGATGCGCTGTTCTATCGCGGACGCGCCGCACTGGACCGGGCGATCGAATTGCGCGACGGGCTGCGTCGCGCGGGCGGCACGCCGGCGACGGAAGTGCTCGAGGAGATCTACGACCTGCTGGACTTGGCGCGCGTCGCTGAACCCGCGTTCTGATCGGCCAGGCATGAAGTTCCCGTGGCGCACAGCGGTCGGCCTCGCGCTCACCGTGGCGCTGTTGTGGTGGGCGTTTCGCGGCGTGGAGTGGGGCTTGGTTCGCAGTCACCTCGTCGAAGCCAACCTCGCCTATGTGATTCTCTCCGTGGCGCTGGCCACGCTGATCTTTCCCCTGCGCGCGCTGCGTTGGCGGCCCATCCTCGATCCGGTCGCGCCGCGCCTGCCGTTCAGCCCACTGTGGCGCGCCACGACGATCGGGATGATGGCCAACAACCTCCTGCCGGCGCGGATTGGCGAGCTGGTCCGCGCCTATGCGCTGTCCCGCGAAACCACGGTGACCTTCGCAGCGGCGTTTGCCTCGCTGGTCGTGGATCGCGTTTTTGACGCCGTGATCGTCCTGCTGACGCTCGTCGCCGCCATGTACGCGCCGGACTTTCCGGGTGGCGCCTCCGCCAGCGCGATCGCGGGGGTCTCGACGATACTGGTCATCGTGACGGCCATCGGGTTGTACGCGATCGTCTTCTTTCCGAATCGGCTGATTCGGTTGTTCGAGGTGTTCGCACAACGCGTCGCACCGCGATTCGAGGAACAGGGCCGGCAGTTGCTGCGTTCGTTCGCGGACGGACTCGGCGTGCTGCGCCACCCCGGTCGCTTTGCCGTCGTCTTCGGCTGGGCGCTGGCGCTTTGGGTGGTCCAGGCCTTCGCGTTCTGGATCATGTTCCGGGCCTTCGGCATTTCGGCGCCCATCAGCGCGGCATTCTTCGTTCAGGGCCTCATCGTCATCGGCGTCGCAGTGCCGTCGTCGCCGGGGTTCTTTGGTCCGTTCGAACTTGCGGCGGTGTACGGGCTGAGTCTGTACGGCGTGGACCAGAACCTTGCAGTGGCTTGGGCCCTGACCTTCCACGTCCTGTCGCTCCTGCCCATCACCGCCATCGGCCTGTACTACCTTGCCCGCAGCGGCCTGCGGCTCGGTGAGTTGAGCCAGATCAAGCGCTGATGCGCGTCGCGCGCGTGCAGGCGCAGGCGAAGGTGAATCTCGTCCTCCGCGTGGGCCCGCGTCGTGGAGACGGGTTCCACGACATCGTCACGATGTTCCAGCTGCTGGACCTGGCCGACGACATGGTGGTGCGGATCGGCGGCGCTGGCCGCACGCTGCACGTGGCGGGCCAATACTTGCCGACGGCCGGGTTGGGACCGACCGAGAAGAACCTCGCGTTTCGCGCCGCGGCGGCTTACGCGCAACGGGCCGGATGGCCCGGCGGCTTCTCGATCGAGTTGCACAAGAACATTCCGACCGGTGGCGGGCTCGGCGGCGGCAGCTCCGACGCGGGCGCCGTGTTGCGCGCGTTGGATGCGCTCAGCGAACGCCCGATCGGTCCAACGGCCCTGGAGGAGTTGGGCGCCGCGCTCGGCTCGGACGTTCCGTTCTTCGTCTCGGGATCCGCTTGCGCGTTCGCCGCAGGCCGCGGCGAGCAGGTTGCCGGAGTAGATCCGATGCCTGCGCGCGACGTCCTCCTGGCAATCCCTCCGTTTGGGGTCGCGACGGCAGACGCCTACCGCTGGCTTGACGAAGACCGCGCCGGCGTCGATGTACCGGGCCTTGGTATCGCCGACGTGCCGGCGGCCCTACGGCCAATCCCGCCCGCGGGATGGGACTCGGTGGACTGGAGCCTGATGCAGCGCGTGTCGTTCAACGACTTCGAACCAGTGGTGGAGCGCCGGCACGCCGGTTTGAGACTCCTGCGCGAATCAATGACAGCGCTGGGCGCGAGCATCGCGCGTTTGTCCGGGTCCGGGTCCACCGTGTTCGGCGTCTTCGACAGCCTGCCGCGGCTGCCGGATGACGCCGGCGAGGGGACGATCATATTGCGCACGCGGACCAGCAATCGTGTTGTCCCGGTCGAAGTGCGGGAATAGCTTTCTTTGGCTTCCCGGCGAGGTCGACTGCCCCCTCGTCCAATGGCAGGACATGCGGCTTTGGACCGCAGAATGGTGGTTCGAATCCACCGGGGGCAACTTGAACAGACGGGGAAATGGGAAGGGGGAATGGGGAAAAGGAAGTTCTCCGGCCTCTGACCTTCCGGTTCCCCGTTCCCTCTTCCCAATTCCCCGTCAGTCCAGTGGACGGCCTCTCAGTTCCAAGTCACGGCTTCAAGCTCCTCAGCGGCACCGCCAACAAGGCGCTGGCCGAGGAGATGGCGACGCATATCGGCATCCCGCTGGCGAAGATCACCGTCAACCGCTTCGCCGACGGTGAGATCTTCGTCCGGCTCGACGAGAACATCCGCGGCAACGACATCTTCATCGTCCAGCCGACGAATCCGCCGGCCGAGAACATCATGGAGCTGCTGCTCCTGATCGACGCGGCCAAGCGTGCGTCCGCCGCCCGCATCACGGTCGTGATGCCGTACTACGGTTACTCGCGTCAGGATCGCAAAGACCAGCCGCGCGTGTCCATCGGCGCCAAGGTCATGGCCAACATGATTCAGGGTGCCGGCGCCCACCGCGTGCTGGGGCTCGACTTCCACCAGCACCAACTCCAGGGATTCTTCGACATCCCGGTGGACCATCTGTACGCCATGCCGGTGTTCACGGCACACTACAAGAAGAAGAACCTCAAGAATGTCGCCGTCGTGGCGCCGGACGTCGGCTCGGCCAAGATGGCGAGAGGGTTCGCGAAGCGGCTGGACGCCTCGCTCGCCATCATCGACAAACGCCGCACCGCCCACAACGTGGCCGAAGTCATGAACGTCGTCGGCGAAGTGGACGGCATGGACTGCATTCTGGTGGACGACATGATCGACACGGCCGGCACGGTGTCCGAGGCATCCACCGCGCTCAAGAAAATGGGCGCCAAGGACGTGTACGTCTGCGCCACGCATGCGCTGCTGTCGGGACCCGCCCGTGACCGCCTCATCAAGGCGCCGATCACCGAGATTGCGGTGACCAATACCATCTATATTTCCGAGGAGCGGAAGTTCGACAAACTGGCCGTGTTGTCGGTCGGTGAGCTTCTCGCCAAGGCCGTGCGTCTCACGCACGCCGAACAGTCGGTGAGTTCGCTCTTCGACTAGCGAGCAGGACTGTAGGGCCCGTCACACCGCGGTCATGGTAGGGAGGAAGCAGCCTCCTGAGAGTAGAACCCGCGCTGAGACGTATCGCTGCGAAGGCTTGAACCACAGACGGAAAACACACAATGGCAACTGCACCACTGAGCGCGACCGCGCGCACCGAGTCCGGCAAAGGCGCGGCTCGCAAGCTGCGCGCCGCCGGCAGCGTTCCCGGCATCATCTACGGCCACGGCCGTGAGCCGCAGGCACTCGCGATCAACATTCGCGAATTCGAGCGTCTCGCGGAACGCATCCGCATCACCAGCACCGTCATCGAACTCGCGATGGACGGCAAGACCGCCCGCACGCTGATTCGCGAAGTCCAGCGTCATCCGCTCGACCGGGCCCTGCTCCACATCGATTTCCAGGAACTCGTGGCCGGCGAGAAGGTCAACGTCAGCATTCCGTTGCGCTACGTCGGCACGGCCGAAGGCGTCAAGAACTCCGGCGGTATTCTCGAAGAGATCCTGCACATGCTGCACGTCCGCTGCGATCCGACGAGCATTCCGGACCACGTGGACGTGGACGTGACCCCGATCGCGATCGGACACGGCTTGAAGGTCAGTGACCTCAAGTTGCCCGAAGGCATCGAAATCCTCGACGACGCCAAGCAACCGTTGTGCACGGTCAGCGCGCCGAAGGCTGAGGAAGTGGTCGCGCCGGTCGCCGCCGATGGTGCCGTCGTTGTGCCGGAAGCCGCGGCGGAGCCGGAACTCATCCGCAAGGTCAAGCCGGAGGATGAGGAAGGGGTCGAGGGCGACAAGAAGCCAGAGGGCAAGAAGAGCTGATCCGCGGACTCCTGGCGGCGCTCTTCGGGCGCGGCGACTCCAAGGACGAGCCGATGAAAGTCATCATGGGGCTGGGGAACCCCGGCCCCGAGTACGAGCAGACACGACACAACGTCGGCTGGTGGGTTGTTGACCACTTGGCCGGCGTTTGGCGTTTTTCCGGCTGGAAGCGGGACGGTGAAACCCGCGTCGCGTCCGGCACGGTGGGCGCCACCCGCGTTCGCCTGGTGAAGCCACAGACGTACATGAACCTCAGCGGCGCATCGCTCAGGCCGTACCTGCGGCGCGAGGGTTGGAAGGCGTCTTCGGACCTGCTGGTCATCGTGGACGAGGTCGCGTTGCCCACGGGCGCGCTCCGCATCCGCGCTAGCGGTTCCGCCGGCGGACACAATGGGCTCAAGAGCATCCAGGGCGCCCTGGGCAACATGGACTACGCGCGCTTGCGGATTGGCGTGGGACCCGACGATCCTGCGAAGCGGAAAGGCGACCTCGCCGACTACGTGCTATCGGACTTCGGCAAACGCGACACCAAGGTCGTCGAAGAACTGATGCCGACGCTGGCCGAACTGGTCGAGTGCTGGCTCACGTCGGGCGCGGCAGTGGCCATGAACAGGTTCAATGGGCCGAAGAATTAAGAATACGAGCTGTACTTTGTACTTTGTACTTTGTACATAGTACTTTGTACTTTGTACTTTGTACATAGTACATAGTACATAGTACTGTAGTGCTTCAGCTGGAAGTGGAGGG
>JBBTFS010000033.1:0-8542 GCA_038060705.1 Gemmatimonadota bacterium
CCGGTTCTCTCGCCGGACGGACGCCGCGCACTGTACGTGAAGGACGGCCAGATCTACTCCGCGCGCGTCGTGAATCCCGTGCCGAACGACTCGATGCAGCGCGGCGAGAAGCCCCTCATCAAGGTGTGGGGGCGGCAGTCGAACCCGCGGTGGTCGCCGGACGGATCCAGGATCGCGTGGGTCTCCGACCGCGAGAATCATTCGTTCGTCGCCGTGTACGACGTGAAAACGCGTTCGGTCACGTACGTGTCGCCGAGCGTGGATTGCGACGGCGCGCCCACCTGGTCGGCGGACAGCAAGAGGATCGCATTCCTGCGCCGCCCGGGCGTTCCGTTCGGCCGTCAGGCGCAACAGGGTGGTGGTGGCATTGGCACGCCGCCCGGACCGGCGGTTTCGCGTGGCGGCGGCAACGCCGGCACGTGCGGATTCGGGGGCTTTGGTGGCGGCGGTGGAGGTGGAGGAGGCGGCGGTGGTGGTGGCGGTCAGCAGCGCGACACCGGCCGGGTCGTCAACACCCCGGGCTTCCTGGATCACACGTTCCCCGGCGGCCATCGGCTGCAGGTCATGATTGCCGACGTCAGCAAGTGCACGCCGTTGTCCGACGGCTGTTCCGCGACCGAACTCTGGCGGCCGCAGGCAAGCGACCGCCTGCTCCAGACCATCAGCAACATCATGTGGGCGGACGACAACCTGATCTTCTCAATGTCGCCGCCCACGGACGAGTGGGACCGCTACTACTCGCTCAGCATCTCCACGCCGCAGCCCCAGCCGGTAATGCTGACGACGACCAACGGGCTCATCGAAGGCGCCGCGTCGGCCGCGCTCTCGCGTGACGGCAAGACGCTCTACTACTGCACCAATGCCGACGACATCGAGCGGCGGCACATCTGGGCCGTGCCGACGGCGGGCGGAACGCCGGTGCAGGTGTCCACCGGAGCAATCGAGACCAATCCGCAACCGCTGGCATCCGGCAAGCAGTTGGCCGTGCTGTACTTCGACGCCGCGCAACCCGCGTCCGTGGGCCTCGTGCCGTCGGGCGGAGGCAAAGCGCGCGTGATCTTCCCCACGCTGCCGAAGGATTTTCCGGTCGCGGCGCACGTGACGCCCGAAGTCATCTGGCTCCAGGCGCCGGACTCGGTGAAGTTCAGCAACCAGTTGTTCCTGCCGAAGGACCTCAAACCCGGCGAACGCCGTCCCGCGCTGATCTTCGTGCACGGCGGCCCCGCGCGTCAAATGCTGCCGGGCTACCACTACATGCAGTTCTATCACTGGTTCTACGCGTACAACCAGCACCTGGCCGATCAGGGCTACATCGTGCTCTCGGTGAACTATCGCAGCGGCATCGGGTACGGCCGCTCGTTCCGTCAGGCCGCCAACACCAACGCGCGCGGCAACTCCGAGTACCAGGACGTCCTCGCCGCGGGCAAGTATCTCCAGGGCCGCGCGGACGTCGATCCGACACGCGTGGGCATCTGGGGATTGTCGTACGGCGGACTGCTCACCGCGCAGGCGCTGGCCCGTAATTCCGACATCTTCGTCGCGGGCGTGGACTATGCGGGCGTGCACCTCTACGGGAACTCACTCGACCCCGAGGCACTGTCGTTCAAGTCGTCGGCAGTGGGCGCGATCGATGGATGGAAGTCGCCGGTATTCCTGGTGCATGGCGACGACGACCGCAACGTGGACTTCGCGCAGACCGTGGGCCTGGTCTCACTCCTGCGGGCCCGGGGCGTGTACCACGAACTCATGGTGGTGCCGGACGATCTGCACGAGTCGTTCTACCATGAGAACTGGATCAACACCTTCAACCGCACGAGCGCGTTCCTGAAGAGATTCGTGTGGAACAAGGAAACGGCTGCGACGATGCAGGGTCAGCGCGAGAACAGATAGTACTCTCCTATGGCCGCGGCAACCCCAGTCCAGCGAGCCGCGCCACGATAAGCGCCGCCCACTGCGGACCGAGCCAGCCGTTTGGCCCATCTTCGTACCACTCGGCCAACGAATGGCTGCCGCCGCCCTCGCCACCGCCATCGATCGTGATCGCGGCGATCCCGCGTGAGATCGGCAGGTTGGCATCGGTGCTGGACGCGGTGGTCGAAGCACTGAAGCCGAGCGCCTTGCCTGCCTGAAGCGCCACTTGGACAATGCGCGCGGTGTCGCTCTGTCCACCTGTCGGCCGGATTCCGATCGTGTCGATCACCAGCGACAGTTGCGCGCGCGTCGCCCGCTCACCGGGCCATCTGACGTTCTCGGCCTCGAGCGCCGCGGTCAATGCGGCGCGGACCTTGGCGTCCACTGCAGCCAGTGACGCCACGCTTTCGGACCGCATGTCGATCTCCATCGACGCCTCGAACGCGATCGAATTCACGGACGTACCGCCGCTGATCACGCCGACGCTGAACGTCGTCTTGGGATTCGCGGGCACCTGGATATCCGCGATGCCGTCGATCGCCCGCCCCAGCGCGTGGATCGGATTGGGAATCCCGAACGCGCCGTAGCTGTGCCCGCCCGGTCCCTTGTACGTGACCTTGTAGCGATTGCTGCCGACCGCGCGCGACGTCACATCGAGGCCCTGGCCGTCCACCGAAACGAAGTAGTCGATCCGGCCCTTGAGCTCGGCGTCGAACAGGTGACGCACGCCGCGCAGGTTGCCCGGCCCTTCCTCGCCGACGTTGCCGACGAAGATGATCGTCCCTTCGTGCGCATAGTTGGTGCGTTGAAACGCGCGCGCAACCGCAAGCACCACTGCGAGGCCTCGGCAATCGTCGCCGATGCCTGGTCCGCTCATGCGGCCGCCCTGATCCTTCACTTTCACGTCCGTGCCTTCGGGAAATACCGTATCGAGGTGCCCGGCCAGCACGATCGTCGGCCCCTTCCCCGTGCCCTTCCGCTCGGCGATCACGTTCCCGATCGCGTCGATGCGTGCGGTGAGTCCCAGCGCCTCAAAGCGCCGCTTGTACTCGGCCGCGCGCGCGGCCTCCTTGAACGGCGGCGCCGGGATCTCGCAGATGGAACGCTGCTGGGCGAGCGTCCAGGCGTTGTCGGCTTTGATGGTAGCCAGTATGGCATCGACGCCCTGCGCATCGGCACGGCCAACGAGCGATACGGCTGCAATCGCAAGGAGCGCCTTCTTCACGAATGCTGTCATTGTCTCAGGGATGTGAAGTTCGTTTCACACTGATGACGCGGAAACGCGCCGAAACGCGCCGAAACGCGCCGAAACGCGCCGAAACTTCAGAAACTCAGACTGTGAAGATGAGCTTGACACCCGCAATCACCAACACAACGGCCAGCATTCTCTTGATGACGGTATGATCGAATCGCCGGGCCCCCAGGAATGAACCTGCCGACCCACCCACAAGTGCCGCGCCGGCCAGCGGGATGGCGACAGAAGGAAGCGTCCTCGTCGCACTGAAGTTTCCGGCCAGCCCGGCAACCGAGTTCACCAGGATGAATGCAGCCGACGTCGCGGCGGCCTGTTTCGTGCTCGCCCATCGCATGAACAACAGAACCGGCGTGAGGAAGATGCCCCCGCCCGTTCCTGTCAGTCCCGCCAGGAGCCCAAGCACGCCACCGACAGACACGGCCACCGGCTTTGATACTTCGCGCTCGACGCCGTCGGCGCCCGGCTTGGCAAGCAGTCGCGCCGCGGACAGAAGCAGAACGATGCCCACCAGCACCTTGAACACGTGCGTCGGCAGCGTGACGAATCCACCAGCGAACGCCAGCGGAACCGCCAGCAGCGCGAACGGCCAGAACAACCGCCACGAGAAATGTCCGGCGCGCGAGAACTGGATCGTGGTCAACACGGACACGAGCACGTTGAGCACCAGTGCCGTCGGCCGGATCGTCGTGGCGGCCAGCCCGAAGAGCGACATCACGGCGATGTATCCGGACGCGCCAGCATGTCCGACCGTCGAATACAGGAACGCGACCGCGGCGACAGCGATCGCGAGCAGTACCGTCGCGTCCATGCTCACAGCGTGACAGGCGTTGGGTTCACGGGCCGTGTATTATACGCGCCTATGGCCGACCCCGCCGTTCGCATCCAGAGCGTCACAAAGCGGTTTGATGCGACGCTGGCTGTGAACGACCTGTCGCTCGTGGTGCCGCGCGGATCCGTGTACGGACTGCTGGGCCCCAACGGCGCCGGCAAAACGACGACGATCCGGATGATTCTCGACATCATCGTCCCGGACAGCGGCTCAATCGAGATCCTGGGGCAACCGCATCTGGCGGACGGCGTCAGCAATCGCGTCGGCTACCTGCCCGAGGAACGCGGCCTGTACAAAAAGATGCAAGTGCGCCGCGTTCTCCGGTTCCTCGCCGAGCTCAAGGGCGTGGACGCGAAGACGGCGGACGCTCGCATCACGAAGTGGCTCGAGCGGCTGGAGTTGAAGACGGCGGAGAAGGATTGGGGCCTCGCCAAGGTGGATGAGCTTTCGCGCGGCATGCAGCAGAAGGTGCAATTCATCGGCACGCTGTTGCACGAACCCGACCTCGTGATCCTCGACGAGCCGTTTTCCGGTCTGGACCCGATCAACTCGCAAGCGCTCAAGGACACCATCGTCGAGCTCAAGCGCGCTGGCAAAACCGTGATCTTCTCAACGCACTTGATGGACAACGCCGAGCGCTTGTGCGACTCGGTATGCATCGTGGCGCGCGGTGTGAAGGTGCTGGACGGTGAAGTGGCCGCGGTGAAAGCGTCACGCGGCACCCGCAACGTGGCGCTGGCGATCGACGGCGACGCCACGGGCCCGGTGCGACACGTCCTCGCCGATCCGATGCTCGTGACCCGTATGGACGACCAGAACCGCTTCTTCGAGATCGAGCTCGCGCCCAAGGCCGATCCGCAGGAACTGCTGCGCAAGGTGGTCGCGGCCGGAGCGACTGTGCGACGGTTCGAACTCATCTCCCCGTCACTGCACCAGATCTTCCTGGAACGCGTCGGCGCCACCGGTGTCGAGGAGGGCATGTCTGGCCATGGGTAAAGTCTGGGTGGTCTTCAAGCGCGAGTACATCGAGCGCGTGCGCTCCAAGTGGTTCATCATCGCCACATTGTTGGGCCCGGTTTTAATGGGCCTCCTGATCGTGGTGCCCAATGTGCTGGCCGCGAGGACAAAGACGTCCGCGGGGCTCACGAACGTCGTGATCATTGACGCTACGGGGAGCGACCTTGGCGCTCGCGTGGCCAAGTCGCTGGCAACCTCGATGCCCAACGCCCGCGAACCGCGCGTGCGCTCGATCAAGATCGAGCGGCTTGCGGACGAGGAAAAGCGCGCCACCGCCGAAGTCATCAACCGCGAGGCGCTGGGCTACGTGGTGCTGGACGCAAACACAATGGGCGGGAAGGAAATGCGGTACGCGGGCCGCAATGCCACTTCCCTCGTGGATATCGGCAGCCTGGAGCGAACCGTACGGCAAAGCCTGCTCAACATGCGCCTCGAGAACGAGGGCATCGACCCGGGCCGCGTCGCCGTCCTCACGAACGTCCGCCTGGAGACCAAGACCGAGAAGATCACGGATCGCGGCAGGGAAGGTGCGAGCGGCATGGCGAGCCTGTTCTTCGGGTACGCCATCGCGCTCCTGCTCTACATGATGATCGCGATTTACGGACAGAGCATCATGCGCGGCGTGCTGGAGGAAAAGACGAATCGCGTGGCCGAAGTGGTGGTCGCCAGCGTGAAACCCGACATCCTGCTCACCGGCAAGATCCTCGGGTCGGGCAGCGTCGCGGTGACGCAGGTACTCGTGTGGCTCGCGATGTCCTTCCTCATCTACCTCGTGCGCGTCCCGATTCTCGAGTTGTTCGGCGCGGCGCCGGCGATGCTTGGTGGCGCCATCAGGATTCCGAGCGTTGATCCGCTCGTCGGCGTCGCGTTGTTCCTGTTCTTCATCCTGGGGTTCACGTTCTACGCGGCCCTGTTTGGCGCCGTGGGCGCCATGGTCAGCAACCAGGAGGACATCCAGCAGGCCGCGATGCCCGTGATGCTGCTGCTGGTGTCGTCCATCATCTTCATGTCACCCATCTTGCTCGCACCGTCGAGCACGCTGGCAGTCACCATGTCGCTGTTGCCCTTCTCCGCGCCACTCATGATGCCGCTGCGCATGGCGCTGATCGCGGTGCCGTGGTACGAGATCATCGGCAGCCTCGTCAGCGTCACCGTGGGATCGGCGATCGCGATCTGGTTGTCGGCCCGGATCTACCGCGTGGGCCTGCTCATGTACGGCAAGCGGCCGTCGCTGAAGGAACTCGGCCGCTGGATCAGGATGGCCTGACCGCAGTCCGCCGAGCTGCGAGCATGAACGCGAGCGCGATCGCCAGTCCTGCGACTGTGACGATGGACAGCGACGAGCCCAGCCGAGTCACGTCACGATTGAACATCTGATCGGTGAGAACACCGACTGACAGCGGGCCGAGCGAAAACGAGATCAGGTTGACGAACAGTATGAAGAGGGCCACGCCCTGCGACTTGAGCCGCGGCGGCACGAGCTGAGCGGCGCCCGCCTGTGCGGCGCCCCAGGGAAGCGCGGCGAAGATGTTCACCATCCCCAGCCACACGATGGCCGCCGTGTCGCTCACCGACGTGAATGCGGCGACGCCCGAGACGAGCAAGCCGGCGGCGGCGACGATACCGACGCGGAGTGGCGCGTCCGCCTGTCCGCGCTTCGAGAGCCAGTCGCTCCACCGGCCGCCCGCGATGACGGCGGCCGTGCCGACGATCATCGTGAGCAGGCCTTGCACCATGCCCGCCTTTGACGCGGGCCATCCAAACGCGGCGGTCAACCAGCGGTTCATCCACATCGCGATCGCGAAGTTCACCGTGGCGCTCGCGGTGAACCCGGCGGTGTACAGCGTGACGATGGCGAAGTTCGCCCGCACCCAGCGCCACAGCTCGAACAACGGCGCGGTGCCCGTCGAGTGATCCTGCCGTTCCGGCTCGCGCACCGTGAACATGAGCGCCGCGACCAACAACCCCGGCAGTCCCACGAGCATGAACACGGTTTGCCACGGCCGGATGTGGCCGACGATCGGCACCGTCCATTGCTCCTGCGCCGACACGAGTCCGACGATCCAGCCGCCGATGAAGTAGGCCAGGCCCGACCCTATGAAGATCCCGGTGGCATACACGCTCTGCGCGGTCGCTCGCCGTCCCGGCGGGAAGTAGTCGCCGATGAGCGAAATCGCGGGCGCCTGAAGCGATCCCTCACCGACACCGACTCCGACTCGGGCCAGCAGCAGCTTGCCGTACGTGCCGGCGAAGCCGCAGGCGGCGGTCATCACGCTCCACACCGCGATGCCCACACCGATAACGCCGCGGCGACTGGTGGAATCGGCCAGCCGCGCGAGCGGAAGGCCCATGATCGTGAAGAAGATCGCGAAAGGAACACCGATGAGCGCGCCCATTTGCGTGAACGACAGGCCCAAGTCGCGCTGGATGGGCTCCGTGAGCAGCGAAAGGATCTGCCGGTCGACGAAGCTCGACACGTTGGCGAGTGTCAGCACGCCGACGACGTACCAGGCGTAGGTGCGGGAGATGGCGGTGGTCGGCATCGGTGGGGTGGGCTAACGCTACCGGAACGGCGCCCAAAACGCACACTGCGCGTGTGCGATGTCACGCGCCGCAAGTATCGGACACTGAATTGCGGAAACTTTAAGTGCCACCGTGGACTGAGGGGAGTTGCGCGAATGGCCGCGCGGTGGCATTAGTGAAACCATGACCGTTCCGGCACATATCGACCAGGCACGAATGGCCGTCGACGTCTTGGACAGCCTGCTGGAGGGCTGCCAGGTCATCGGCCCGGACTGGAGGTACCAGTTTCTCAATACCACGGCGGCGCGCCAGGGCGGCAAGAGCCGCGAGGAACTCCTTGGCCAGACCATGATGGAGTGTTACCCGGGCATCGAGACGACGCCGATGTTCGGCGTGCTGCGCGCGTGCATGACGGAGCGCCGTCACGATGCGATGGAGAACCAGTTCACCTTTCCGGACGGATCCGTCGGCTGGTTTCAGCTGCGCTTCATTCCGGTTCAGGAGGGCGTGTGCATCCTGTCGGTGGACGTGACGGAGCGCAGGCGCGCTCAGGCGGCACTGGAGCGCACCGAAGCGCAGCTCCGGCAGGCCCAGAAGATGGACGCCATCGGGCGCTTGGCTGGCGGCGTGGCGCACGACTTCAACAACCTCTTGTCCGTCATCCTCAGCTATGCGGAAATGGCGGCCGAGGGCCGCGCCCCCGACGACCCTGTCCGGGAGGATCTCACGCAAATCACGGCAGCCGGCCGCCGTGCGGCCGAACTCACCTCGCAACTGTTGTCGCTGAGCCGCAACGAGATCGCCGACGCCAGCGAGGTTGATCTCAATGAGTGTGCAGGCGGCGTCGCAAAGATGCTGGAACGGGTGTTGCCGCAGTCCGTCCGCTTGCGCCTCGTAACGGAGCCATCGCTGCCGGCGGTCTTCGTGAACCCCGGCCAGATCGAACAGATCCTGATGAATCTCGCGGTCAACTCACGCGACGCGATGCCGAACGGCGGCGCGCTCAC
>JBBTFS010000033.1:8642-18512 GCA_038060705.1 Gemmatimonadota bacterium
GGGCACGGCACGACGTTCGAGGTGTACTTCCCCGTCGCGTCCGCCGAAACGAAGGATGCCACCACCTCCGTCACAGCGGCGCCGGCGATCGGCGCCCGAAAGAGCGGCGCCACGATTCTCCTGGTCGAGGACGAGGCGCAGCTGCGCCGACTCATCGCCGCCCTCCTCGAGCGTGCCGGTCACGAGGTATTGGCGGCCGCGACGCCGGACGAAGCGCTCGCGATCGCCAAGGCGCGAGGACAAGACCTGGATCTGCTCTTCACAGACCTCGTCCTTCCGGGCATGCACGGCCGTGAGCTGGCTCAGCGTGTGGCGACGGATATCCCGGGGCTGCCGACGCTGTTCATGTCGGGCTTCACGGACGATCCTGTCCAGCGCCAGGGCGTGCCCGCAACGAAGGGACGGTTCGTCCAGAAGCCGTTCACCCCAGACCGGCTCATCGAGGCCGTCCGGGAAGCGCTCGGCGACGCACGAGCGCGCTGACCGGCGCCGGATCGCCTGACGCACCCCTCACACCGATTCCCACTCGGTGTCGAGCACCGCGCGCACGCGACGCGCAAGTTCGTCCGGCGTGAACGGCTTGGCCATGAAATACGCGCCATCCATCAACCGGCCGCCGTGGGCCTCGAAATACTGCGGGCTGTACCCCGAAATGAAGAGAATGCGCAGCCGCGGATACCACGACCGCAGGAGCGTCGCCAGTTCCGCGCCGTCCATTTCGGGCATCATGACGTCGGAGATGACGAGGTGCACCGGCGCGTGGTGGTCGGTGAGAACCTTCATCGCGTGCTCGCCGTTGTCGGCCTCAAGCACCATGTAGCCCTGCATCCGAAGTTTCCGGCAGATCGGCGCACGCACCAATGCTTCGTCCTCGACGACAAGGACGACCTCTCCGCCTGACGGCTCGGTATCGGAAGGTACCGGCACCGGTACACTCGGCCGTGCGGGCAAGGGCACGCGCGTGAAGAACATGCGCACGCGCGTGCCCTTGCCCTCGTTGCTCTCGATGTCGACGCTGCCCCCCATCTGTCGCACGGCGCCGTAGACGGACGCCAGCCCGAGTCCGCGGCCGCCGCCTGGGCCTTTGGTCGAATGAAACGGCTCGAACAGGCGACCCAATGTTGCCTCGTCGATTCCGATGCCCGAGTCCTCGACCACGATGCAGCACTGCGCGTCCTCGTCGGAGGCTCGTACGGCCACTGTCCCGTTGGGCGGGGTGGCCTCCACCGCGTTCATCAACAGGTTCAGGATGACCTGTTCGAGGCGCCCCGGATCCACCTCGATGGCCTCGCTGGCCTTGCGGCTGACTTCGAGCTTCATGTTGGCCGGCACCACTTTCTCCATCAAGGGCGTCAACTGCTCCAGCAGGTCGTTGAGCCCGACTGGCCGCGTCGATACCTGCTGGTTGCCGCTGAACGCCATGAGTTGCAGCGTCGTGCGGGCGGCGCGCTGGCCCGCGGCACGGATCTGTTCGAGATCGGCGCGCATGTTGGGAGCGAGATCGGGGGTCGCCAGCGCCATGTCCGCGGCCGCGAGGATGGCCGTCAGCAGGTTGTTGAATTCGTGCGCGACGCCGCCGCTCATGCGTGCCAGCGCTTCCATCTTGTCGGTGAAGCGATGCTCGGCATCCAGCGAGCGCAGTTCACTGATCTCGGTCACCACGATGATGAGCATGTCGCTCCCATCCACGGTGATCGAGCGCGTGGCGACGTACGCCGGAAAGACACTGCCATCGCGCCGACGGTGCTGCTCCCGGGTCATGACCGCCTCGATGTCGTCCCCCAGTGAGCGCGTCCCCAACGGATTGGGCAAGTCGCCCGCGGCTGTCAGGTCGCCGCTGCTGAGCTCCAGGAGCTGCGTTCGGGTATAACCGTAGCGTTCTTCCGCGGCGGCGTTGGCGTAGAGAACGTGACGCGATTCACGATCCGCCAGAAGCACGGGCAACGGGAGCGCGTCCAGGAAGTTTGGCGTCATTGCTCACCCTGGTTCGTGTATTCGATCTCCGCCAGCTGATTCGAAAGCTCGCGGGCCGAGATGGCGCGCTCCTCCGGTTCAAACCGCAATTGTTGGTGCACCAGTGCATCGAGCCTCGGCGGCGCGTCCGGCACGATGCGGCTGATGCGTCCCACCTTGGCTTCGAGGATCGCTGCCAGCAGCTCAATCGGCGACTCCGCGACGAATGGCGCGTGACCCGTGAGGCATTCGTACAACACCACACCCACGGCATAGAGATCGGCGCCGGCGGTCGCCGGGCGGCCCATGAGCACTTCCGGCGCCATGTACTGCGGCGTCCCCACCAGGAAGCCGCCGGCGGTCAGGCCCTTTGCCTCGCGGGCGATGGAGCGCGCGATGCCGAAATCCATGACCTTCAGGGCGCCGGCCGCATCCACCAACAAGTTGGCCGGCTTGATGTCGCGATGGACGATGTCCTGGGCGTGCGCCACGGCAAGCGCCTCGCACAGTTGCCGGCCGATGGCAAGCGTGGACTCCACGGTGAGGCGGCCGCGCCGGTCGAGGAGCTCCGCCACGCTGATCCCCTGGACGTACTCCATCGTAATGAAGTACGTGCCGTGCCATTCGCCCAGATCATGCGCGCGAACGACGTTTTGATGCGAGATCTTCCTCGCCAGACGGATCTCGGACTTGAGCCGGTCCACGACGACGGGGTCTTGGCGCACAATATCCTGGCGCACGACCTTCAAGGCGATGTCTTCGCCAAGCTCCAAGTCCCGCGCGCGGTACACCATGCCCATGCCTCCTCGGCCCAGCCTTCCGGTGATCTCGTAACGCGACGCGAGAACCTCCCCGGAGGCGAACGGGCTCTCGTCGGTATTATCGGCCGCAACGAGCAAATTGGTGTCGGTCTCGCCCGCCTCGGTCTTGAGCCGCGTGAGCTGCTGTTGCAGCCGGCCCTCGCGCGACCGCATGCCCGAGACCATGCGGTCGAAAACACGCGCCAACCGGGAAATTCCGTCGCCGGCATCGATGAGTCCGTGCAGTGAGCCGGGCTGATACGCGTCGCTCTCCACCGCCACGGCCGCGGCGGTCAGCTCCCCGACGCGCCGCTGCTGGTCCAGCTCCACGTCGCGCGCACGCTTGCGCTCGAGCGAAGCGACGACACGCGCGCGCAACAAGAGCCGCTCGAACGGCTTGGCGATATGGTCCTCGGCGCCAAGCTGAATGCACTTGACCACGCTGGCCAGGTCGCCCTGGCTCGAAATCACGATGACGGGAATGTCGCGCGTACCCTCGTTCTCCTTCAGCTGGGAAAGCAGCCCCAGTCCGTCGAGCTCCGGCATCTCGATGTCCGTCAGAATGAGGTCGATGCCGCCATTCCCCACAGTGGCCAGCGCGGCATGCCCGTTTTCGACCGGCACTACGTCGTAGCCCATGTCCGTCAGTTGCCGGCGCAATAGATCGCGCACCAGGGGTTCGTCGTCCACAACCAGCACCCGAAAGCGCCGCACCGGGGCGGCCGTGATCGTGGCGTTGGCGATGATGCCGGTGACCACATCGGGTTCGGCCACCAGTTCGACGGCGAGGTTCCGTATCTCATGCAGCCCACGAATCACCAGGTCTTCATCGGTGCTGAGCGCCACGGCGGGCAGTACGGAATTCAGCGCCGCGATGATGGTGGCGTGTGACTCCAGCACGCGCGTTGAAGGTCGGACGAGGTCGTCAATCGCGCGGTCGACACCGTCCTTGGCGGCGCCAGGAGCAGTGAGGGCGATCAGTCGTCGCGCCGCGATGAGGATCTGTCCGAGCGCTTCGCTCCACGATCGCCGCTCGGACTGATGCAGTTCGTCGAGCAGCCGCTCACACTCCGCGGCAATCCGGTACGCGGTGCTGCGCAGTCGGTGGCGCAGCAGCGCCCGGCGCCGATCGCCGGCTTCGCGAATCTGGAGCGTCGGTTCTGACGCTCGGTTATGCATCGTCATCCCGCCGCCGCGCTCCCCTACTTTGCCCGCCGCCGCGCGGTCACGAGCACGGCGATGTCGTCCGGCCTCGGATTGATGAAATCGAGTCGGATGCGACCGTCCGACGTTTCGCTCACGGCGGCGGGAATGGATGCGTTGGTGAGCAGCCAGCCGGCGGGCAACACCACGGCATTGGCGGGCCGGCCGAAGGAGCGATCCCAGACGAGCTGATCGCCCACGAGCTTGTAGCGCGCCGTGTCCGTGTAGGTCTCGAACATGCGAAGACGCGTCGTTTCACCCGCCTTTACCGCTGGAAACCGGAATACGACCGTGACCGTGTCGCCGGCGCGCTGCGTGTCGAATCGGAGCTCTTCGCCGGTGTCGAGCAACACGGCACGCGGGTTTGAGACGGAGCTACCGGCGCGCACAACGTTGCGGTACTCCGCGGCTCCCGTCCGCGTCTCGGTGTAGTCGTGGTACAGGTCGAAGGAGTGCGTCTCGGGTTGCTGCAGGTAGTACACGATCTCGCGGGTCTGATGAGCGCGCTCGTCCAGGCGGCGGCGAATCTCATTGGGCAACGCGACGTCCGCGCCCACCGCCACGCGACGCGCGCGGAGCTGCAACGGCGCTTCAGCCGGCGTGTTGTTCCAGAAGGAGATCTTGACGCGCCCATCCGCTTCCTGGAGCACCTGCGACGGGAAGTTGCACGAAACCAGCTCGTAGCCGGCGGGGAGCACGACCGAGTTTCGTTTGATGCCCAGCGACCGGTTGAAAACAATGGTGTCACCGCGCGCTTGGTACGACATCGTGTCGTAGTACGTCTTGTCGATGAGCAGGCGGATCTCGCCGTCCTTCGGCACCGGCCTCAGAAGCTTCACGCGGATGTACTCGCCGGTGCTGTCGGCGCCGCGGACGCCCTGTTCGCGCGCCACGCGCCCGTTCACGACATCGAACCCGAGTGGCTTGCCGGACGCCAAGTCGCGGACACTCTCGTCGCTCGCGACGCTGCCGCGGCGGATGGCATTGAAGAAAAACTGCACGCCGGGTGTGGTGGCCGTCACCTCGTACAGAATGCGGAACTTGGCGGTGCCGGGCGCAAGCAACTCATACCGCGTGTAGTCGTCCGCCTGCGTCTGGCGCGGGGCTTGTTGCGCCTGAAGTCGGACTCCGACGTTCGCTGCCAAGGTGGCAATAACTGCGAGCCGCGCTACTAGCCGAGACTGCGACATGCTTCCCCCTATGGCGTGGGCAACCACCGAATCGGAATCTTAATCGCCGCTGATCCCATGACGGTCACCACCTCGTATTCGCCCTTGGCGGAGATAAGCAAGTGGGCCGCCCACGGCTCCATCCTGTACTCGCCCGTGAGCCAGCGGACCATGTCGGTCGTCGCGAGTTGCACCGCGCGATCCAAGGTGCTGATGAACTCGGCCTGGCTGCCGACGGAGATGATGTAGTCGCGCGTGACGACGCGCGGCCCTGAGAGGCGCGCATTCTTGACGACCTCGACGCTGAACTCGACATCCATGGACGTTTCGATGCCCGCGCCGGTGGGCTCGCCATCCGCCATGAGCGCATGTCCGTCAGCCAGGAACAGCAACGCGCCCGGATGGAACACCGGAAGCATGACGGTGGACCCTTCGCGGATCTCATTGAAATCCATGTTGCCGCCGTACTCACGCGACGGGCTGGATGTCGGCGCGAAGTCGCCAGCCGGCGCGACGCCGACGACGCCGAGCATCGGCTCCATGGGGAACTCCAGCTTGTGGCGCGCGCTCACCGGTTCGCGGAGCTTCACGACGCCTCGAACCGTGTCCACATCCCAGATCAGCAGGTCGGACCGTCCTGGGCGCACCAGGTCGGCCTTGTAGTTGTTCGGATACAGCCCCTCGACCATCGCCGGGGTCAGCGAGAAGTAGCCGAGCCGGTAGAATGACCACGCGGTACCGCGGCTGGGCCGGACCTTTCGCAGGGTCACGGCGATCGCGTCGCCCGGTTCGGCGCCTTCGATGTAGATGGGCCCCACCATCGGGTTGCTGGGCTGGGCGCGCAGGACGTTCATGTGATCGCGCGCACCGGCATCCAGCAGGCGCGTGAACGCGACTTCGCCCGGCTTGAGGCGTGCGACCACCGGGTGCTTGCGGTCGAGCGTGTTCCAGAACGTGTCCGGCGCGATGCGCTTGATCGCTGGCGTTTGCGCTCCCGCAGCTCCCACGGCCAACCACACACTCATGAATAGCGTGCCACTTCGCATCGCGCGGTCTCCAGGGGTGAATCCGCGAAAGTACGCTGCCTCGAATGGTCGGGCTAGACGGGAAGCGTCACGGCCTGCTGGTGCCCGGGTCGGGCGTGCAGCATGTTTGCGCAACGCCCTCCCACAGGGACGGTCTTATGCCGGCAGCAGAGGTGAACATGAATTCGACCGCCGAGATCCGGCGCCCGCGCGATGATGAGCGCGACCTGTTCGGCCTCACGCACGTGGGCAAGGTGCGCCAGGAGAATCAGGACCACTTCCTGATCTGCACGGTGTACCGGCAGGTGGTCATTGACGTGACCAGCCTGCCAAACGTGGACCAGCTCGAATTGCGTGGACCGCGCCTGGCCACAATCGGCCTCGTCGCGGACGGCGTGGGCGGCAGTGATGGCGGCAGCGACGCGTCACGCCTCGCCGCCGAGACCATCACCAGGTACGTGGCATCCACGTTGCGCTCGTACCACGCCGCCGGTTCCGCGAACGAAGACGTGCTCATGAAATCGCTGACCGACGCCGTGCTTCAGGCGCACGACGTGGTCCGCGCCGAGTCGGCGACGCGCGCGGACCCCAGGCCCATGGCCACGACGCTGACGCTGTGCATGGGCGTGTGGCCGTGGATGTACGTGGTGCAGGTGGGCGACAGCCGCTGCTACTATTTCGACGGCAACAGGCTGAGCCAGGTGACACGAGACCAGACCATCGCACAGCATCTCGTGGACACGGGCGCGCTGCCAAAGGAGCGATTGGCGTCATCGCCATTCAAGCATGTGTTGGCGAGCGCCATTGGCGGCGAGGAGGCACTGCCGCAGGTGTCGCGCATCGACCTGCGACGCAGCGGGACGACATTCATGTGCAGCGACGGGCTCACGCGCCACGTGAGCGACGAGGAAATCGAGGCGCACATCAAGGCGATGACGTCGTCGAAGCAGTTGTGCGAGACGTTACTGGCCCTGGCGCTGGAGCGCGGCGGTCTGGACAACATCACGATCCTCGCGGCGCGGGCGCCGTTGCCGAAAGCCTAGCGCGGAGTTCCGCGCAGTCGCGCGCGCAGCTCTGCGGCGAAGTTGCGAACGACCACAAGCTGGGCGTCCTGTCGCGGCGATTGCAGCGCGACGATCGTGCGACCGTCTTTGGCGACGTCGTAGTCAGCATGCACGGTGTTGAACGTGTAGCCACGCGGCAGCACCACCGAACGCTGCATGATCGAAAACGGTTGCGTGCTGCCGATCGTCGCCGCAACGAACTGGCCGTTGTCCACATAGTAAATGCGTCTGCCATCGGCGGACCATATGGGGGTGGTCCCTCCGTCGAGCGAGACTTGAGTCCGCGTGGCCAGACCCGGAAACGACCGGACGATTACCTGCGCGGTCCCCGCACCACCCGTCGTGTACACAACCCACTTCCCGTCGGGAGAGAACCGGGATCCATACGCGCTTGCACCATCGAATTGCCGAAGCACCGTGTCACCTTGCATCGCGCGAAACCACCCCTCGCCGTTCCCCGTGCTGTCACGCTGGACCACGAGAAAACGGCCGTCGGCCGAGAGTACCCCTTCATCCATGTGCGCATCACTCCGGCCGAACAGCAGGGACGCCGCGGCACCGCCGTCTATCGGTTGAATCCAGATGGCATTGCGGGCGCCGCGATTCGACCGGAACAGCACCGACTTGCCGTCCGGCGTCCACTCTGGCCGATCGTTGATCGTCCCGCCGGCCGTGAGTTGGGTAAAGGGTCCTGACGGCAGGTCGTACACCCACACGTCGCGTCGCGCCAGCGAGCCGACCGTGACAGCGATGCGCCTGCCGTCCGGCGAAAGCCGCGGCCAACTGAAGGCCCCGGGCTCGCCCACCGGCCGAGGGACGCCATCACCGCCGACGAGCACCAACTGCCGGCGCGCTACGCCGCTGATGTACGCCAGTGACCCGTCCAGCGACAGCTGGGCATAACTCCCGCCGTTCGTGTTGTCGACGGCAGCCTGATCCACGAGCGCCAAAGGAGCTCCCGTAACTCTTCGGCCTGACTGGTCAAACGGGGCCGCCATCATTGTGCCCGCCGCCGTCGTGTAGATGAGGTACCCATCAAGCACGCCGAGCGGAAACGACCCGGTCAGTTCGAGAATGGTCGCCGACCCGTCAGCGATGGACGCGACGCCGATGTGGGCGGCAACCGCGCCTCCCATTTTCCAGCCGGAATACAGCACCGTCTTCCCGTCAGCGAGCGCCACGGGGAACACTTGGGATGTCTCACCGCGCGCGGAGTCGTTTCGCGTGAACCGTTCAAACGCGCCACCGGCTGCCGGCGCCTTGGCAAGGCCACCACTCGATCCGGTGACGACCCAGCCGCTCGGACTCCATGTCGCGGGCGACGGTGGATTGTCAGCAATCGGGATGGCGCTACCACCACTGACCGGCGCCTTCTTGAGTTGTCCGCTCACCCAGAATCCGACTGAACTACCCTCCGGCGAAAAGAACGGGGCCGCGGCCTGCTCGCTCCCGGGAACTTCCCGCGGCACCAGATCGTCCGACGCGCGCAGATACAAGCGGCTGCGGCCGTCGGCTGATTGCGCCGTATACGCGACGAATCGGCCGTCGGGCGAAATCGCGACCGGGTTCCCTCGGCCCATGGCCAGCGTCGTGCCGGAAGGCAACGGAATCTCGTACCGAACGACAGCCGCGTCTCCGCCCGCGCGCATCACCACGCCCCAGCCCGCGCCCGCCGCGGCGAGCGCCACGACCACCACGATCCAGGGCGCCGATGAGCGCACGCGATCGAGTCCCCGCGCCGGAGCGCGGTGCGACGGCTCCGCGGTAGTGGCATGACTCTGGGAGTGCACCGCCGCGCCCTTCCCTGCCAGCGCGTCGACGAACTCATGCGCCGTGTGAAAGCGGTCCGCCGGCAGTTTTGCGAGCGCGCGCTCAACGGCGGCTTCGACGTGCACCGGCACCGTCTCACGCGCCAACCGAATGCTGCGCGGTTTGTCGGTCAGCACCTTGGCGATGATCGCCTGCGACGTCTTGCCGTCGTGCGGTGGCTCGCCCACCAGCATTTCGTACGTCACTGCGCCCAGCGAGTAGACGTCCGTGCGCCCATCAATCTCCCGGTCGCCCGTGGCTTGCTCAGGCGACATGTAGTGGGGCGTGCCCAGCGACAGTCCCGTCTGCGTGATGCGATTGCCGCCGGCGTTGCTCACGGCCAGCGCGATGCCGAAGTCGGCCACCAGCGGCTGGCCGTCGTGCATCAGGATGTTCTCGGGCTTGAGGTCCCGATGAATCACGCCGTGCCGGTGCGCATAATCCAGCGCGCTCGCTACGGAACTCGCGATGTGCACAGCTTCGTCGATGGGCAATTGCTTCTCGCGCTGGAGTTGCGCGCGCAGCGACTCGCCCTCGATGTACGGCATCACATAGAAGAGCAGCCCTTCGGCCTCACCCGAATCGAAGAGCGGTAGCAGGTTGGGATGCTGGAGGTTCGCGGTGACCTGGATCTACGAGAGGAACCGCTCGACGCCGAGCACCGCGCCGAGTTCCGGATTCAGGACCTTGAGCGCGACTTTGCGGTTGTGCCGCACGTCGCGGGCGAGATACACGGTCGCCATGCCGCCGCGTCCGATCTCGCGATCGACGGCGTAGCGGTCTCTCAGCGCGTTGGAGAGTTGGGCGAGGACGTCCACGTCGACGATCCTTGGTGACTGGTGACTGG
>JBBTFS010000034.1:0-4588 GCA_038060705.1 Gemmatimonadota bacterium
CGACCCATGCGTCTGCAGACCCGCCACGATGCCCACCGCGAGCTCGCGCTCCCCGGTCAGCGTGCGGAGTGATCCTGTCATCGGACATCAAGATGTCGAACGTGTCCTTGGCACGCCACGCGCCAAGAGCTCTCCCGCTCGAGCCAGGTCCTCGGGGAAGTCGACCTCCACCCAGGGAAGTCCACCGGTCGGGACACACGTGAACTCGAACTCCGTCAAAAGCCCGGCGAGCGCGTCCTCGTACCCTCCCGTGGTTTCGCCCAGCGCGATCTGCGCAGTCGCGGCCTCGCGCAGCCGCTCCGCGGCTGGAGCGCCGAGTTTCGCGAATCCAACCCACTCGCCTTGGGCATCGTGGCCGTCCGCCTGAGCCCGCCTGAGCGTCACCACGCGTCCACCTCGGATGCCCGCCATGTACTGCTCATCCGTGAAGACTGCGCCCACGTCCACCAGCAGCGCATCCGGTGCAGAAGCCTCGAGCAGCCGGTGCAGCAGTGCCGGCGCAAACGCCACGTCGCCGTCCATGAGAAGCACGCCGGTAGAAACCTCGCCCACCGACGCGCCCGGCTCGATCGCGGCAAGGCCCTCGGCAAGCGATACGATGCTCCCTTCGGCATAGCGCGCGTTCAGCACGAGCGTCGGCGGCGCGCGGCGCGCGGCCACGTGGCGTTCGATGCGGGCCGCACCATGGCCCACCACAATGGTCGCGTGGACGCCGAGTGCGTCGAGCACGTCGAGGTAGTGATCCAGGAGCGTGCGGTCACCGACGGCAGCCAGACACTTGGGGACATCGTGGCCCAGGCCAAGCCTGGTGCCGCGGCCAGCGGCGAGAATCAACGCCTTCATCGCGTGAGGATCGCTCGCATCTCGCGGAACAATCCGTCCACTGCCTCGCGGCCAAAGTGGCCGATGAGGCCGATGCGAAAGGCGTCCGGCTTGAGCGCGCCCTGCGCCGCGTAGATGCAGTAACCTTTCGCTTTGAGCGGGCCGTGCAACGCGTCGTACGTCCAGCCCTTGGGTAGGTGCGAGGCCACCAGCGTCCGGCCGTATGCGGAGCGCTCGAGCAGCGTGGTGACGCCGACGCTCTCCAGGCCGTCCAGCGTGCGCCGCGCGAGATCCGCGTAGTGGGCCTGCCGTGCCGCGACACCTTCGTCCAGAGTCTCGGCCAACGCCTCCCGCAGCGCAAACATCGCCTGCACCGGAGGCGTGAACGGAAACTCGCCGTTTTCCTGCGCCGACGCGTGCAACTCGAGATTGGAGTAGTGTTGTGCCCGTTGCTGCTTCGCGGCCTGGCGGAATGCCGGGCTCACGATCGCGAACGCCACGCCGGGCACCCCGCGCAGGCACTTGTTTGCGGTGCCGACCACGGCATCCAGCTGCCATCCCTCGACATCGATTGGTTCGCCGATGATGCTGCTGATCGTGTCCGCCAGCACGAGCGCACCATGCCGTTTCGCCGCCTGCGCCACCTCACGCAGTGGATTGAGCCGGCCGGTCGCCGTCTCATGATGGACGACGTACACGGCGCCGTACTTCGCGGCGTGCAGTCTTTCGTCCAATTGTGCCAGTGCAATCGCGTCGCCCCACCCAAGCCGCCACTCGTCGACATCCACGCCGTGGTGCCGAGCCATGGCCGCAGCGCGCTCGCCATACGGCCCGTTGGCAATCACCAGCAGCCGGCCCAGAGGGCGACAGGCTGCAACGATGGACTCGATGGCCACGGATCCGGAGCCGCCCAGCAGCACGACGGTCCGCGGCGAGTGCGGCGCCAGCCCGCTCACCGCGCGGATGCCAGTGCGCACATCGTTCATCAGCGCGGCGAACTCAGGCTCGCGATGCCCGATATCCGGCGCGAGCAGCGCACGCCGCACCCGTTCCGAGATATTCGAGGGCCCTGGCGAGAAGAGAATCACGGCGTGCGCGATAACACCCGACGCATCCGTTCGGCCACGGCTCGCGGCGGCAGCGAGGGCCGTCCGACTTCCGCGGCCGTACTCAGGGAAATCCGGCAATGGATGAGGTGCGGGCCCGGCGCTTGCTGCGCGCGCTTCACCGCCTTGCCGAGTTCGTCGAGCCCGACGACGGAGGCGGCGGACACGTAGCCGCATGCGCGTGCGACGGCGGGAAAGTCGACCGCGGCTGAGATGGTGCGCTGCGCGCCGGTGGAATCATAGGCTTCGTTGTCCAGCACGACGTGAACAAAGCGCGCCGGTTTCTGATGGCCGACGCTGGCCAGCGATTCGAGGCGCATCAGCGCCGCGCCGTCGCCATCGAGGACGATCACGGGATCGGCAATCTCACGCGCCAGGCCGAGCGCCACGCTCGGCGCGCATCCCATTGATCCGACGAGGTACAGGTTCCTGTCGCGATCATCCACCTCGAACCACTCGCGGCCGGTCTTGCCCGTGGTCGCGACCACCACCGACGACGGCAGCAGTGCGGCGTGGATCGCTTCCAGCGCCCGCCGCCGCGTGGGATTCGTCGCGTTCGCCGAGTGCCCGGCGGCCTCTGGCGAATACTCGGTCACCACATTCTTCCGCAGGATGAACGCGAACGGCAGACCGGTGTTGTCCTGGTGGGCCACGGCGCGCGCGACCGCCGGGCCAATCGCGGCGTCGCTCGCGGGGAACCATTCGTGATTCACTTCCAGCACGCGCAGCAGGTCGGACGTCACGCGTCCCATGAGTTCGTGCTGTGGCTCATCCGTGCTGGACGGATCGCCGCGCAGCGTCACGATTATGAGAGCAGGAATGCGAAACGGGTATGTCAACGACGCCAGCGGGTTGACCAGATTGCCGAGTCCGGAGTTCTGCAGCATCACCACGGGCCGTCGCCCGGCGAGTTGAGATCCCGCAGCGATCGCCAGCGCCTCCCCCTCGTTCGTCGCGGCGACGTACGACAAGTCGGCGCGGTCGATGACGTAGTCGATGAACGGCCGCAGATACGAGCACGGAACGCCAATGTACGGGCCGAAGCCGTGCGAGCTCAGGGTATCGATGAACGCTTGGGACGACACGCGCTCGTTCACGTCTTCACCATCCGGCACGCCAGCTCATAGTCGGCGAAGCTGCGCAGTTCCAGCCATCCAGACGTCACCTCGAGGCACGTGACCGACTCACCCGCGCGCAGCGCGTCGGCGAGCAGGTCCGGCAGGGCGCCCGTGGCGCATTTCTCCGCGCGCGCGCGCAGGTCGCGCCACCGCGCGGTGGACACCAGCAGCGCGCCGGCGAACTCGCCGTTGGCCTCAGCCATGGCCACCGCAGTGCCGATGGCGCGCACGGTCCGCGGACTGGCGGGACTCAGGAAGCGGCGCGGCGTGGCGCCGCTGTCGTCTACGGCCACCCGGTCGCGCACCACGCGCCCCGCCGCCTGCGAACCGCTGCGGTCCACGACGATGGTGCAGTCGGCCTCGGTCGACAACAGGCGCTCGAGCAGCGGCCGCTCGAAGAGCACGTCGCCGTAGCACACGAGGACGCGCGCGTCGCGCGCGTCGGCGGTGCCGGCCAGCAGCGAGCCGACCTCTCCGTTCGTGTTCCACTGCGCGTTGAACACGCGGCGCGCGCCGTTCGACGGGATTACCTCGTGCCGGTAGCCGCCGACGACCGTGATGTCCTGCACGCCGCATTGGCGCAGCAGCGCGATCTGGCGCTGCACGAGCGGCGTGCCGTTCACGTCGAGTCCGGCCAGCGGCACGTCCGCGGTGAGCGGCGCCAGCGAGGCGTCGTCGCGGTGATCGCCGGCGTGGAGGATCACGGCTCGCGTTGGCGGCGGTCCGGCGCGGTCGTAGGCGCGCTCGGCCTCGGTATGAGCCGGCATCCCCTGCAGCTCGAAGAGCGTCCCAAGCGGCGCGATCGACGCTTCGACGCCTTTGCTGCTGCCGTCGCGCATGATGGTGCGCCACACGTCGGCCACGGCGCGGGCCGCGGCGCGAATCCCGTGATTCGCGAAGATCACCGTCTTGATGCCGAGCGATTCGGCGTCGGCGATTGTGAACGCCGGGAACGTGGTCGGCACCACCACGACCGGCACCGGCGAACGCCACGTCGCCAGGAGCGCGCGGATGCCGCCCGCGGTCGGCGACTTGTCGTGGATCAGCAGGGCGTCGGCGCCAGCCCGCACGTACTCCTCGCAGCGCCGCTGCGCCTCGTCAACGCCCCAGCCGGCGATGAGCGCCTCGGTGCGCGCGATGACCGCGAACGCCGCCGATCGCTGCGCGTTCTTGGCGGCCAGCAGCTTGCCGACGAACTCGGCGACGGACGCCAGTTCCTGCTTGCCGTCGACGAAGCTGTTGGTCTTCGGGAACTTCTTGTCCTCGATGCACACCGCGGCGACGCCAGCCGACTCGAACTGCTTCACCATCCGGATGACGTTGTTCGAGTTTCCATATCCCGTGTCGCAATCGGCGATCACTGGCACGGGCGACACGGCGTCGGCTATCCCTTCGGCCGCCGCCAGGTATTCGGACATTGTGAGGATGCTGGCGTCCGGCACGGCGTGCGCCGTGGAGATCTCGAACCCGCTGGACCAGATCGCGTCGACGCCCGCCTGGACCGCGAGCACGCGGGCGCGGAACGCGGGCGGCAGGTTGCCG
>JBBTFS010000034.1:4598-25528 GCA_038060705.1 Gemmatimonadota bacterium
TCGTGCGCGCCGGCGACGCGCACGACTCCGGGCGCGGCCCAGAGGGCGCGCAGACGTTCGGCAGGTGACTGGGCGGAGGACATTAGGCGGGCGACAGCGGTGCGTCGAGGGGAGCCGGTTCGCTACATTCGGCACAGCATCATGCGCCCCCAAAGTAACGCGCCCGGGAGACCGCTGACCACGCACCCCGCGCCCCAACAGTAGTGTCAGACCCCGGCACGCCCAGGCCAAACGGCGCATACCGCTTCACGGACCACTCGGTGCTGCGGCCGTGGGTGACCCGTGTCTGGTTCGCGCGACTCTTCCCGCTCCTGCCGCGATGGCTGGCCGCCAACGTGGTGACGCTGCTCTCCACCGGAACGCTGACCGCCATCGTGCTTGGCTCGCTGCTGGCCAAGCAGCTCGGACCGCTGTGGCTCGGGGCGCTCCAGTTCGTCGCGCTGCAACTGTACGTCGCCGGCGACCACCTGGATGGCATGCAGGCCAAGGCCAGAGGCACCACGTCGCCTTTGGGCGACTTTCTCGACCACCATTGCGACCTCTGGGCCGGATGCGTGTTGTGCTTCGGCTTCTGGAGTCTCACGGGCACGGGCCCGCTGTGGGAGCTGTACGCGCTGACCATCATCCTGATCAGCGGATTCTCGATCACGTACGTCGAGCGCGCCGAGCACAAGGAACTGCATTTCACCGCGTGGGGCACGCTCGAAGTCATTGCAATCCTGTCGGCGTTCTATCTGTCGTGGTGCATTCCGGCCGTGCGGACGTGGTGGCTGGGTGATCTCGTCACCGGCGTGCCGCGACACTCGCTGGTGGCGGCCCTCGGCAGCGGCATCTGCATCGGCGCCACGATCGTCATCGCGCGGCGGCTGAAGCGCCTGCCCGCGCCGCTGCTCCTCTTCACCGCCACCCTCATCGCACTCTCCGCGTGGTGCGTGCGGGCCGGCGTGACCCCGGTGTGGGGATGGCTCGCGGTGGCGCTGGCCGCGGCGGACTACGTGGCGCTCGTCATGCACGCGCACACCACGACGCGCCCCCGTCCGTGGCCCGACTTCGTGACGCCAGCCGTCGTGGTAGCGCTCTGGGCGAGTGTGTTCAACGCCCGTGTGTCGTGCGCGCTCTTCACGGCACTCACCACCTGGCTCGTCGTTCGCTACGTGGTCACGCTCACCCAGATCCTGTCGGGTTGGCGTCAGCACTGGACTTGGGTCGGCGGTCCCGCCGCACTCGCTGAAGCCAAGGGCGGCCACGACGTCCTGCACGTCCGACGCGACGCCGGACGATGAGCACGACGAGCGAGCGCGTCTTTGTCGCCGGCCACCGCGGCCTGGTTGGCTCCGCGCTGATCCGGGCGCTCCGCGCATCGGGGTATGGCGACAGCGTCGTTCGCCCCCACGATGAACTGGACCTGGAGGACGCCGCCGCGGTTCACGCCTTCTTCGCGCGCGAGCGGCCCGCCCTCGTATTCCTGGCAGCAGCCAAGGTCGGCGGCATTCTCGCCAACAGCACCTATCCCGCCGAGTTCATCCGCTCGAACCTGGCGATTCAGCTCAATGTGGTGGAGGCGTGCTATCGGAGCGGCGTTCGCAAGCTCATGATGCTGGGCAGCTCGTGCGTCTATCCGAAGCACGCCCGGCAGCCGATTCCGGAAACCGAATTGTTGACGGGCCCGCTCGAGCCGACCAACGAGCCCTACGCCGTCGCCAAGATCGCGGGCATCCGGTTGTGCCAGGCGTACAACGCGCAATACGGCACGAACTATATCAGTGTGATGCCGACCAATCTGTACGGTCCCGGCGACAACTTTGACCTGCAGACCAGCCACGTCGTTCCCGCGCTGATCCGGCGGTTCCACGACGCCAAGTTGGCTGGTGCGCCGGTGGTCATGGTGTGGGGCACCGGCAACGCCCTTCGCGAGTTTCTCCACGTGGACGACATGGCACGCGCCTGCGTTCACTTGATGGAGCGGTATGACTCCTCCGAGATCATCAACATCGGCGCGGGCGGGGAGATCTCGATCGCGGAGTTGGCGGCATTGATCAGGCGCGTGGTGGGTTACGCCGGACGGCTGGAGTTCGACATCAGCCGGCCGGACGGAACACCGCGCAAGTTGTTGGATTCTTCACGCTTGTTCGCGACCGGCTGGCGCCCCACCATCCCGCTCGAGCGCGGGATCCGGGAGACCTATGACTGGTTCCTGGCCAACCGGACAGGTGCGCGCGGCGTCGCGCGCGGGAGCGTCAGTCCGTCATAGTCGACGGCGCGATCGCCTCGCCACCGGCGCCGCGTCCGCGCTAGCTTTTGCCCAACCTGTCCCCAAACGGCCGAATGCAACACGAGACCATGGGCGATCTGCCGGGGCACGTATTCCCCGGCTTGGCGTTGCTGGCGTGGGCACTGGTCTGGTGCCTCGCGGTCGCGCGCCGCGGCGGGCCGGCGGTGCTGCAACCCTGGAGTGTCGCGCCCGACACGACGCTGGCGGCGGACGCGGCCGCCGCGGCGCCATGGGAAAGCTGGGCCAAGATCGTCGTCCCGCTGTTGGAGATGACCGGCGAGTTGCGGTGGGTGACGTGGCCAATGACCGAGGCGAGCGCCACCATCTACGCGCACATCCTGATGGACGTCGCGTTCATCCTGTCTGGCGTGACGGACTTGCTCACCGCGCGGCGCCGGATAGCGCCGCATTCCGACCGCATCGCGCTGGCGCTCGCGTTCCTGGTGGCCGGCCTGCTGTTCGGCGCGCACGGGCAGCACGGCGCGGTCGCCAACGCGGCGCATGGGGCGTTCGCCATGCTGCTGACCGCGGCCGGCGTCCTGATCGTCGTCGAGCACGCGCGGCCTGCGCCGTTGATCCGCTGGTTGCGTGTGTACGCGGTCGCGCTGGCAGGCGCGTGGTTCATCCACACCGGGTGGATGCTGTACGTCGCCGGCTACGATCGCGAGGGCGCTGCACTCGTACCGCGCGCCTACCTGGCGCTCGCGGTCTACGCGGTCGCGCTGGCAGTGGCGCTGCTGGTCGCGCTCACCCTGGCGCGCGGACGCCGAGGAGCGCCACCGTCGGCCGACGCTTGGTGAGCCCGATCTTGCGCCCGCTCCGCGAACTTCGTGCGAGCAGCCGGCCGTCGTTCCTCATGATGCCGTCGTGGTTCGCGACTCCCGTGGTGGACAGCCTGCTGTTTGTCCTCTCGGCCCTCGAGCACCACGGACTCACGTACGTGGCGCACAAGGGACTGCTCCTCGGCGCGCTACGCCTGGGCGGAGTGCTGCCGTGGGACGACGACTCCGACGCCTTCCTCGTCGACGCGGACGCCGGCGACGTGGAGCGGCGGTTCGGCCCCGTGTGCCGGGCGCACGGCTTCGCGCTGTGGTTGCGCCGGCGCGAGGGCTATTTCTTCGCCTTCCCCAGGACGGTCTTTCCGTTTGCGCTGAGCGGACTCACCGAACTGGGCCTGCTTACGCGCACCGTTGACGGCGAGGGGACGCACTTCGACGCGCACGAGCCGCGGCGTCACTTGCGGGAGGGCGAGCTGTTCCCCCTTCGCCGGATTCCGTTCTACGGATCGTATGTCCTCGGACCCGCGCGCGCGGATGTCGCGGTGGACCGGATGTACGGGGCGTTGGCGTCGCCGGCGGTCATGAGCCGATTTCAGGCGCCGCACATCGCCCGGCCAGTCGCTGATTTCTGGCGCGAGGCCCGCCCGCTCGACGGAACGCTGGATTGGCCCCGCATCAGTCGTCGCTTTCAGGAACGATCGCGAAGCCCCGGGTTCCACTTGGCGCAGGTACCGAGTGCGGCGTGGCATGTGGTGAACCGCGGTCACTGGATCGCAACCGACGTTCTCCGGTCGCTTGCCGGCGGCGAGCGCGGCTCGTGACCACGTGAGCCCACCGCCCGGTCTGCTGACACCGACGCCGCGCGGCGTGCTGCGCCACTTCTGGCACGTGGCCGGCGTGCGCCCCTGGCACATCGTTTTGCCCCTCGCTCTCGTGCTCATCGCGGCTGCGTTCGAGGGCGCGTCGTATTCGCTGCTCATCCCGCTCACGGAGGCCGTGGGGCGCGATACCTTCGAGTTTCTTCGCGAGTCTCGCGCGTTCGGCTGGATTCTCAGGCTCGTGCCGGAGTCCGTCGCCGCGCCGTCGCGCGACACCGTCCTCATCGTCGTCACGATCGGCCTCATCATCCTGGGACGCACAGGCAAGATCGTCTTCGAGTATCTGCGGTACATCTACATCGTGCCGCGCACGGAGGGCTACCGCGTCGCCGTCACCACCGAGACCTTCGGGCGCGTGCTCGGCTTCGGTCGCCAGTACTTCGAGCACCAGCCGATCGGCGCGATCGACGCGGAGATCGGCTGGTCCGGCTCGGTGATCACGTTGCTCACGGCGGCGGAAGAATCGATCCGCTACACGATCGGACTGCTCGTGAAGGCCGCGGTGATGGTGGCGATCTCCCTGCCACTGTCGATCGCTTTCGTGGCCTCGCTGCCGTTCATCGGCTGGTTCATGACCGCGGTGAATGCGCGCGTCGAGCGTATCGCGACCGAGGGCGTCGCGGCCGACCGACGGGTGCGCTCCCGGATCCTCGACATCCTCGGCTCGATTCCCCTCGTGAAGGCCTACTCGCAGGAGCGGGCCGCCGCGAACACGTACGCCGAGGCGCTCCATCAGGCCCGGGACGTAGTCGTGCGGCGCGAGCGGGTCGTCGGCCTGCGCTACCCGGCCGAGGAAATCTTCGTCCTCATCGTCATGCTCGTGGTCCAGGCCGCAGTAATGGTGCTTGACGGCAGCTTCACGCCGGGCGACCTCGCGGCGTTCGGCGCGTTCCTGCTTATCGTCCAGCAGGCGCTGCCGGACTACAAGTACCTGAGCGCGTTCAGTCTCAAGGTCGCGGAAGAGTGGCCGCGCCTTGCCGCGGTTGCGCGTCTCTTCTCGGACGAGGGCAAGTTCATCGTCCCGTCCGGCCCGCGGACGTTCACGCGCCTGGAGCGCGGCATTGCGATCCGTAGCCTGACGTTCCAGTACCAGCCCGGCGTCGACGTGCTGAAGGACGTCAGCGCGACTATCCGCGTTGGCACCGTGACTGCGATCGTGGGGTCGACCGGCGCGGGCAAGACGACGCTCGTCGACCTCATCGCGCGCTTTTATGACTGCGCGCCCGGCGCCATCGAACTCGACGGCAGCGACATCCGCGAGTTCTCGTTCCCGTCGCTCCATGCGCGCATGGCGCTCGTGAGCCAGGACGTTTGGCTGCTCAACCGCACGCTGCGGGACAACCTCACCTTCGGGCTCGGTCGCGCCATCGGGGACGACGCGCTCCTTGCTGCGCTTCGGGACGTCGATCTCCGCGAGTTCGTCGAGGGCCTCCCCGCCGGGCTCGACACCGAGTTCGGTGACCGCGGCGTCCGCCTGTCCGGAGGTCAGCGGCAGCGCGTGGCGCTGGCGCGCGCGCTATTGCGCGACCCCGACATCCTGATCCTGGACGAAGCCACGTCTGCCCTCGACAGCGAGGTGGAACAGCGCGTCGCGCGGGCGATTCAGCAGCGGGCGGCGGGGCGCACGCTCATCGTCATCGCGCACCGGCTGTCCACCATCCGCGAAGCGGACCTGATCATGGTGATGCACGAGGGGCGCGTGGTGGAGCAAGGTGCGTGGGATGAACTCCTGCGGCTCGGCGGCCACTTCCACCGGCTGCACAGCGCCCAGTTCGGCGAGACATCGCGCCGGCGCTGAGCCGCTGCTTGCCGCAGTTCACGAGAACCGCCTACCATTCGGCCCCGACCGGTACCCCAAGCGTCCGCGATGCCCGTTCTCGTCACTGTCATGTACTTGGTTGCCGCTGTCATCGGGGCGTCGTTCGCGGTGGCCGAGGTGCGCATGCTGCTGCGGTTCCTCATGAACCGCGCAGCAATTCGGGCCGGGATGCGTCCGCATCGCGGGACCGCGGCCGCGACTACAGTGTCGCGCCTCCCGAAGGTGACGATTCAGATTCCCCTGTACAACGAGCGCCTGTCCGCCCGGCAGGCCATTCTCGCGTCGGCGGGCCAGGACTACGACAAGGACAGGTTCGACGTGCAGGTCCTCGACGATTCCACGGATGAGACTCGCGAGGTCGTCGCAGCCACCATCGCTGAAGTGAAGGCCAAGGGTGTTCGCATCGAGCAGCTCCAGCGCGACAACCGGGCGGGGTACAAGGCAGGCGCCCTTGCCGCCGGACTGAAGCGCTCCACCGCGGAGTTCGTCGCGGTGTTCGACGCCGACTTCGATCCGCGGCCAGATTTCCTGCGCCGGGTCATGGTGGAAGAGGACGCGTTCCACGATCCCAAGGTGGCGTTCCTGCAGACGCGCTGGGCGTTCGAGCACGCGGCCGGCAGCCTGTTCCAATCCGCGATGGCGCTGCTGCTCGATCGCCATTTCTACATCCAGAAACCCTCGCGCGCATTTGCGGGTCAGGTGATGACGTTCAATGGCTCCGCCGGAGTGTGGCGGCGCGCGGCCATTGACGCCGCTGGCGGCTGGACGTCGGACACACTGACGGAGGACCTCGACCTCAGCTACCGCTGCGCGCTCGCGGGGTGGCATGGCCGGTACGTGCACGACATCGCCGTTCCGAACGAGCTTCCCGAGGAAATGCGCGCCTTCAAGTTGCAGCAGCGGCGATGGGCGCGGGGCAACGCGCAGTGCTTCCGCAAGCTCATGGGCCGGGTGCTGGACACGAAGAACCGCTTGCGGGACCGTTGGGAGGAGGCCTTTCTCCTCGCCGGCTACGGGATCCATCCGGTCCTGCTTCTCAACCTCGTCCTGTGGCCTTGGGCGGTACTCTACGTCGACCGCGCACTATTCTGGGGCATGCAGGCGTTGATGTCCCTGGCGACGCTGGTCGCGCCCTTCTCGTTCCTCATGACGCTCCGGGAGCGCGGGGACGAGTGGAGACTGCGCACTGTCGGGCATGTCCTCGCCGGGATCGGCATTGGCATCGGGCTTATGGTCAACAACACGGTGGCACAGGTCCAGGGCTTCTTGGCGAACGAAGGAGAGTTCGCACGAACGCCCAAGGGGCGATCGACCGACAGCGCCGGCCGAGGGCTGGCGCTGAAGGCGTACGCGAGTCCGCTGCACTGGACGTTTTGGCTTGAACTGGTCGTGGTCGGGTACTGCGTGTGGACCGGCGCGCTACTGGTGCAACGGGGTGAGTCGCTCTGGGCGTTGGCGCTGCTGTTCTGGGGGCTCTGCGTTGGGTTGGTGGTGTTATTGCAGGTCAGGCCACGCCGGTGACCGGGCGCTTCCGCTTCGCCATCACCGTCGCGGGCCTCATGGCCGCGGCGACTCCCGTCGCGGGACAGGCGACGGCATACGTGCAGCAACAGGATGCCGCGTACACCGATCTCGACGTCCTGATCGCCGCCGGCCTCGTAAGGAACGTCATTGCCGGCGAACGTCCGTACTCGCGCGCCGCCTTCCGGCGGTTCGTCGACGAAGCGCGCAGTCGCGCAGGCGCTGCGGCCGTTTCTTCGCGTATCGTCGAAGCCATCGAGCGTCTGGGCGCGCGATTCGCCGGCGCGGAACCTGCCACGCGGCGGCTGTCGTTGACGTCAGCCGAAGCGCGACTGGCGCTGGCCGCCAGCCCCTACCGACCGCACCGCATGGGCGATACCACGGACGCTGGCAGCCCCCTCGACGCGGACCTCAACCCGCTCTTGCTCGGCACCGAAGCGCGCCGTTTCGCTGACGGAGGCACGGCGAGCGTAGAGGCGGGACTCGAACTCGGCTCGCGCTTTTTCGCCGCCCAAGTAGTGCCGCGGGTGTCGCTCTTCGTGCCGCACTCCGGGTTTTCCGGCTACGCGACGCTGGTCAACGCCTACGGCAGGTTCCAAGTCGGCCCGGCGGCCCTCGACATCGGGCGGAACAGTCGCTCAGTGGGACATGGCTTGGCGGGCGGAGCCATGCTGTCGCGGAACTCGCCCGGCCTCGACATGGTTCGAGTCGCGTTCGACCGGCCCGTGCGCTTGCCGCTCTTCCTCGACGCCTTGGGCCTCTGGCAGGCCTCGATAGGCGTGGCCGACCTCGGTGACGGGCAAGACCAACCGGGTTCCGTGCTGACTCACATGCGGCTCAGTGGTCGGCCAAGCGCGTTCGGCGAGTTCGGCATTACTTATTTCAACATTCAGGGAGGGCATGGGTCACCGCCCTCCGACTGGGCAGGAAGAATTCACGACCTGTTCTTCTTCTGGTCTGATGGCGGCTTCCTGACGATTTCGGACAAGGTCGCCGGCGTCGACATGCGCCTGTTCCTGCCCAGTCGGCGCGCGTCCGTGAACGTGAATTTTCTCACCACCGATGATCGCGGGCGCTTCACCCAGCCGGCCCGCGGTTACTGGGAGGATGCCGTCTGGCAAGCCGGCGCCGACATCGCGGGCCTTGGGCCGGAGGGACGCACGGACCTCGCGATCGAATGGGCACATGCCGGACCGCGGGCCCACACGCACGGCCAGTTCACTTCAGGCGTGACGCTGCGCCGCCGGGTGCTCGGCAACGCGCTGGGGCCAAACGCGTCAGGCGTGACGGTGCTGGTGACGGAGAACAAGCCGACCTCGCGCCTGCGCGTCACCGGCGCGTGGGAACGCTACTCTGGCGATGACTGGTTCTGGGCGCTGATCCCGGGCGGCGCCCCGTGGGACTACGACTGGTTCCGCGCCGCCGACAATCCGGACGAGATTCGCGTCCGCATTCTCTCCGAATACGTTCGCGAACGCGGCTGGCGTGGTATGGAGACGTCGATTCGCCTGGGCTACGAACACGTGACCCGCTTCAACTACGGCACGACCGGCCGCCACAACCTCGTTGCCGACGTCGCGCTCAGGTACGCGCGGTAGTGAGGCACACCGGGGTCGACGCGGCGTCAGAAGTGCTCGGCGCCGCGCCAGAAGCGGCGGCTCTCCAGCAGGCGGGGCGTCGAGAGCCATCCGCGCACCGAGTTGAGTTCCGCCGTGATTCGAAAGATCGGCGCGCCTGAACGCCCCACCGGGAACGCGATCTCGGGCTTCAGGATTTCGCTCGATCCTCTCGGCACGACGATGCGCAGCCCGAACCCCGCACTCCCCATCCAGCCGTCGTCCGTTCCGTACGGCACGTCGCCGGGCCACACCCGGCCCGCATCGGCAAACACGGTCGCGCCCAGTTCCACGCCGCTCCATGGCGGCCAGGCGAACCGGACGCGGTCTTCGATCGTGAACAGCACTCGGCGCCCGCCCGGGTGTTGGTCGTCCGCCAGCGATCGCACCCCGTCCCGTCCACCGAGCGCCAGCTGAAACGGCAGGGTCGTGCGCCAGGCGCCCCCGGCCGACGCCCGCAGGAACATCGTCTGCGCCGGGAGCCACCGGGCTCGCACCCACAGCGCCGCGTCGGAAGCCCCGAGCAGGTCGCGCCAGGTGGCATCGGCGAACCCGGCCTCCGCGAGGCCGTGGATCCGCAGGACACCCCAGTCGGCTGCCTTTGTGAATCCTAGCGACGGTCGGAGAAACGCATCGCCGGCCTCCGTGACGCCGTCGGGCACGAGAATGCCAAGCGACCGTCCGGCACTCACGCTCCCCTCGAAACCGGCCGGCACGATGCGCACTTCGCTCAGCGCGTCCAGCCCGGCGTAGTCCACGTATCGCACCTGGCGCAGGCCCGCGTGGAACACGACGCGGGTTGCCCCACGGCTCACGGTCTGGCGGAGGATGGCGGGGTGCGGGACGACGTTCGTGTCCGGCGCCGCGCCGTCGAAGTCGCCATCCTGCACGTACTTGTACGGCCCGTTCTGACGATACACGGTTCGGTCGAACGCGAGACCAAGCGTCCAGTATCGCCCCGGGACGCCGAGTCGCATCGCAACGGCGAGTTCCGCACCGTCCCTCAACACAGGCACAAGCACATGGGATTGCGGGGCGCCGCCGCCCGTGGCGTACGACCGGAAGTACGTGGTCCGTTCGGTCGACTCGGTCCAGGACCATCGACTGACGTCACCCACGAAACCGTGGTTCAATCGCTGGTACACCGACGACCCCGCCGACGTGGTCCCGAACCGGAGGTCGCCATCCGTGCGGCCGAAGACGCGCGGCGACGCCAGGCGCGCGTGCCGGTCGCGTCGTTCCCGCCGCTCGCTGTGACTCACCTCCGCCAGGATCCCGTTCCCGAGAAAGTTGGTTTCCGTCGCCGAGAACCGTTCCAGGTTCAGGCCGGCGTCGTACGTGACGCCCAAGTCCACCTGCGTGGACCAACGATCCTGCGTACGGAATCGCACGATCTTGCCGGCCTGCCCTTCCGAGGTCTCCACGCGGACTTGATCGACGAAGTGGTAGGCGTCCAGCACGCGCCGGGATTCCGACACCAGGAACGGGTCGTAGCAATCCCCCTCGGCGAACAACAGCTCCCGCCGGATGAACGAGCGCGTCGTGTTGACGTGAATGCCGTTGGCCGCGCCAAAGGCCAAGCGCACCACGCGAGGGTTCTCCGGATCGGTGGGAAACACGGGTCCATTCTGGATCTCGATCCGCTCGACGACGCCATTCGGGCAGTCGCGCGTTGCCACCTGGGCGACCGCCAACGGCGCCTGCGCCAACACCGCCTGCGCCAACACCGCCTGCGCCAACACCGCCACCGCCAGCAGCGCCCGCGCGTGAGTCCCGAGACGCACGTCCGGGTAACCGCGATCCATTGGCACGCTCACCGCAAAGGACGCAGCAAGTTGCGAATGCCAAAGTAGGCAACGGCGTCCTTCACGTTCGAGACCATGCGAGCGAAGAAGCCCATGCGACGGTCGGTGACGTACTCGAGGGACAATACGACACGGTCTTCGCCCTCACCGTTGGGCGTCACGCAGTGGTGCAAAGCGTCGTTGAGCACGACCAGCGTCCCGGGCAGCGTGCGGATCCGAGCCTCGCGCGGCGTCGTCGCGCCCACTTCCATCACGCGACACACCAGCTCGCTGCTGGAGCGTTGAATGAGCCCGAGGAGGACGGTGAACCGCTTGCCCCGGTAGAACGACGTGTCGTAGTGCCAGCCGATGTAGTCACCGGGTTGCGTGTAGTAGTACAGGGCGCACGCGTGCGGGTCCGACTCGGGACACGTGAGCAACTGCTCCCCGGTCACGTCGCTCAGCCACCGGATCAACTCCGGCGAATGGTACAGGGCATGCGTGCTCGGCGCCGCACGGCGAATATCGAAGTAGCTGACGCTCCCGCCCTGCTTCATGCCGGGCACGAAGTTCCGGTTGACGCGCGCGCAGCGCGTTCGCTTCCGCGACGAGCGGCTGCACGCTGGACTCGGCCAGGAACCCATCGACGCACGCCAAACCACCCGCGCGAAACTCCGGCTGTACGTCCTTCGCGTCGATCATGCCGCCGGCCTCTCGAGCGTCAGGGCAAAGTGCACGTAGCACGCTGGCCCGATCTCTTCGAGGTTTGTCACCCGGTGAATGGTCGCCCGCAAGGCGCCGAGCCTGCCCAACACTCGTGACTGCAGGTGCGCGGCGTCGTAAAAGCGCCCATGCCGCTGGCCGTATCCGATCGCGCTGTACACCGTGGCATCCTCCTCGAACGCCGGTTGACTGCGCCAGCCCACCACGCCGAGATCGGTCATGACGGAATAGCGTGGGGACATGTAGAGCGGCAGGATGCATACGCGGCCGCCCGGCCGGAGCACCCGGGCGCACTCGGCGATGAACCGCATGTCGCTGTCGCCCTCGAAGTGCTCGAACGAACAATGCAGTGACATCGTGTCGGCAAAACCATCGCGCACCGGCATCGCCGCCGCGTCACCCCCGATTCGATTCCCGACGACTCCCGCCGGAAAGCTGAGGTCCTGGCGGTACGCTGTCACACCATAGACATCAGCGTAGATCTCCCGCGCGGGCGACGTGTCGCTCGCGACGTCCACGTGCACGCTTCCCTCGCGCAGCTCGAGCAACTTCGCCGCCAGGTAGTGCTCGAGCGACTTCTCGGCAAAACTCGGCCGGTTCCACGCGTAGTAGGAACCGAATCGTGCATAGTCGGCGCGCGCCACGAAGTCCCGGTACTCCCGCTGATTCACGCGCAGCGGCACGACACTCAACCCCGTTCCCTCCAACGCGCGCTGAACGTCATCGGCTGACGACGCATCGTACCGGACCGGACCTTTGACCTTGGGATCCCGGAGCACCAAGTGACCCAGCTCGAACTTCGGGCGCCTCAGGACGTCAATGATGCCCATCGCTACGATGCCACCGCGAGCGCGTCGCGGCCGACCACCGTTTTCGTGCGTCGGTTCCAGAGAACCGCCGCGATCAAGAACGTCGTAAGGTAGATGCCCTGCTCCGCGAGCGGCCAGATCTCCACGCCCGCGGCGCCGCCAAGGCGCATCACCCACGCCGCCACGAACCGCAGTCCGGCGTACAGCATGACCACCTCCACGAAACGGCGAGTGGGGGCGCGGCCAATCACGACGAGTGCCAGCACGAGGGGAATGGGCAGTTTCGCCAGAATGAACGGCAGGAAGTACTGCACCTGGAGTTCCACCAGGTACGCCGGAAACACGGTGTACAGGAAACCCCATTCCAGTCCGCTCGCCAACCAGCCACTGGCCAGCGCGAACGATCCGCTCACGACCAACGCGTCCGTCCACGCATTGTCCCAACGCCGCGACACCACCCACAGCGCGCCGAGGAACAGGTCGATCCACGCCAGGTGATACAACGGCGCGCGCAGCGTGAAGTGCATCAGCGCCGACAACACCACGATCGCGCTGAGTCGGCGTACGTCCGGGTCGCGGCGTCGCCACCACGACGACACGCCGAGCCCGACGAGAATGGCAAAGGCGATCGGCGAGTCCCAGACCCGAAGCTCCACAAGCGTGGACAGTGTCGTCCACACGGCGACCTCGCGCCACCGCCGGTGCCCCGCGATGGCAAGCAACACGAAGTACTTCGTGGCGATCGCGGCGACGTAGAGCGGGATGACGGTCGCGAGACCGGACGGCACCATGAGCGATGTGCCCGCCATGTGAATCGCAAAGCCCAGCGACAGCACAAGTGCGCCCGCTGCCAACGTGCGGAACGTAGCCGGCCCGTCCCTGATCGACGCCATCGCGAGCCCGCCGAGCAGGACCGGGAAAACTGTCGCGGTCACGGAGACCACTTGCTGCACCACGAGCTCCAGCACGATGAGGCCCGTCAGCGCTGCGCCCACCGCGACCGTGAGCCCGATGCCCGGAGCACCGCGCGCGAGCTGCCGCGCGAGCGCGAGACCCGCCGCAGCCACTCCCAGTGCCAGCGCGTAGTCCAGTGGCGCGCGACTCGGCGCGCCCGGTGCCGGTCCACGCGCACGGCCCGCGACCGAGTCCACGATGCCGCCGGCGATCGGCAGGAATCTCGCGAGCGCCGCCACATCATACGCCGTGGCGCGCAGCGTGATCCCCAGCGCGTGACTCGCCACATACCGCAGGTTGGTGGTCGCCAATGGACCAACCGTGACGCCCGGCGTCACGTCGGGACCCAGCAAGAGCGCGAAGGTCGGAATGTGGATGCCCGTCTTGTGCTCGCCCGTTGGTGAATGACCGTGATCACCGTACACGAGCAGGTAGTCGTTGGGCGCGCGCGCCGCGTCGAACGACGCGATCATCGAATCGGCGTACGCGAACTCGCTGCGATACCGCGCCGCGTCGATGCCGTGCGTGTGCGCCGCCCAGTCTCCCCACTCATAATGGGAGATCACGACGTCGAACCCCTCGTCGCGAAATGCCTGGAGCGCCCACACGGCGCGCAAGCGATCGGCGGTGAACTGGTCGCCGTTGTACGGCGGCGCGCGATGTTCGATGTACGGTCCGAACTGGACCCACGGCTCGTACGCGATCGCCACCGTCCGCTTGCCGAGTCGCGACGCGTCCAGGAAGAACGACTCGATGCCCAGCGACCGGAACCGGAAGTTCTGGATCAGGTTCACCAACTGGGTCTCCGCGTGACCCGAGAACGCGGCGCGCACCGCCGGAATCGTGAACCCCTCGAACACCGTCTCCATCTCCCACGACGCCCCGCGCCGCCGCAGCCGCGCGACATTCGGCATGATCGTGGAGTCGATGGCGGTCTCGTACCGCCAGCTGTCGACGTGCAGGATCAGCAGTCGCGACCGCTTGGTGGTGTCCACGCTCGCGATGCCGGGGTCCACCACCACCGGCGGCGGGTTCACGCGGTCCAGCAGCAGCAGGGACGACACGGCGGCCGAGAGCACGCCGACGGCGATGACCACTGCGCGCACGAACGACATCACGTGTACTTCACGGCGTAGCCGTCGCCACGCCACTGGATGCGCCGTGCCACCACCATCGACGCCGGCAGCCACGCCATCGCCACCAGCTGCACGGCCCACAGGCGCAGCACGTCGCGCGACAGCGCGCGCACGGAAACGCGGCTGCCAATCGTCGAAAGCAGCAGCGCGTCCACGACGATCTTGGCGACGACGAACGCCACCCACGCCGTCGGCGCGACTGCCCATCCCGCCAGCCAGAACGCTGCGACGCCCACGCCCCACGCGAGCGCGAACGGCACCCCGAGACGGTACGCTGGTCCCTGCTCCAGCGCCCCGCCGACCCACCGCCGTAGCTGACTCGTCAGATGCGTCGGCGACGGCACCTGCTGCATGAGGACCGCCGTCTCCGCGTCCGCGTACACCTGCGCGCCACCGCCGGCGTCGCGTCCCATCCGGAACAACGCCAAGTCCTCGGCGATCCGGAAGCGCGCCCGCTCGAGCCCGCCGGCCGCCACATACACCGAGCGACGGATGCCCATGTTCGGCCCGACGCACACCACCGCGCGGCCCCACCCCGCGAAACCCAGGTTGATGGTCTGCAGGAACGCCCATGTGGTGCGTTCAGCCCGGCCCCACCACTGCCGCGGCTCCACGATCGCGGTCCCGCCCACCAGTGCCGTGCTCGCATCCACTCGACCCACCAGGTGCCGCGCCCAGGAACGCGGCACCCGCGCGTCTGCGTCGGTGATGAGAATCCACTCACCCGTCGCGTTCGCCATGCCGTGCGCAAGGCCGCGCGCCTTGGCGTCGAGTCCGTTGTCCGGCAGCAGCTCCGTGTGCAGGACGCGGACGCGCGACGTTCGGCGTGCCACGTCGTCGAGCAGGGCCCCGGTACCGTCCGTCGACCGATCGTCCACGAGCACGAAGTCGAGCCGGTCCGCCGGATAGTCGAGCGCCAGCAAGGACTCAACGCACACTGGCAGCGTGCCCGCCTCGTTGCGCGCGGTGACCACAACGGTCACGGTCGGGCAGTCGGCATCCGCCCTTGCCGCGGACCGTCGCAAGCGGCGCATGCCGAGCACCAGCAGCGCGGCGACCAGCGGATAGAGGCCGGCGGCGGCGATGACGTACCCGATCATTCGACGCTCACCCGCGGACGGGACGCTCGGCGCGGATGGCAAGCGAGCCGGCAAACTCGCGCGCCAGCGGGAGTCGTTCCAACACGTGCCCGAGCGCGGACACCGCGCCGATCAGCGGGGCCGGCACGGCCGGGTGGAGCCAGTCGAAGGGGACGATGTGTACGCCCGCGAAGCCCGTCGCGCGCAGCGCCTCCGCGAGCTGCGAACGGACGAACGCCGTCTCGTCCGGCGACACTGACGGGAAGAACTGCCGGAAGTTCCGTTCGACGAAGATCTGGGGGATTCAGCATGTTGGGTTCTGCGAAGCTCAAGATGCCGCCGCGCGCCAGCAGCTCAAACATACGTCGCAACGCAGGCGCGAGTTCGAGATGGTGCAGCACCGACGACCCCACCACCGCGTCGAACGGACCGTCGTGGCACTCATCGAGGGCCTGGACGCGGAGCTCCACGCGCGGGTGCTGGCCGAGTCGCCCCGTCGCGATGCGCACCAAGTCCGGCGACAGGTCCAGTGCGACCACGTCGGCGCCCGTCGCGGCGAAGATCTCGGTGAACACGCCCGTCCCGCAGCCAACTTCCAGCGCGCGGCGGCCGGGTCCGAGCGCGGCCGCCTCTGCAATCATCCTGCCCCGTCGCGCCGCCCGACGCCGACCCGCCGGTGTGCCCCATCCCCAGACGCGGTCGGTGTCCGCCGCGGCAAGGCGGGCGCCGTGCTGCCGCTCGTGCACCGCGCGCGCGGTGACGGCGGAATCGCTCGAGTCCATGGGGCGAAAGCAAACGGAAGTCGGTCGGTCCGCGCTACCACGCGCCCCGTTGCCCCCACCCGCTCACGTCCGGATATTCCCGCCGGTGCAGACGCCCACGAAGGCACCAGCCGGCCGCTCGCCTGCGGACCAGCATCGCGCCGAGCGCATCAGGCATTGGGATTCCGTGGCGCGGGCTGCGCATTCGGGCCCGGGTTGGGCGGGGGCGTACCACCGCCGGCTCGCCGACGTCCATCGCGCGTGGATCGCGCCGGGCCAGCGCGTTCTCGAGGTGGGGTGCGGCGCTGGTGACCTCCTCGCCGCGTGCGCGCCGTCGTTCGGTGTCGGCGTGGACTTCTCTTCCGCCATGGTCGAGCGCGCCCGCGCCCGGCACCCTGCGTTGCACTTCGCCGTCGCCGACGCCCACGCCCTGCCGCTGCGCGGCGCGTTCGACGTCGTGATCCTCTCGGACCTCGTCAACGACCTGTGGAACGTGCAGGACGCGCTCGAGCAGGTCGCTCACGTGTGCGCCCCGCACACGCGCGTGCTGGTGAGCTCGCACAACAAGCTCTGGGAACCCCTGCTGGCAGCGGCGCTGCGGCTCGGGCTCGCCCGCCCCGTGCTGCACCAGAACTGGCTCGCGGCCAGCGACCTGCGCGGGCTGCTCAACCTCGCCGGGTTCGAGGTCGTCCGCGAATCGCGTGAGAACCTCTTGCCGCTTGACGTCCCGTTGCTCGCGCCGGTGCTGAACCGCGGGCTCGTGCGCGTGACGCCGTTCAACCACCTCGCGCTCACGACTCTGGTCGCCGCGCGACGCAAGCCGCATCCCGCGCCATCGACACCGGAGCCAGTCGTGTCGGTCGTCGTCCCCGCGCGCAACGAGGCCGGCAACATCGAGCCGCTGTTCGCGCGCCTGCCGCGCATGGGTCGCGAGACCGAAATCGTGTTCGTCGAAGGCCATTCGCGCGACGATACGTGGGACGCGATCCGGCGCGCGATGGCGGCGCATCCGGAATGGTCCTGTCAGGCGCACCAGCAGACCCGCACGGGCAAGGGCGACGCGGTGCGGCTCGGCTTCGCCAAGGCGCGTGGCGAGCTGTTCATCATCCTCGACGCCGACCTCACGGTCGCGCCGGAAGACCTCCCCCGGTTCTACGCGGCCGCGCGCCGCGGGCTTGGCGACCTCATCAATGGCGTCCGCCTGGTGTACCCGATGGAAGGCCAGGCCATGCGGTTACTGAATCTCCTGGCGAACCACTGGTTCAGCTGGGCGTTCAGCTGGCTGCTGGGTCAACGCGTGAAGGACACGCTCTGCGGCACCAAGGTCCTGTGGCGCCACGACTACGAACGCATCGCCGCGAACCGCGCGTACTTCGGCGACTTCGACCCATTCGGTGACTTCGACCTCTTGTTCGGCGCGTCGCGCCTTGGCCTGCGCATCCAGGACCTGCCCATCCGCTACGCGCAGCGGACGTACGGCGACACGAACATCCGGCGCTGGCGACACGGGCTGGTGTTGCTGCGCATGACGTGGTTCGCGCTGTGGCGGCTCAAGTTCCGGTGAGCGACCAGCCCGCGGCCCCGCTGTCGCCTGACGCCGACCGCGCCGCGCGGCTCGGCGTCGCCCTCGCCATGACGCTCACGCTGCCGGCCGCCATCGGCGCGATCGGACTCGCGCTGCGAGTGCCCCTTACACCCCTGCCGCTCGTCGCCGCGGCCGCCGTGCTCGGCGTCTGGTTTTGGCGGGACGATCGCGCGACCGCGGTGCGGACGCTCACCGGCGCGCTCGTCGTGATCGTGGCGAGCTCGGGCGTCGCCGCCGTGCTGTTCGACCTGAGTTACGACGGGCAGAACTACCACCAGACGGGCATCCGGCTGCTCGCGGACGGATGGAACCCGGTGTGGGACCCGGCACGCTCGGAGAGTGTTGTCAGTGGACAACACGTCAGCGGGCTCCCGAAGGGGATGTGGGTCCTGGCCGCTATGGTCGCACAAGCCACCGGGAGCATCGAGGCCGGCAAGGCGATGCACCTGGTTGCGATGACCGCCGCGTGGCTGCTCGCGTGGCCCGCACTCGTCGTACTAGGCGTCGACGCACGACGCGCGCGACTCATGGCGCTCGTCGCAGCGCTCAGCCCCGTCGCGGTTCAGCAGGTCGCCACGTACCACGTGGACGGCCTGGTGTCGTCCGCGTTCGTGGCGGCGCTGGCCCTCGCGGTGCTGTGGATTCGCACCGGCAACCGCGCGTGGGGCGTGGCATTGGCGTTCGAGGCCGCGTGGCTGGCGACGCTCAAGTTCAACGCTGCCGCTCTCGCGCTCGAGCTGGCGGTGGCGATAGCGGCCTGGGTCGCGTGGCGTGAGCGCGCCCGCCTCGCTTCGGCGCTGCGGTTCGCGGCGCTGGCCACGGTGCTGGCCCTCGCACAGGGCATCAATCCGTACATCACCAACATCGTGCGCTACGGCCATCCCGCGTATCCGTTGCGTGGGCGTGGCGCGATTCTGACGGCTGAAATGGTGCAGAGCGATCCCAAGTTCCTCACATCGCCGCGCGTGGTGCAACTCGCCAAGTCGGTGTTCGGCGCGTCGAGCGGTGATCCTGAGGCGACCCCGCAATTGAAGCTTCCGTTCGCTGTCGGCGTCCCGGAGATCGCGGCGTTCACGAACGTGGACGCGCGCATCGGCGGCTGGGGTCCGTGGTTCGGTGGCGCCCTCCTCCTCGGCTGGATCGCGCTCGCCATCGCCTGGCGGCTGGGTGATCGCACAGCGCCGGCGCTCGCCGCGCTCTCGGTCGCGATGCTCGCCACGGCGATCGTCCTGCCGTTCGGGTTCTACGCCCGCTATGCGCCACAGACCTGGCTCGCGGTACTTCCATCCCTGGCACTGGTGGGCATACCGCGCGGGTTGCAACGCGCGCTCGCTGCCGCCGCGCTCGGCAACATCGCGATTGTCGGCGCGGTGGCGGCAGCGGCCGGCGCGCTGGATCAGGCGTTGCACCGGCGGCAACTGTCGACGCTTGTGCACGACGCGGCCGGCGGCGCGGTCTCGGTGGCGCAGGACGGTCATCCGTTCGTGAACGTGGACCTGCACCTCAGCGCGTACGGCATCGCGCACGTCAACGTCGATGCGCCCACGTGTCCGCGGCCCGCGCTGCTCCTGCGCACCCATGCGCTGCTCTGTCTGCCGGGCGCAAAGTCACCTCCGCCGACACCCGACCCGCTTGATTTCGTGAAGCCGTGGCTGCCGGCCTCGATCACGCTGCCCGTGCCGCGGTAGAGAATGATAAACGATCACAGCATGACCTCATGGTTGCCGATCAGCGGTACCATCCGAGCCGGCGCCGCGCCTGGTCCTGGAGAAAGGCGTCAGCCGGCGTGAGCCGTGGCCGTCTCTCCAACGCCTCCACGACGGCGATGGCCTCAAGCCGGCGCCCAGTGCGTAAATACAGTTGGGACAGGTCCGCCCACGCGAGCACGACGGACGGGTCGATCGCGATCGACTTCTTGAGGTGGTACTCCGCCTCTTCCCACGACGCGTGACGCGCTACCTCGAGATTGGAAAGCGAAGCGACGAGCCTGCGCACCAGCCACGGCAGCTTGCGGACTTCACTGTGCAACTTGCCAATGATCTCGTGCGCGCCTGCTTGCATGGAATCGATGGCCAGCGCGCGCGAAGCTTCCGTGTACGCCTCGGACGCAAGCGGCACCGCCCGCCGGAACCCGACGCGCAGCGAAAGGCGCCCCAGCGCCGCAGCGAGCCAGAAGTGCGGGCCCGCCTCGTTGGGTGCCAGGGCCACGGCACGACGCGAGTACTCGATCGCGCGCACCAAGTGCGCGTCGATCAGTCGACGCTCTTCACCCGACACGATGCCTATCGCGATCTCACTGCGCGCGGCGCGCCACAATAATTCGAGGTCGTTCGAGTCCCGCCGCAGGCCCTCGAGCGCGAAGTTCAGCGACGCTTCGCCGTCGCCGGCCACGAACGCGCTGTCCGATCGTGCGGCGCACGCCGCGCACCTGCCCGACTGCGCCTGCCCCGGTGCCGCGATCAGCAACACCAAGGCAGCTATAGCCAACTGCATGCTGCCTTCCGCCGGATCTACGGGACGATTGCGGACTGGCGATCCGGGCCGAGCAACTTGTCCACGTCCACCATGACGCCGTTGAGCTGCGAGCGCAGGAACGCGTATCGGTCCTTGGCGTCCTTGCCCACGCGCTGGTCGCTGCGCGACGTCATCGAGTAGAGGTACGTGATGTGCGCCTGGAGTCCGGGTGTGGAATACCGGATCGGCGGCGTGAGCGATCGCCCGCACTCGGGTCACGGTGTCCGCCTGCGCCGCCACCGAGGTGTCGCGCTGACGCACCCGCGCTTCGCGAAGGCGCGTGACCGCGCGATTGGCGTCGTTGAGGCGACTGTGCCGAAAGGGCTCAGCATTCACGTCATTCTCGACAACTACGGAACCCACAAGACGCCCGAGGTGGACCGGTGGCTCAAGCGCCATCCTCGTGTGCATTTCCATTGCACCCCAACCTCGGCGTCGTGGCTGAATCTGGTGGAGCGGTTTTTCAGCGAGTTGACCACTCGGCAGCTGCGCCGGCTGGCCGTCACGTCGGTGCTCGAACTGGAAACCGCGATCGACACCTACCTCGCGCAACGGAATGCCACCCCGACGCCGTTCACGTGGACCGCATCCGTGCGGAAGATTCTCGCCAAAGTCAAGAAGGCTAAAGATACTTTGGCCTCACTACACTAGTTGACTGTAACAGAGAAGTGATTAGTATGATCCATGCTTACCAAACCTC
>JBBTFS010000035.1:0-18069 GCA_038060705.1 Gemmatimonadota bacterium
GCCAACCGGCACCTCGAACGGATCCTCAAGATTCCGTACGTGAACGTCGCGGCGATTCGGTCTCGCGGCTTTCACGTCGCGCTGGACTGCGTGCGTGGCGCCGGCGCCGTGATCGTCCCACAGCTGCTGGAGCGCCTGGGTTGCAGGGTGACCGCCATTCACCTCGAGCCGGACGGCCGTTTCCCGCATGCGCCGGAGCCAGTGGCCGAAAACCTCGGGGACCTTGAGCGGTTGGTGGGCAAGTCCAAGGCGGACATTGGATTGGCCGTGGACCCGGACGTGGACCGCCTGGCGCTGGTGTCCGAAAAGGGGCAGGCGATTGGCGAGGACTACACGCTGGCCCTGGCGTCGATGCTGGTGCTCAAACACCGGAAAGGGCCGGCGGTGACCAACCTCTCCACGAGTCGTGTGGTTGAGGATGCCGTGGTGCGGGCGGGATCCGAGCTCGTGCGCGCGCCTGTGGGCGAAATCAACGTCGCCGTGCGGATGCGCGAGGTAGGCGCCGTGGTCGGTGGCGAAGGCAATGGCGGAGTGATTCTCCCCGAAATGCACCTTGGGCGCGATGCGCCGGTGGGCATCGCGCTGATCCTTCAACTGCTCGCCGACACGGGGAAGACTGTGTCGGCGCTGGCATCAGAATTGCCAAAGTACGCGATCGTGAAAGACAAGCTCGACCGCCCGGCGGCCAGCCTGGATTCCGTGTACGGAGTCCTGCGCCAGGCGTTCAGCGACGCGGCGGTGGATACACAGGACGGGCTGCGGTTGTCCTGGGAAGACCGCTGGTTGCACGTGCGCCCGTCGGGTACGGAGCACATAGTACGGGTAATCGCCGAGGCGCCGACGGAGCGTGACGCCAAGGCACTGGTACAGAAGGCGCGGGAACCGCTGGAGCGTCTGGCGGCCACCGCGACGCGTTAACCACAGGGGATCGTCAGCATGTGTGGAATCGTTGGGTACATCGGCCCGAAAGTGGCCACACCGATGCTGATCGAGGGCCTGAAGCGCCTCGAGTACCGGGGTTACGACTCCGCGGGCGTCGCGACCCTGAACGGCAAGGGTCTCGAAACGCGTCGCGCGGCCGGCAAGATCGCCAAGCTCGAGAACGCGATCCGGCTGTCGCCGATGAGCGGCACGGTGGGCATCGCGCACACCCGGTGGGCCACGCACGGCGCCCCCAATGAGCGCAATGCGCACCCGCACATGGACTGCACCAGCTCCATCGCGGTCGTGCACAACGGCATCATCGAGAACGGCACCGCGCTGCGTCACGAGTTGGAGGCGCGCGGCCACAAGTTCACGTCCGAGACGGACACCGAGGTGCTCGCCCACCTGATCGAAGCAGCGTCCGAGGGCGGCGAGGCGCTGGAAGACGCCGTCATGGACACGTTGCGTTTGGTGGAAGGCACGTACGGCATCGCAGTCATCTCCACGCGCAACCGGGACAAGATCGTCTGCGCGCGCAAGGGCAGCCCGTTGCTGCTGGGCCTGGGCGAGGGCGAGTACTACGTGGCGAGCGACGTCGCCGCGATTCTCGAGCACACCCGCCAAGTGGTGTATCTCGACGATGGCGAGATGGGCATCCTGACGCGCGACGGCTATGAGGTGCGCGACCTGGATTCCAATCAGGTGCGCAAGGGCATCAGCCGCATCGACTGGGACCTGGATCAGATCGAGAAGGGCGGATACCCGCACTTCATGATCAAGGAAATCTTCGAACAACCGCAGACGATCCAGAACACCATGCGCGGGCGTCTCGTGGTCGAGGACGGCTTTTCCAAACTGGGCGGGCTCAACCTGTCGCGTGAGGACATGCAGTCCATCGACCACATCGTCATCACGGCGTGCGGCACGAGTTGGCATTCGGGGTTGATCGGCGAGCTGATGCTCGAAGAGCACGCCCGCATTCCCGTGGACACCGAGTACGCTTCGGAATTCCGCTATCGCAACCCGATCGTGTCCCCCAAGACGTTGTGCGTAGTGATCTCGCAGTCGGGCGAGACGGCGGACACGCTGGCCGCGATGCGCGAAGCCAAGCGGCGCGGCGCGAAGACGCTCGGACTCGTGAATGTTGTCGGGTCGACGATCGCCCGCGAGGACGACGGCGGCATCTACCTGCATGCCGGCCCCGAGATCGGCGTCGCGAGCACCAAGGCGTTCACCAGCCAGGTGGCCGCGCTCGCCCTGCTCACCCTGAAGCTCGGCCGGCTGCGTGACATGTCGGTGGTGCGGGGGCGCGAGATCGCCCAGGCAATGTTGGAGCTCCCCGCGCAGGTGCAATCGATTCTCGATCGCTCCGAGGAAATCCGGGCCATTGCCGACCGTTTCGAGCACGCGACGAACTTCCTGTACCTCGGCCGCGGCTACAACTTCCCGGTGGCTCTCGAAGGCGCGCTCAAACTGAAGGAGATCAGCTACATCCACGCCGAGGGGTACCCGGCGGCCGAGATGAAGCACGGCCCCATCGCGCTGATCGACGAGAACATGCCGGTGGTCTTCATCGCGCCGCACGACTCGGTCTTCGACAAGGTCGTCTCCAACGTGCAGGAAGTGAAAGCGCGCGGCGGTCGCGTCATTGCCCTGACGAGCAGGTCCGAGCCGTCGTTGGCTGGCAAGCTCGATTTTGAGTTCCGGATCCCGGAGACGATCGACATGCTCTATCCGATCCTCGCCGCGATTCCGCTGCAGCTGATGGCGTACTACATCGCGGCCAAGCGCGGGCTGGACGTGGATCAGCCGCGCAACCTCGCGAAGTCGGTGACAGTAGAGTAGAGAGAGGAGAGAGGAGGAATGAGAGAGGAGGGAGAGAGGAGGGAGAGAGCGGAAGGTCAGTCAGTACATTCCTCTCTCCTCTCTCCTCTCTCCTCTCTCCTCTCTCCTCTCTCCTCTCTCAAGTGAGAGTTCTCCTCCAACGCGTTTCCCGCGCTGAGGTCCGAGTTGGCACTCGCGTGACTGGCCGCATCGGGCGCGGTCTGTTGGCGCTCGTGGGATTCACCGGTACGGACGGCGATGCGCACCTCGAGTGGATGGCCGAGAAAGTCATCGGGCTCCGCATCTTCGCCGACGCCGAAGACAAGATGAACCTCTCCGTGGTCGAAGCCGGTGGCGCCATTCTCGTGGTGTCGCAGTTCACACTGTATGGTGACGCGCAGAAGGGGAGACGGCCGAGCTTCATCGACGCCGCGCGACCGGAGCAAGCGATCCCGTTGTACGAGCGCTGGGTTGCGATGCTGCGGGAGCGGGGCCTGACGGTGGAAACAGGCGAGTTTGGCGCGATGATGGACGTGGAACTCGTGAATGACGGGCCGGTCACCCTCATGCTCGAACGATGAGCGCGACGCCGCGCCGTCCTCGGGTGATTCTCGCGTCGCAGTCGCCGCGCCGCCGCGAACTGCTGACGCTTATCGGCGTACCGCACGAGGTGCGTCCGGCCAACGTCGACGAGACGTATCCGCTGGGCGAGGCGCCGGCGGCGCACGCCGAGCGACTGGCGCGTGAGAAGGTGGTGGCGATCGGGGAACAGGATGCGGTCGTCATCGGCAGCGACACCATCGTCGTGGTGGACGGCGATGTGCTGGGCAAACCGGCCAGCGAAGTCGATGCGGCAGGTATGCTGGCCCGACTGTCCGGCCGCACGCACCTGGTGATGACCGCTGTCGCCGTCGCATGGCACGGCCGCATCGAGTCCGCGGTGGAAACGGTGAGTGTCGACTTCCACGCCTTGACTCCGACGGAGATTGACAGCTACATCGCCACGCGCGAGCCAATGGACAAGGCCGGCGCCTACGGCATTCAGGGATACGGCGCCACGATCGTGCGGCGCGTTGACGGCGACTACTTCGCTGTCATGGGGCTGCCCCTGCAACTCCTCGTGCGGTTGCTGGGCCGCCTTGGGTTGCGCTACGCCTTCGGGCCTTTCGAAGAAGCGTAGGTCGCGCGCCAACGTTCCACCCGGTCGAGCACGTCGCGCACGGTGATGCGTGCCATCCGGCCGTGTCGGTGCTCCATGCTGATCGGATAGTTCTCGCCCGGATCGCCGTAGGCGTCCACGATCAGGTCGTGATACCGACGGTACGGGCCGGTGCGCTTGGGATTCATGTACCCGAGCAAACTCACCACCGGTCGTTCGAGGGCGACCGCCATGTGCAACGGGCCGGTGTCGGGCGCGATGGCGAGCGCGCTGCCGTCCAGAATGGAGACCAAGCGGCGAAGACCGCTGCCGAGCGCTGAGCGCGGCCGATGCCTGGCACGCTCGAAGATGATGCGCTCGGCGGCAAGCTCGCGGTCGCTGCGTCCACCGACGATCACCGGCTCGAGCGTGAAGTCATGCCACAGCGCGTCGGAGACCTCTGCCCAACGCTCGGGCAACCAGTCCTTCTCCGGCTTGCTCGTTGCGACCACCATCGCCACCGCGGGGCGCTCCAGCTCGGCGAAGAACTCTATCTGCCATGGACGTTCGTCCGGCCACGGTCCCAGGTTCCACTCAATTGGCTCCGGCGAGACGCCGAGCGTCGTCAGGAACTCGAAGTACTGATCCTGCACGTGCTGGTTCTCGTGCGGGGGAATCTTCCGGTTGGTGAACAGCCAGTTGAAGTCGCGTGCGCGGGCGTGGTCGAAGCCCAGCTTTACCGGGGCCCTGGCGAACGCGGTGACGATACCGGCCTTGAAGTAGACCTGAAGGTTGATGACGAGGTCGAACGCGCGTGATCCCAGTTCGCGCCGAATGTCGAGGAACCCGCGCAGGCCGGCGCTTCGCTCGAACAGGATGATCTCGTCCACGGCGGGGTGGCCCCGCACGAGCGTGGCCGGGGCGGATTGAAGCACCCAGGTGATTCGACAGGCCGGGCTGTGCCGCTTGAGCGCGTTGATGACTGGCAGGACGTGCACGGCGTCGCCAGCGGCGCTCATCATGACGATGGCGATGCGGTCCAGGCGCGGCGTTGCCATGGGGCGGAAAACTAGCGGAGCGTCATGTGGATGCGGACCTATATTCAGGCCCCATGTACTCCGAGATCTCCAAGTGCCGCATCAGCGGCAGCCCGAATCTCGTCACCGTCCTCTCGCTGGGTGAGCAGTATCTCACCGGCGTGTTCCCGAAGTCGCCGGGCGAGAAGCTCACCAAGGGCCCGCTGGATCTGGTCTGGTGCCCCGACAGCGGCCTCCTGCAGATGAAGCAGTCGTACAGCCTCGACGAGATGTACGGCGAGAACTACGGCTACCGCTCGGGGCTGAACGCGTCCATGGTGCGTCACCTGCAACAGAAGATTGCGACGCTCGAACGCTTCGCGAACATCGGGTCCGACGATCTGGTGATCGACATCGGCAGCAATGACGCGACGTCCCTCAAGGCCTACACGAAGACGAAGAAGCGCGTTGGCATCGATCCCACGGGCGTGAAGTTCAGGAGCTACTACACGGACGGCATTCGCCTGATTCCGGACTTCTTCTCGGCCGGCGTCTTCCACAAGGAGATGCCCGGCGCGAAAGCGAAGGTCGTGACCTCCATCGCGATGTTCTACGACCTCGAACGTCCCATGGACTTCGTTGGGGATATCGAGACGGTGCTTGCGGACGACGGCGTGTGGCACTTTGAGCAGAGCTACATGCCCAGCATGCTGCGGACCAACAGCTACGACACGATTTGCCACGAGCACCTGGAGTTCTACTCGTTCACAGTCGTGAAGGGCATGCTCGAGAAGGGCGGGATGCGCGTCCTGGACGTGCAGATGAACGCGATCAACGGCGGCAGCTTTGCCGTGACGGCGTGCAAGGCCGCCTCCCGCCTCAAGTCCAATACGCCGATCATCGAGTGGCTTTTGCGTCAGGAAGACTCGATGGGCCTGGATACGCCCAAGCCGTACCGCGAGTTCGAGGAGCGTGTCTTCCAGCACCGCAAGGATCTTCGTGCCCTGATTGACGCCCTCGTCGCCGACGGCAGAAAGGTCCTCGGCTACGGCGCCAGCACAAAGGGCAACGTGTTGCTCCAGTTCTGCGGCCTGACCCCGAAGCACATTCCGTGCATCGCCGAGGTCAACGAGGACAAGTTCGGCGCGTTCACACCGGGCTCCAACATCCCGATCGTGTCCGAGGCCGACGCGAAGAAGATGCAGCCGGACTATCTCCTGGCGCTCCCGTGGCACTTCAAGAACGGCATCCTCGAGCGCGAGAAGGAGTACCTCGCGTCAGGCGGCAAGTTCATCTTCCCGCTGCCGGAAATCGAAATCGTCTAGCCCGACCGCTTGGTATATTGCCGCCTATGACCGACAAGAAAGACAACCTGGGCGATCTCGTGGCGCGCCTTGCCGCGACGAACATCGTCCTGTGGCACGAGGAGGATAAGGCGCGCGTCCCGGACGACCATCAGGTGGCGGCTGCCAAGCGCAACGTCGACAAGCTGAATCAGCAGCGCAACGACCTGATCGAGCGCGTCGACGAAGCGTTCCGGGCAACGATCGCGGCGGCGCCGAAGAAGCCCGCAAAGAAGAGGAAGGCGGGCAAGCGTGGCTGAGACGGTGGGTTGGCTGGTCGACAAGATCTCCATCATCGAACTCAAGATCTATCATATGCGCGAGCAGGCTCAGCGCGACGATGCCCCCTCCGGGTTCCGCGAGCGTTGTGAAGCGCGACTCGAGGTGATGGCGGAGCAGCGCGACGATCTCGCCGCGGAGCTGTCGAAACTGGTGAAGGACATGTCCGCCGGGCGCGTGGTGCCCAAGGTCTATCGCCAGTTCAAGATGTACAACGACCCGCAGTACCGGCGCGCGGGACCCGCACAGGCCTGAGCCTCCCGGCCGCGCCATGGGTCTTTCCATCGAAGCGGCGGTCCGGTCCGCGTTTTCATGGACGCTGGTGCGGTTGTTTGGTGGCGCCGCGTCGCGGTCCATTCCCGATTGGCAGGCCAGGCCGTATCGCGTCCTTTTCATTCGTGACGACGGTATCGGCGACCTGATGGTCTCCATGGAACTCATACGGGCGATTGCCGAAGTGTCTCCGAAGTTCACCGTGGATCTATTGTGCTCGCCATCGAACGCCGCGTTCGGTCGGTCGTTGCCGTTCGTGAACGACGTCATCGTGCACCAGCGGGGCGCGTTCCTCGCGTCATGGCCGGTGTGGCGTGAACTGCGTCGTCGCCAATACGACGTGGTCATCGACGGGCGCGCCGCCATCGGCAATGTCAACAAGCACACCCAGGCGTTGATGCTGGCGACCGGTGCTCCGTGGCGCATTGGGCTCGGCGGCCGCCGCAACGATCGCGTGTACAGCGTGCCGGTGCGCCTGGAGGCGGTGGACCACTGGATTCACGCGTACGTCGCGCTGGGCAGGCCCTTTGGCATTGCGCAGGACAGCCGCGATTGGCGCGCGCGACTGCCGCTATCGGACGCCGAGCGGGCTGGCGGCGAGCGGGTCTGGGCCGAGTGCGGCGAGGGCCGCCCGCGCGTGCTCGTGAACCTCTACTCGGCGTCGGAGGACCGGCAGTGGCCGGTGGACCAGTTCGGCGAACTGTTGTTGAGGATGCGCGAGCGACTCCCGTCGGCAACGATCATTCTCCCGACCATGCCAGGTGGCGACCCGGCGGCGACTCGCATTGCTGATCCGGCCGGGGCGAAGGCCGTGCCGCTCACGCTCGCACAGGTCACCGCGGCCATCGCCTCGGCGGACCTGGTCGTCAGTCCGGACACGGCCATTACCGTCGTCGCGTCTGCATTTCACGTCCCTATGCTCGCGTTGATGCGAAAGGGAACCGGGCAGTGGGAACCGTACCGGATGGCCGGCCGCATCGCGTTCAGCGACGACGAGCGCTCGCTGCGAGCACTGCCAACAACGCGCGTCGTCGCCGCGCTGGACGAGATCATCGCGGAGCAGAAATGGCGTTGAGAGACGTCGAGAACGGTGTCCGCCGCCTGATTCTGAGTGGACTCTCGGCCGTATTCGGCGGCGGGGTGGCGCCAAAGCTGCCCGACTGGGGCGCGCGGCCGTATCGCGTGCTGTTCATCCGCGACGATGGCATCGGTGATTTCATCGTGTCCATCGAAATCATGCGGGCCATCGCCGAGGCCTCGCCGACGATCACGTTTGATATCCTGGCCTCGCCGCAGAACGCGCCCGTGGCCCGCACGCTGCCGTTCGTGAACGAAGTGATCGTCCACAAGCGCGAGTTCCTGTTGAAAGCGGCGCCGCTGTGGGCGCGCTTGCGTCGCAACCGGTACGATGCCGTCGTTGATGGGCGCGTCGCCGTGCGCAACGTGAACATGCAGACGAGCTGTCTGTTGCTCGCGACGGGAGCGCCATGGCGCATCGGACTTGTTGGGCGCGGCAACGACCAGGTCTACACGGTGCGAATTCCAGAAAAGGACCTTCCGCATTGGACTGACCAGGTGGTCGCGCTGGCCGGACCATTCGGCGTCCAGCCGAAGAGCCGCGATTGGCGCCCTCACATCCCCATGCCGGATGCGTTGCGAGCCGAGGCGAACGCGACGTGGCTGACAGTCGGGTCTGGAAAGCCTCGCGTGCTGGTGAACCTGTCGGTGGGGCATCCAGAGCGCTGGTGGCCGCCCGAGAAATACGCGCCGGTGTTGCGCCGAGTACGCGACCGGTTGCCAGATTCCGCAATCATGATCGTTGGCATGCCGGCGGAGCTGGCCGCCGCGGACGCACTCGCGGTGCCCGCCGGCGCCAAGGTCGTTTCGCTCAGGCTGCACCAGGTGCTAGCCGCGGTCGCGACCGCGGACCTGTTGATCAGTCCGGACACATCGGTGACCCATGCCGCGTCGGCGTTCGAGACCACGACGCTGTGCCTGCAGCGCAAGGACACCGGGCAATGGAGTCCATACAAGACGCTGGGTCGCGTGGTGTTCAGCGACGATCCCAAGCGCGTCGCGCCGCTGCCGTCCGAGCGCGTCGTCGCCGCGCTCGACTCGCTCATCGACGAGTTCGGTCCGGCGCGCGGCTGGGTCTGATACCGGCTTTCGGCTCCTGCCTTTCGCTAGGAACGGGTCATTTCCAGCAGCGCAACTGCCTCGGCACCACTGACCCACGCTGGTGCGGTCTGCTGGCCCGGTCGATTGAGGGGCTCGTTGTAACCAGCGGACTTGGCGTCGTCGGCGGCGCACTCGCGCCACCCTTCGCGCGTGCAGCGGAAGTACCGCACACGCGCGTTCGTCCAGCCCGGCGCGCGCGCCAGTATGTCCAGATCCCCGGCATCCAGAATGCGGAACCAGCCGCGGTTGGAACGCGCGCCGAACGGCACGGACAGCAACAGCGTGCCGCTTGGCGCCGTCACTCGGTGTAGTTCCCCGAGTGCGCGCGTCACCTCGGCGTCTGCGTCCCGCGCCGACTCGGCGGCCGCACCATAAATCGTGTTGTCGAGTCCCACGTGTTCCAGCGTGGAGAGGCTGAGCACGACCTCGAACCACTCGTCGCGGTAGGGGAGCTTCCTCAAATCGGCGAACTCGTAACGAACGCCGTCGGATACGACAGCGGCGCCTTCGTACTTGAGCGTGACGATTGACACCGGCGGGAAACTGGCGCCGCGCCAGGCCCGCAACACGCACGGGTAGTTAAGCACCGAGCCGGCATCGAGCACACGGCTGTCCTTGGCGCGCAGGGCGGCGACGCGCTCGAATGCCCACGCGTATTCAACAACACGCTCGTCGATGCCCGCGTCATCCCATCCGTAGCGGCCCGCCGTCGCGCCGGTGACGGCCAGTTCGATGGCCAGCCAGCGCGCGGCGCCGTGGCCCGCCGCGCCCGGCACACTGCCGGCACGCCGCCACGCTGCCGCCTTCACACGGCGACGCCAGTCGTCCAGCCAGCCCAGCGCGCTCACGAGACGTGCTCCAGCGCGCGCCGCGAGTTGCCCTCGAGTTCGGCGATGTCCCGCTCGGAGACGCGCGCGCCAAAGCGGTCCCGCCATTTTCGCAGCGAGCGTCCCAGCCGCGTGAGGTTGGCGTCGAGCGCGTCCGCGGGCGACGCGCCGAGTTGGACCCGGTCGAGGTCCAGCACATAGGCCGTTTCGTACGTGACCAGAATGTTTTTGGCGTTGAGGTCCGCGTGGCGCGCCCCGGCGCGTGCCATCGTCGCCACCAGCAGTGCCGTCGCGGCGATCGCGGCTGCGCGCTCGGGGCCACCGTCACGAAGCATGATGTCGGCCAGGTCGCGTCCGCCGGTGACTTCGCGCGACGCGACATCGCTGCGCTGCAGGATGCCCCCGGGCGGATACAGCACGAATGCCACGACTTCCGGCGTCGGTACGCCCAGCTGCGCGAGCGCCAGCGCCATGTCGAGCTCGTGCGGTGCCCGCGTCGGTGCGAGGAACAGGTCTCCCGTCAAGCCGCCCAGCAGGCCGCCGTGCCGGTTGTGGCGGACGACGACCCGCGAGGTGCTCTGGGGAAGGGAGACGGCGTACGTGGCGCCGCGGCCCTGCAGCACCCGGGTTCCCGGCTGTCTGGCGGCGTACTCAAGGAGGGTACTTCGGGCGCCGTCGGCGCCAACGAGCGATCGCCGGATGCTGATCGCGAAATCCGATCGCGCTACGGCCACCGCGTGCCCCAGCAGCAACCGCTCATACCCGGCTGGAACTTTCAACGCACGATGCGATACACCGGCACGGGCTGGCTCTTGCCCTTTAGTACCATTGGGGGACAGACCGCGAGCGCAGGGACCGTCTTCAGTGACTTGCGCATGTCCTCGGAGATGAGGATCTCTCCGGGGCCCGCCGCCGAGCACAACCGGCTGGCCGTGTTCACCGTATCACCGATGACCGTGTACTCCAACCGCTTCTCTGAGCCGATGTTCCCCGCGAACGCCTCGCCGTGGTTGAGTCCGATGCCGATATGCAATTCGGTGCGGCCTTCGGCCTTCCACTTCACGTTGAGCTTGTCCAACTCGTCCATCATTTCCATCGCCGCAATCATCGCTTTGTCAGAATCTTCCGGAGTGCCAAGCGGCGCGCCCCACTGGGCCATGACGGCGTCGCCAATGAACTTGTCCAGCGTGCCCTCGTTTCTGAACACGCAGTCCACCATTTCCGTGAAGTAGTCCGTGAGCAACGTTGCCATTTCGCTCGGCGGCATCTTTTCCGACAGGGCGGTAAAGCCGCGGATGTCGGAGAACAGCACGGTGACTTCGCGCTTGTCGCCACCCAGTCGCGTGGCGCCCTCGCCGGCGCTGGCGATTCGCTGGGCCAGCTGCGGCGTGAAGTAGCGCTCGAAGTTGCTGCGGGCCAGCGCTTCCTTGCGGATGCGCTCGGCGAACTGGCTGTTCTCGATGGCGACCGCCGCGATGCCAGCGAACGCGATGACAAAGTCCAAGTCTTCTTCGGTGAACTTGTGTGTGGCGGAAACGTTGTCCACGTACATGACGCCGAGCACGCGGCCTTCGCCGGCCATCAGGGGCGAGCAGATGAACGACCGCACCGCCTGCAGCACAATGGATGCGCCCTTCTCGAAACCGACGTCCTGACCCGCGTCGCCGCTGAGCGCCACCTTCTGGTCCACCGCTTGGCGTGCGATGGACTGCGGCACTGCGCGCGGCTGGTCGCCGCCGCGCTTGTCCTTGGCGATCTTTGTGACGAGCGTTCCCGTGTCCATCAGTTGAATGGCGACACGGTCCACGTTGAGCACCGTGTACGCCTGCTCCACGATCTTGCCGAGGATCGAGTCCATGTCCACGGCGCGGCCGAGTTCCTTGGAAACCTCGAGCAGGATCGAAAGCTTTTGCTGGACCTTTTCGGCCGGCGTCTGCTCGGCTGCCTGTTCGGCAGACTTGCTGATGGCCGCAAATGCGGTGCCGGGGGTGTTGTGCACCGGCATGGGGCGGACGATCGTCGCGCCTGCCGGGACGCCGGCGAGTCCAGCAGCCATACCCGGCGGCGGCGTCGGGGCGAGGGACGCCAACTTGAACGCGACTTTGCCGAACGTGATCGTGTCGCCAACGTTGACCGTGCAGCCCTCGATCCGCGTGCCGTTATGGAACGTGCCGTTGCTGGAGCCGAGATCCTTGACGCGCAACGTCTTGTCCTCCGCGACCAGTTCCGCGTGTCGGCGGGAAATGGTCGGATCGAAGACGGGGATCTCGCTCGTCGGCGCGCGCCCTACGATAAGGGTGGTGCCGGTTTTGAGCTCGATGTTCTGACTGCCGTCGGCGCTGGTCAGCTTGAGGCGCATGGCGTGCAGGGAATATGAAAGCGCGCCCCCGTCCTGCCTAGTCGTTGCCTTCGTTGGGCTTGTGACCCATCGCACGAGCGCGGCCGATGGCGGCCAGCAGCACCCGAGCCTTGTTCTCGGTCTCCTCCCATTCCCGGCTCGGAACCGAGTCATGCACAATGCCCGCACCCGCGCAAACGGACGCCATCCCGTTGGCCACCACGCATGTCCGGATCGTGATCGCCAGGTCCATGCGGCCGGTGTCCGCGGCGATGTAACCCACCGCGCCGGCGTAGGGTCCGCGGCGCTCGGGCTCCAGTTCGTCGATGATCTCCATGGCGCGCACCTTCGGCGCCCCTGTCATCGTGCCGGCCGGGAAGGCGGCCCGAAGCACGGACATGGCCGTCGCGTCCGTGTTCAGTTCGCCCTGCACTTCGCTGACGAGGTGCATCACGTGCGAGTAGCGCTCGACCGTCATGAGCTCCGGCGTGGTCACCGTGCCGTACTTGGCGACGCGGCCCACATCGTTGCGCCCTAGGTCCACCAGCATCAGGTGCTCGGCGCGCTCCTTGTCATCCGCGGCCAGCTCACCCGCGAGATCCGCGTCGACGCGAGGATCGCCCGTGCGGGGCCGGGTTCCGGCGATGGGTCGCACGATGACGCGGCCGTCCTGGACGCGAACCAGCAATTCCGGCGAACAGCCGACCATCTCCATGCCGTCGAGCCGGAGGTGAAACATGTACGGCGACGGATTCATCGACCGGAGGAGGCGATACAGGTCAGTCGTATCGAAATCGTGCTCCAGAATCATGCGACGCGCCAGCAGCACCTGAAAAGCGTCGCCCGCCGCGATGTAGTCCTTGATTCGCTGGACATCGCGCTCGAAGGCGGCGCGAGTGTAGCTCGATTCTGACGTTGCCGGCTCGGCGGTCACCGACCCAAGGGGCGCCAGCGTGCCGGGCGCGCGAAGCTGCCGTTCCGCGGCGTCCAGGGCGCGCAGCGCTTCGTCAGCCAGCCGGCGCTTGGCGCCGTCCGTTGCGCTGTCCGGCGTCACCACGGACGCCACAAGAACGGCCCGCGAGAGCAGGGTGTCGATGACCACCAACACGCGCGGGAAGACGAAGATCGCGTCGGGCACATCCACGACACGCCGCGGTGGCCGCGGGAGCTTCTCGATATGACGTACGACATCGTACGCGAAATAGCCCACCGCGCCGCCCCAGAAGCCGCCAGTGGCAGCCGAAAGTGCCGGATTCGACTCCACGCGTTCGCGCCGGAGCACCGACTCGAGGTCCGCCAGGGGATCCTTGGGGCGTCTCTCCTGGTGCCAGCCGCGGTCGGGCGTCCAGTCCTGCACGACGCCATCCTTGAGGCGCCACGCGCCGCGCGGATCGGCACCGAGGTAGGAAAAGCGCGACCAGCTTTCGCCGCCGGCTGGCGCAGACTCGAGCAGGAATGAGAACGGGCCGCGCCGCAGCTTGGCGAAAGCGGCCACCGGTGTTTCCAGGTCGAACGGGATTTCGCGCCAGACGGGGGTCAGCATCTATTTCTTTCTGTATGCTCTCGAAGCGGGCACCCGCTGTGGTGATGGCGCTGCTGGTCCTGGCGTCGCGGCTTGGCGCGCAGGCGTGGGACGACCCACGTGTGCTCACCATCGTGCGGCAGGCGACCGACCGTCGGGTCCAACAACTTACCGACAGCGGTCTGGCGGGCTACCAGGCCACGGCGCACGGGTACGTCACGTTCCTGGCACAGCTGGGCGTTGGGTTTCGCGAGTTGCCGAGGGTGGTGAAGGCGGATGAGCTCGCGCTGGAGGTCTATTGGCGCGCGCCAGACGTCAGCAAGCAGCGAATCGTGGGCCGGCGTGACACGACGCTGCTGCCCACTGACATCCAATACCATCTGGATCACCTCGGCATCATCCAGAACAACTTTCCGGCGACCATCCGCCTGGGCGAAGGCGACGAGGTGCGCGACGTGCCCCATCCGCTTTCCGGGCCCGGTCTCCAGTCCTATCACTTCGCGCTCACCGACTCGTTGCGGATCACGATTCCCGGTCGGGTGATCGATGTCTACGAGGTGCAGGTGCGCCCGAGGAACGAGCAACGGCCCGGCGTCATCGGCGCCGTGTATCTCGATCGCGACGAGGCGCGGGTGGTGCGCATGGCGTTCAGCTTCACGCGCGCGTCGTTTCTGGACCGGATGCTCGAGGACGTGTCCATCGTGCTGGAGAACGGCCTCGTCGGCACACGTTTCTGGCTGCCACGGCGGCAGGAAGTGGAAATCCGCCGCGTCTTGTCGTGGCTGGACTATCCAGTGCGCGGCATCATCCGCGGCCGGTGGGAGATCGGTGACTATGCCGTAAACGCGGAACTCGTCACCGTTCCCTACGTGGGACCTGAGATTACGTCGGCGCCGCCTGCCCAGTTGCGTGCGTACCCCTGGGCAACGCCACGCCTCGTCGATTCACTTCCTGAAGAATCGCGGATTCCCACGCCGTCGGAGATCCGTCGCGTGCAGGAGGCGGCCCGCCTGCTCGTTCGGGAGCAAGGACTGAATCGCAAGCGCGGCGTTCTGGCGGCGCGCGGGGCCAGTGACTTGGTGCGCTTCGATCGCACCAGTGGCCTCGCGCTCGGCACCGGAGTCTCCGCGCAGTTCGGCGGCGGATGGATCGCCGATCTGCGCGGCCGTTTCGGGTTCGGTGACCACCGCGCGCGCGGCTCGTTGTCTGTTGGTTGGCAGTCCAGGGGCGGTGCGGCGCTTAAGGTCTTTGCGTCGGACGACGTGCGGGACGCTGGCGACGTCGTCGAGCGCTCGATGCTGATGAACAGCCTTGCAGCGCAGGAGTTCGGTTCCGACTTCACCGACCACTTTGGCGTGCGCGAATTGGGAGTCGTTGGAGCGCTGCCGTGGGGTCCGACGCACTGGACGCTGACGCTTGCGAAGGCGAAGCACGTCCCCTTGGCGTTGCACGCAGGGTCCTTCGCGGGATCATTCCGCGCGGCATTCGACGCGGCTGCGCAGCAGACGTACTCGGCCGACCTTCGGCTGGATGTGCCCACGGCGACGTTTTGGGGGCTGGAATGGCAGTTTCGCGCTGTCGCACGGTCGTCTACCGAGTTTCCTGGCGAGCGAATTGCCTGCGCCGCTCCGACGATTTGCACTGCGAACTACGAGGTCGTTCGACTGACGGCGGCGGCGAGGGTGGAGCGATCGTTCGGACCCATCCAGCTCTTGCACGAGACGTTTGCCGGTGTGCTGAGTGGCGGCACCGTCCTCGCGCAGGATCTCTTCTTCCTTGGCGGGCCAGTGAGCGCGCCAGGCTACGCCTATCACTCATTGGTCGGTGCCGGGACGCAGTCTCATGGTTTCGAGGCGAGGTTCCCCGTACCGGTGCCCCGGGTCTCGCTCGGGCGTTTCGGCCGGTTGCCTGCGCGAGCCATGCTGGCGCCGCACTGGACTGTGGCAGGGATGCATCAAGTCGGCGCGGGAATGGAGATCAAGCGAGGCACCTTCCCGGCACCGGCGACCGACCCGTTCCGGTCCACTGGTACGGGGTGGTATCAGTCCGCCGGCGTCAGTCTGATCGCGGCGTTCGATCTGTTGCGACTGGACGTTTCCCGCGCGCTCCCAACCGGTCGTTGGATGTTCAGCATCGACGTCACGCGTCCCTTCTGGAGCATCATGTAAAACGGCGCCACTCGGCGCGGTGAAATGACGATGGTGGCGGCGCTGAAAGCGGCACATTGGCGCCATGGTCGATTCCGCCTGGTCCAACGAGAGTTGGCTGCGCCCCCTGCTCGCGGGTCTGTATGGGCAGGAGCCGGTCGCGTCTCTGGCGGCGGATGGCCGTCCGCTGTGGGAAGCGGTCGTCGCCTCGGGCATGCTGAGCGACGAGCGACTGTTGGCGATCGCCGCCCAGCGATTCGACCTGCCGGTCGCGGACCTCCGCGGCGGTTCAGCCAATGCGCGCGCGCTGCTGCCGGAGCGTTGGGCCCGGCGCTATCGCGTGCTGCCGATTCGCGCGGCCGACGGCGTACTTGAGGTAGCGACCGCGGATCCGCTCAACCTCGACTGCGAACGGGCCATTGCGTTCGCGACCGGGCGCACGGTGCGATTCTCGCTGGCGAGTCCCTTGTCGCTTTCACTGGCGCTCGACCAGGCGTATCGTGACGAAGCGCCGCACGCACCCAAGCTGGACGTCCAGCACCTCACGGCCGACGTCGAGACGGCGCCGCCGATGTCGGTGGACGGCGATGATCCCACCACAATCACGCGGCTTGTCGACGACCTGCTGGGCGGCGGCATCGCGGCGCGCGTCAGCGACATTCACATCGAACCCGAGGAGAGCGGCATCGTCGTGCGGCACCGGGTGGACGGCGTGCTGCGCCATGTGCGCACGCTGCCGCGCTCGGTGGCGCCGTCGCTGGTGTCGCGCCTCAAGATCCTCTGCGGCCTCGACATCGCCGACCGCTTGCGCCCGCAGGATGGCCGGACGCGCATCGCGGTCAACGGCGTTGCCGTGGACCTGCGCGTTTCCACGTTGCCGGCCTCACACGGCGAGAAGGTCGCCGTCCGCGTGCTCGACAGCCGCACTGCCGTACTCACGCTGGACGGCATGGGGTTCCTCGACGACGAGCAGGAGCGCATCAATCGACTGCTCGATGCCCGTGAAGGACTGATCCTCGTGACCGGCCCCACCGGGTCTGGGAAGACGACGACGCTGTACGCGGCGCTGCGCCGCCTGCAGCAGCAAGGCGTCAACATCGTCACCGTCGAGGATCCGATCGAGTATCGCCTGCCGGGCATCGTTCAGGTGCAGGTGAACGAGCGCGCCGGACTGACGTTCGCCACGGCGCTCCGGTCCATCATGCGCCAGGACCCCGACGTCCTTCTCATCGGCGAAATCCGCGACCGCGAGACGGCCGAGATCGCGATCCAGGCCTCCCTCACCGGTCATCTGGTCTTCTCGACGCTGCACACGAACGACGCGGCCAGCGCCGTCACGCGACTGTCCGATGTTGGCATTGCCCCGTACAAGATCGCCACGGCCGTCAAAGGCGTGATTGCCCAGCGACTCATGCGCCGCGCGTGCACCTGCCGGGCGGGCGTCATGCCTCGCGATCGCTTGATGGTTGCCGAACCGTCGCCTGCGCGATGCGCCGAGTGTGACGGCAACGGGTACCGCGGTCGCCTGGCCATCGTCGAAGTGCTCATTTCCTCGCCGGATTTCGCGCGCGCCGTGGCGGTGGGTGAGGCCGCGGACAGGTTGGCGGAATACGCCCGCGCGGGGGGCATGCGGTCGCTCTGGGAATCCGGCATGGCGCATGTCGAGCGGGGACATACGTCGCAGGTCGAACTGCTGCGGGTCGCGACGCCACCGTTGCGTGTGGACGGCGGCGGGCCGCCGCAGTATCTACCTGCCACCCCAACGCCGGACCGCGCTGCGCCGATGGACCACAACGAAGTCGTCGTGAAGGTGGCCACCGTGGATGTCTACGTCATTCGTCCGCTCGCGGACGGTTGGCGCGTGCTGCTGCTGCGACGTGGGCAGGGCACCCGCTGCCCAGGTTCGTGGGAGGTCGTGCATGGCCGAATCGAGGCGGGTGAGCGCCCCGAGACAGCGGCGGTCCGCGAAATGCGCGAGGAGTGCGGCCTCGAAGTCGCCCGCATGTACAGCGTGGCCGTCCAGCCGTTCTACATGCCCAAACAGGGCATCGTGACCGCGGCAGTGGTCTTTGCGGCATTCGTCGACGAACCCGCGACGGTAACCCTTGGGAGCGAGCACGACGCGTCCGAATGGCTCTCACCCGAAGCTGCCGAGGGCCGCTTCAATTGGCCGCGTTCACGCACCGTGTGGCGCGAAATCGTGGCGTTGCTTTCGAACGGCAACGCGGGCCCCGTAGAGGACGTGCTTCGCGTTCTCTAG
>JBBTFS010000036.1:0-12581 GCA_038060705.1 Gemmatimonadota bacterium
AGAGGAGAGAGGACCTGATCAATCTCCTCTCTCCTCTCTCCTCTCTCCTTCACTTCCCTATGTGCGCTCCGTAGGCCGCCGAGTCCAGCAGGCCTTTTTTTTCACCGGCGTCGGCAAGCTTCATCTTCACCATCCACCCGTCGCCGTAAGGCGCGGTGTTCACGAGCTGCGGTTCCTTCTCGAGTCGCGCGTTGATCTCGACGATCTCGCCGGACACCGGCGAAAAGAGTTCGGACACGGCCTTCACAGCCTCGATGGTGCCGAAGACGTCGTGTTTCTTGAATTGCGCGCCGACCTTGGGGAGCTCGAGGTAGACGATGTCACCGAGCTCACCCTGGGCGTAGTCGGTGATGCCGATCGCAACGACGTTGGCGTCGCTCGTGCTCTTCAGGTACTCGTGGTCTTCCGTATACAGCAGGTCCTTCGGAATCTCGGCCATGATGGTGACTCGGGGTGAAGTGCTGCGACGGCTTGGAACCTAATTCGTCTTCAGGCGTTCGGCCTTGGTCAGCGCCTGCCAGACCTCGAGGATGCGCGCTTCCAGTTGGGCGTGGGTGCCGGCGTTGTTGATGATGTAGTCGGCCCGCGTGCGCTTGGTGTCGGCCGGCATCTGGGCGTCGATCATGGCCTCGGCCTCGGCGATGGGCAGCGCACGCTCGCGCACCAGTCGTTGCAGGCGCAGGCCTCGCGGTGCGTCCACCAGCACCACGCAGTCGAACAAGCCGGCAAGGTCCTTTTCGTACAGCAACGGGATGTCACACACCACGATGCGGTCGCCGCGTTCGCGGGCTTTGGTCACCGCCTGGTGCCGCAACTCTTCCACCCGAGGGTGAATGATGCCATTGAGGGCCTCGCGCTCGCCGGGGTCGGCAAACACGATGGCGCGGAGGGCCGCGCGGTCCAGGCTGCCGTCCGCGGTCCGCACCTTGTCGCCCCAACGCTTGATGACGGCCTCGAAGCCCGGTGTGCCAGGCGCCACGGCGTCCCGCGCAAGCACGTCCGCGTCAATGAGCGTCGCGCCCTTGTGGACGAAGAAGTCCGCGACCGTTGATTTCCCGGCGGCGATATTGCCGGTGAGTCCTGCAAGGAGCATCGTCAGTCGTCGGTGGCGTTAGCTTTTTGATCCGGGTCGCCAACGTATGCGGGTGGCGCCGGAGCGTCAACGACTCTCGCTGGGACGGAACTCTCATGACGACGAAATCGGAGCGCGTGATCCCTGCCGCGCTGTCGCAAGTGGGCGACGAACTCAGGGCCACGGTCCTGCGTCAGTTGCAGTTGATCGGCGAGAACCCGGAGCGCGAGGGCCTGCTGGAGACGCCCAAGCGCGTCGCCAAGAGCCTCAAGTGGCTGACGCAGGGATACCGCACCTGCGTGGAGGATGTCGTCGGCCAGGGCGTGTTTAGCGACGACGGCCACCGCAACATGGTCATGGTGCGCGACATCGAGCTGTACTCGCTGTGCGAGCACCACATGCTGCCGTTCTTTGGCAAGGCGCACATCGCGTACATCCCCAACGGCAAGATCGTCGGCCTGTCCAAGATTCCGCGGATTGTGGATGTGTTCGCGCGCCGACTCCAGGTGCAGGAGCGCCTCACCGATCAGATCGCCAGCGCCATCGACGACGTGCTCAAGCCCACCGGCGTGGGCGTCGTGATCGAGGCGTTTCATTTGTGCATGATGATGCGCGGCGTGGAGAAGCAGAACTCGCGGACGATCACCAGCGCGCTGCGCGGCGCGTTTCGCGACGACGCCAAGACCCGCGAGGAGTTCCTGGCATTGGCATACAGCCGCGCGCCGAGCGTCTAGGCCGGACCTACAGCAGCGCGACCTGGTCTTCGTCCCGCCGCGGCACGCGGTGACACGCGCGGCAACGCGCCTCGTACGACTCCTCGCCGCCGACCATGATCGTGGGTGAGTCGTAGCGCGCCGGCTTGCCCTCGATCAGCCGCTGGTTGCGGCTCGCCGACCCGCCGCACACGACGCAGATCGCGTGCAGCTTGTCCACCATTTCGGCGACCGCCATGAGTTGCGGCATCGCCCCGAACGGCTCGCCGCGGAAATCGAGATCGGTGCCGGCGACGATGACGCGCAAACCGCGCTGCGCCAGCGCGGTCGCCAGTGCGACGATGCCGGTGTCGAGGAACTGGGCCTCATCGATGCCAACCACCTGCGTGTCGGGCTCCAGCTTGCCGATGATCTGCTCGGTGGTGTCCACCGGCACCGCCTGCACCGTGCGACCGTCGTGGCTCGAGACCTGATAGATGCCCGCGTAACGGCCGTCGAGGTGCGACTTGAACACCTGCACCTTCTTGCGCGCGATGACGGCGCGGCGGACGCGGCGGATCAACTCTTCGCTCTTGCCGCTGAACATCACGCCGCTGATGACCTCGATCCATCCTCCTGTGGCGGGGAAGGGCATGTCCGAGATCATTGACCAAAGATAGTCCCGGTCGCGGCCACGCTCCATTGCGGTGCGTCTGGTGACACTCCCGCGCCGTTCGTATTCTTTACGCGGTACGGCGTCGGCGCACCGCAACGCTGCGGGCGGACGTGCATGGATTCGGTACCGGTCGCCGCGGCGCGGCACGCAGATTCGGAAGTACAGGAGAACCGACGTGAAGATCCCGATCCGAATCGAAGCCGCGGACGAAGCCGCGCCAGCCGTCGAATACCGGTGGGACCCGGACACCGAGATCCTCTCGGCTCAGGTACAGCATCGCGGCACGCCAAAGGGTGCATCTGCATCCATGGAGCTCGAAGGGTCGGACGGGTCATGGCTGATCTTCGACCTGACCGCGGGACGTATCAATGGGGTGGAGGTCGCGGTGTGGCCGGACGTGCAAAAGCGCAGCAAGCTGGCGCCACCGACCGCCATCGAAGACGCCCGGGTCTCGGTCCCGCCGCGGTCATCCAAGCCCGGCGTGGCAGCCATGGAAGTGGACGTGGCCGTCATGGCCGAAGCCGACGAGGCCGAACAGGTGTTTCATTTCAAGGTGAGCGGCGCCAATCGCAGTCGCACCATTCGCCTGGCGCGCGACCTGCTGCTCGATGTGGATGGAACCAGTCACCTTGTCGGACTCTGGATGCTCAACGTTCCGCCTTTCCCGGTGCCATCGTGATCACCACCATCGTGCTGTGTCGCGTCGATCCGAGCCGCATCCCACAGGCCGCGAAAGTCCTGGCCGGCATCGACGGCGTGGATGAGGTCTACTCCGTGTCGGGAGAATGGGATCTGGTCGCCATCGTCCGCGTGGCGGAGTACGAGCATATCGCGAAGGTGGTGACGGAAATCTTCCCCACGGTACCCGGTCTCCAGCGAACCCAGACACTCACTGCCTTCCGTGCCTATTCAAAGAAGGATTCGCAACAGGCGTGGGATATCGGCGGATAGAACTGCGACTGCGGGAACCGGGAACTGGGAAACCAAGACAGCGGGAACTGGGAACGGGGAACCGGGAAACCAAGACAGCGGGAACTGGGAACGGGGAAATCGAAACGGCTGAAATGGGGACCTGGGAATAGGCAAGGGAACAGGCAGGCCGCGGCTCTTTGCCAGTTCCCAGTTCCCCGTTCCCGCTGTCTTGGTTTCCCGGTTCCCAGTTCCCGCCGTCTTGGTTCGTTCGTGATGAGCATCCCCCCGCGCGAACAGTTAGCATGACATGTGACGAGTTCGGACACTTCATTTGACTTGGTTCGGCGGCGCCTGTGGGCTGCGTTGCGTGACACCGGCCCGGTCATCGCGTCCAGGCCGCTCGAAATCCAGCCCCGCGGCATGCTCGATGCGCCGTCAATTCGCGCCGCGGACGTCATCGAGGACACGCAGATGCGGGCCCACGCTGTCAGCGGCCCGCTCGAGCCACGCTTCGATGCGTTCCTCGACGGTTCGCAGCTCACGCTCGTTGCCCGCTGGCAGGGCGTCATCCCAATCGTGTTTGGCACGGTCTCGGCCGCCATCCGCCAACGCCGCGAACGGCGGCTGTCCACGTGGGGCGCACCCCTCGTTCGGCGCGCGCTGTACGCGCCAATGTCGCAGCTCGATCGCGATGTGGCCCGCGTGCTGAACGAGATGGGCGTCGCAGTCGTGGACACGCTGGAACGCCGCGAACCTGATTCGGGCCACCCCTTCGCGCTCCAGGAGTTGGCGTATCAAGCCGTGCTCGCCGATCGCGAGCGCGTCGAGACCGAGCTTGCCGTGCGTTGGTGTGAGCGCGAGCGCGGCGTGCTGTACCTGGACGGCGGCATCTCCGGCAGCGCGACGGTCGCTCGCGCCGCCAACGTTGTCGGCGTGATCAAGAGCCACCAGACGCTCTACGCCGAGGGTGACGCGCTGGCCGTGGTGTCCGCACTCACGACGGGCCAGCGCTCGAGTGTGGTTCGCATCGAGTCGTCGCGCCGGACTTCGGTCGCAAGCTGGTATCTGCGCGTGGCAGACGCTGCCGGCCGCGACCCGTTTTGGGGCTTGGTGCGTGTGGAAGTCGCGCTCGACGACGATCGGTCCGCGCTCGGGCGTCGCGCAGATGATGTGTCCCGCTGGATCCTGGCCGAGCGGTTGCCGCTCGCCCTGCCGGACCCGCGCTGGGACAAGATGGCCTACGGCATTCGCGACGCCGAGGAATACCTGCGGGCGGTGCAATGAGTTCGCCGATCATGGGTCGCGTGGTGGCGACGGAGAAGAAGCCGAATACGGCGCACGAGTTCCATTTCTGGACGTCGCTGGATTCTCCGGTCGGCATCGGCACCATCGTTCGTGTGGACGGCGAACGGCCGGTGAACGGGCAACTGCCGCGCATCTACGGCATTGTGGTCGAGGGCTTCAGCTACACGGATCTGCTTTCGCCCATCCACGACGTGCTGGGCCACGACGGTGCGCCGGAGACCGCCGCTCAGGCGGCGACGTTGCGCGCCGAGATCCGCCTCTACACGGCGCATGTGCTGCGGCAGATTCCCGACGAGCCGCTGCAACCCGTTCCGATGGGCACCGTGGCACTGGCGTCCGACGAAGACGTGGCGGTCGCGCTGCGGATGGACACGTACCTCAAGGCCGGCACCAACACGGGCATTCCGTGCGGCCTGTACCGCGCCGGCGCCATGGAAGCGCCCATCTATCTCGACGCCGAGTTCCTGATGGGCCCCGAGGCTGCGCACCTCAACATCTCGGGCGTGTCGGGTCTCGCGACCAAGACCAGCGCCGTGGAATGGCTGCTCTCGTCGATCTTCACGCATTTCCCCGAGAACAAGGGTTCGGTGGCCGCGGTCTGTTTCAACGTAAAAGGCCCGGACTTGCTGTTCCTGGACAAGCCCGGCACCCTCGACGACGCCGACCACGCGATCTACGACAAACTCGGCGTGCCCGCCAAGCCCTTCGAGCGCGTCCGCTATTTCGCGCCGTACACGGCCCAGGGATTCTCCATCAACACGCTGCGCTCCAACGAAGCGCTGTCGCACAACCTGAGCCCGCTCACGTGGGGCTTGAACGAGGTGATGCAGTTTGCCGAGGTGCTGCTCAACCGAGACGACGTGGACGCCAAGGCAGACGCGTTCATCGACTTCCTGCAGGAGCGCGTCATCAATCGTGAGTTCCGTGACCCGGTCCTGTCGTCGCCGCACCGGGTGCGCTCGTTCGGCGAACTGGAGCAGTTTTTCCGCGACCTGCTGCGCGGCATGGAAGACCGCTCGTCTGGCGAGCATTGGCGCACGCACCATGTCGCGACGATCCGCAAAGTGCGCAACCGGCTGTCCAACATCTCCACGCGCTGCGCCGGCCTCGTCACCGATGAAGGCGCCGTGAGTGACCTGCCGTTCGGGAGCTTCGAGGACCGGACGGTGTACGTGGTGGATGTAGCGTCCGTCGAAGAGGACGCGCAGGACCTCATCTTCGCCCGCGTGGTCTCCAAACTGCGCGAGCATCTCGAACGGCGCGATCTGGGCGTGAGCCACGTGATCGTGTTTGTGGACGAGCTCAACAAGTACGCGCCGGCAGACGGACCCGACACCTACGTGCGGAAAATGCTGCTCGATATCTCGGAACGCGGACGCTATCTGGGCCTCGTGCTCTTCAGCGCCCAGCAGTTCCGGTCGCAGGTGCATCGCCGCGTGCCGGGCAATTCGGGGACGTCGCTGTACGGACGCATGGACATGGACGAACTCGCCACGCCCGGATACGCCGTCCTGAGTCCGGCCACGCGTACCAAGCTTGCGACACTGGAGAAAGGTCAGCTCATGGTGCGCCACCCGCACTTCGCGCAGCCGATCTTCGTGCGCTTCCCGCGCCCGGCGGTGATGCGCGGTAGAGACGGAGCCGAACAGTTTCCGCCGGCCACGGACCTCGCGATCGACGTGGCGGTGATGCGCTCCCTGCGCCAGCTCGACTCGGCGGTCTCGCTCGACTGGGTCAAGCGCACCATCGCCGGCCACGAGGAGGCCGACGTCCTGCGGGCCCGCAACGAGACCCTGCGCACCAAGCCGGCCAATGTGAAGTCGTTCTTCGAGTCGCGTTTCCGGAAGATCGTGCCCACCGAACCTGTTGCCGTTCCGGTGGCGGTGCCGATCCGCGCGCTCAAGGGCGACGATCCATACGGGTTCTGATGTCGCAACTGTCGCGGTCACTGCTGCTGTCGGCGATCGTCGTGGGGAACGCCGGCGCGCAGAAAGTCCTGCTGGAGCTGCGTCCGCGCGTGGGCGACACGCTGCGCATGCAGCTCCAGCAGGTGACGGAAATGAGCAGCAGTGCTGCAGGGGCGCCAATTACCACGACGCTCCGGATGTTCTCGCGCGCCATCGTCGAGAGCGCTGCGCCGATCGCCTCGTTGATCCTCGCCGTGACCGACTCCGTGGACGTCACGAGCAGCGACGTGAATGCGCGCGCACTGGGGGCGCAGGCAGAGCAGGAACTGGAGGGACGCCAGATGCGGCTGCGCCTCTGGCCCGACGGCACGGTGACGCTGAATGACGGCGCCGGATCCGTGCCGCGCGACGTGAGCGACCTGGTGTCGGTGATGCCGGCGTCGTTCCCCAGCAAGCCGGTGGCGGTCGGAGAGTCGTGGGTGCGCGAGATGCCCGTGCCCTCCGGCGAGTCTTTGGGCATTCCCGGCGGCAGCGTGATGCGCGCCCGCTTTCGCCTGGACTCCACCGCGGCCCAAGGCGATCTGGCCTACGTGACGATGACCGGGACGCTCGTTCCCACGGCCAAGCCGGCCGGTGAGGCCGTCACGGGATCGGTGAGCGGCACTATGGTGGTGAACCGGAGGCGCGGCTGGCTATCGGAGTCGCACTTCTTGCTGCTGCTCAAGTCCACGGTGGCGCAGAAAGACAAGGCAAACGCGGCCCTCCGTTTCAGCGTGAAAGTGACCCAGAGCATGAAGGTCCTCTCGCTCCCGCGGCCCCAGCGTCGCTAGCCGTTTTCCCGGGCTCGCACTGCTCGCTCAGAGTGACGACGCAGCGCTAGATTGGCTCACCCGCCCTGCGCATGCGCCTCGTCCACCTCTCGGATCTTCATCTCGGGTACCGCCAGTACCTGCGCCTGACGCCCACCGGCATCAATCAGCGGGAGTTTGATGTCGCTCGCACGTTCCAGCGCGCCGTGGATCAGATCATCCGGATCGAACCGGACCTGATCCTGATCGCCGGCGACGTATTCCACACGGCGCGTCCCAGCAACGCAGCCATTCTCCACGCATTCCGGCAGTTCCTGCGCCTTCGCAAGGAGCTCCCGACGGCCGACATCGTACTCGTCGCGGGCAACCACGACACCCCCCGCACCACGGAAACCGGCAGCATCCTCGCGCTGTTCGAGCAGCTCGGCGTGCACGTCGCGGCCAGCGAGGCGCGCAGCTTCAGTTTGGCCGGGGGCGCGGTCTCCGTGTTGGCGGTGCCGGGCGTCCCTGGCGCACTGCCGGCGCTCACACCGGGCGACGCCAAGTACAACGTGCTGCTGGTGCATGCCAACATGCCTGAGATCGTGCCACCGCACGTCGCCGAGCTGGACCGCGCGGCCATCAACCTCACGCGCGCTGAGATCGGCCTGTCGAAGTGGAGCTATGTGGCCCTGGGCCACTATCACGTCCACCGCCGCGTGGCGGAAAATGCGTTCTACTCCGGCGCCATCGACTACACGAGCCTCAACGTCTGGGGCGAGATGGTCGAGGCCCAGGACCTGGGCCTCAAGGGCAAGGGGTTCATCGAGTTCAATCTCGAAACGAAGGAGCATCGCTTTCACGACCTGGCGCCGTCGCGGGCGTTCGTGCGCCTGCCGGATATCTCCGCCCGCAACAAGAGCGTGGCCGAGCTCGACGCCGAGATTCTCAAAGCGGTCGAGAAGCACAAGGGTGGCATTGACGACAAGATCGTGCGGCTCACGCTGCGCGATGTCCCGCGCCACGTGGCCCGCGAACTGGACCACAAGGCGTTGCGCGACTTCAAGCGGCGCGCCGTGCACTTCCAGATGGACGTTCGCCGCGAGGATTACGCGGTGCGGGCGGGGCAGGGAGCGCCGGGCCGTCGCCAGTCGGTGGTGGACGTCGTTCGCGATCAGTTGACGCACCGTGAAATTCCCGCGGACCTGGATCGCGAGCGGCTGGTGGACCTCGGACTCAAGTACTTGGCGGACGCCGAGGCGCTGACCGTCGCCGATTCCGCGCTCGGCACGGAGACCTGACCGTGCGCCTCAACCAGCTCCGCCTCAAGAATTTCCGCCAGCACGCGGATACGACGGTGGACTTCGACACCGGCCTCACGGGCATCATCGGCCCCAACGGGTCCGGCAAGACAACCATCCTTGAGGGCATCGCGTGGGCGCTGTACGGCATGCCCGCGGCACGCGGAACGCGCGAGGGCATTCGCTCACTGCGCGCGCCGGCGCGCGCCGGCGTCAAGGTCGAACTCGACTTCGACCTCGCGGGCCACCGCTACCGCGTCGTCCGGTCGCTGAGCAGCGCGGAGCTGTACCTCGACGGTGCGCCCGCTCCAATCGCCAACTCCCTGAGCGGCGTCACGGACCTCCTGCGCCGCCGGCTGGGCATGAGCCAGCAGGAGTTCTTCAACACGTACTTCACGGGGCAGAAGGAACTCAGCGTCATGGCGGCCATGGGGCCGGCCGAGCGCGCGCAGTTCCTCTCCCGCGTGCTCGGCTACGAGCGCCTCCGCGGCGCGCAGGTGCTGGTGCGTGATCGCCGCAACGTCATTCGCGGCGAGGCGCAGGGCATGGAGTCGGCGATGCCCGAGAGCGACGTCGTCGCTCGGTTGTTGGCCGAGAGCACCGCGCGATCGGCTGACGCGGAGGCCCGCGCCAGGGACGCCCTCAAGCGCCTCAAGAAGGCGAACGCCGTTGTGTCCGACCTCGAGCCCAAATGGGCCGCGGCGCAAAAGGACCGTGAGGCGATGCAGGCGCTCACCGCTGAACTGCGCCTCCGGGAGTCGCAAGAGGGCTCGCTACTCAAGGACGCCAAGCGCCTCGAGGAGGAGTTGGCCGAGATCGCCGACGCCCGCAAGGAAGTTGCGCAGATCAAGTCGGAGCTGAGTGTCCACAAGGACCTCGAGTCACAGCTGCATGAAATGCAGGCGCTGGCGGCGCAGGAAGGCCGGCGCGCGGCGCTGAACGAGAACCGGCGTCAAATCGTAGGCGAGCTGGCCCAGTTGCATCAGCGAGCGGCAAGCCTTGCGTCGGATGCCTCGCTCGTGGAAACCAAGGAGCGAGAGCGGGAAGAGACGCGCAAAGAGCAGCAGGAGTTGGAGAACCGCATCACGGAGTTGCGGACCGAGTGGGCCCGTGATCGCCAGGAGGCGGAAACCAAGCGGCAGGATTTCCTGGCACAGCACGACGAGCTCAAGAAGCAGCGCGAGAAGATTGCCGATCTGGGCCCGGATGGCCCGTGTCCCATCTGCACGAGGCCGCTGTCCGATCACTTCCGCGAGGTGTTGGATGACATAGACGGGCGCATGCACGAAATCGTCGTGAACGGTCGCTACTACGCCAAGCGGTTGGATCAGCTCAAGGCCATCCCGGAACCGCTGGCGGCGCTGGAGGCCAAGGCGCGCGACCTGCGCGCAGTCGTGGAGGAGCGCACGAAGGCGGTGACGGCGGCGAAGCTCCGTGCGCAGGAATCGCAACAAGTGGCCGCGGACATCACCGCTCGCGACAAGCGGCTCGCCGTCATCATCGCCGAAGTCGAGATCATCCCGTCCGGCTACCACGTGACGCGACACGCCGAACTGCGTCATCGTCATGAGCAGTTCGCTCCACTGGCGGCGAGGTCCGCACGCCTCGGAGCGCTCACCGAGCGGGAGCCACAGGTGAAGGCGCAAACGACCCAGGTGCGCAAGGATCTGGCGGCGGCCAGGAAGCTGATCGCGAGCCTTGGAAAGCAGCAGTCTGCTTCCAGGTTCTCGGAGGCGGGTTTCGCCGCGTTGCATGCCGACTTCGACGCCGCGTCCACCGCGTTCAACGCCGCAAAGCTCGACGGCGCGGTCGTGGAAAAGGACCTCGAGGCCGCGCGCGCCGCGCGTGCGGTCGCCGAGCAAAGCCGCGTGGAGCTGGAGCGCATGCAGCAGCGCCTGCGTCTGTTGAACACCGACCGCCGCCTGCATGATGAACTGGACCGCGCGTACTCGGATATGCGCGCCGATCTCAACCAGCATCTGCGGCCGGAAATCTCCGAGTTGGCCAGCGGGTTCCTGGCGCAGCTCACGGACGGCCGCTACAGCGAACTCGAACTGGACGACGACTACAACGTCGTCGTGCTCGAGGACGGCATCCCCAAGCCCGTGATTTCTGGCGGCGAGGAAGACCTCGCCAACCTCGTGTTGCGTCTCGCCATCTCGCAGATGATCGCGGAGCGCGCCGGCCAGGCCTTCTCGCTGCTGGTGCTGGACGAGGTCTTTGGCTCACTGGATGAAGCACGCCGGCACAACGTCGTCGAATTGCTGCGCCGCCTGCACGACCGGTTCGAGCAGGTGGTCGTGATCACGCACATCGAGTCGGTGCGCGAAGGGTTGGATCGCGTGCTGACGGTGCGCTACGACGACGAAGCCGGCACCACGCGCGTCATCCAGGAGGCGGGGCCGCTGGCCATCGACTCCGTGGATGTCGCGTCACCGGATGCCTATGCGGTGGCGATGGGAGGCGCGGACTGATGGCGACGTCGCGCTCGTGGCGGCCGAGCCAGGTCCTGGATGGGCCGCGTCCGGCGCGGTTCGACGACATTCCCGATTTGAACGACGTGTTCAGTGACGCGTTCACCGAACGCTACCGCCGCGACGGCCTCACCGGCGTTCGCGTACCGCACCTCAACCCGGTGGTCTGGCGTTACGCCATTCGCGACGCCGCCGACGGCGCCATGGTGTGGCGCGGCGAGCGCGACGAGATCGTCGCGTTCAACATGGTGCATCGATCCGGTACCGAGGGTTGGATGGGGCCCCTGGCCGTCCGGAACGAGCAGCAGGGCATGGGCGCGGGAAGCGAGATCGTGCGGCGCGGTATCGAGTGGCTCAAGGTGCACGGCGCCACCGTGATCGGCCTGGAGACCATGCCGCGCACGATGGACAACATCGGCTTCTACTCGGCGCTCGGCTTCGTCCCCGGCAAACTCACGCTCACCGTCACCGTGGACGCCACGTACGCGGACAGGCCGGCGCCCCTGTTTGGAAGGATGTCGCCGAGCGACAAGGACGACCTGTTGGAACAATGCCGCGTCCTGGTCTCTTCGATGCAGCCCGGGTACGACCACGCGCGCGAGATCCAGCTTACCGACGAACTCGCGCTCGGCGACACGATGCTCTTCATGAACGGGGATCATTTGCGCGGCTACGCCCTGTGCCACACCGCGCCCCTCGTGGAGGGCCGCACCCGCGAGGAGTTGCGGGTCCTCAAGCTCGTGCTCGCGGAGGATGTCACGGTGGACGCGGCCGCACGCGCCCTCAGCGACCTGGCGCGGCGCAGCGGAACCAAGCGCGCCTCGATCCGCTTGCAGGGCGACTACGAGGCCGCGTACCAGCGGCTGATTGCGTTGCGCGCGCGCGTCCGCTGGACAGACCTGCGCATGTCACTCGCGGGCTACGTCGAGCGCAAGCCGGCCAGCGGCATCGTGCTCTCCAATTGGGAGATCTGAGCCGGACCACTGCCGCTGACTTGCCGCCGGCGTGCGTGGAGTGTCGCAAGTCCCATCGTGGCAGATCACATGTCATGACGAAGACCTCCGGCGCCCGTAGCGTTCAACGCTACCGCGAGCGCATGAGCCTGGCTGGACGCGACGCGTGACACGAAGGGCTGGACCGCCTGAATCGCGGTGATCTCGTCCGTCCGGTCATAGGTCAGCCGTTCCAGCGCGACGGGAACCCCGAGTGCGGCCACGTGAGCATCCCCGCGGCCTGCTCCTCGTCGAAGAGCTCCAAGCGCACGAACAGTCGGAGCACGGCGCGGCGGAACGCCTCGGTCAGCCGGCCGTGTCAGGGACCGGCCACGCGACGAAGGTGCCGTCGGGCCGGAAGTCGCCGTCCGTGACAAAGCGTGGAGGTGCGGATGCCAGTTGGCCCGCGACCCATGCGTCTGCAGACCCGCCACGATGCCCACCGCGAGCTCGCGCTCCCCG